>NZ_JCAFUK010000010.1:0-165947 GCF_059371235.1 Stenotrophomonas sp. YJH_SMC_29 | reverse complement strand
CGCCGAGCACGCCCGCCAGGCCAACCAGCTGGCCATCGGCGCGCACGGCGTCGCCTCGCAGGGCGGTGAGGTGGTCGGCCAGGTGGTCACCACCATGTCGGCCATCGAAGCCTCGTCGAAGAAGATCGCCGAGATCATCAGCGTCATCGATGGCATCGCCTTCCAGACCAACATCCTGGCGCTGAACGCCGCAGTGGAAGCCGCGCGTGCCGGCGAACAGGGCCGCGGTTTCGCCGTGGTCGCCAGCGAAGTGCGTACCCTCGCCCAGCGCTCGGCCGCGGCCGCCAAGGAGATCAAGGGCCTGATCGACGACTCGGTCGGCAAGGTCGCCGAAGGCTCCAGCCTGGTCCACCAGGCCGGCAGCACCATGGGCGAGATCGTCGCCTCGGTGCAGCGCGTGACCGACATCATGGCCGAGATCTCCGCCGCCTCGCAGGAAGAGAGCGCCGGCATCGAGCAGGTCAACCAGACCGTGGTGCAGATGGACGAGACCACCCAGCAGAACGCCGCGCTGGTGGAGGAAGCCACCGCCGCCGCACGCGCCATGGAAGAGCAGGCCGCGCAGCTCGCAGACGCGGTGGCGATCTTCCGCCTCGACAACCAGGTGGCTGCTGCAATGAAGGCCGCGGCCGCGCGCGTCGAGCCCGCCCGCGCGGCCCCTGCAGCGCGCCCGCAGCCCGCCAGCGTGCCAGCACCGGCGCGGCGCGCAGGCGGCAGCGGCACCTTCGTTGCCAGCGACAGCGACTGGCAGGAATTCTGACCCACTGCGGTGGCTTCGGCCACCGCCTCCGCCGATGGACACGTCCCCCGTGCAAAGTCCTACTCCCATCGTTACCGGCCCGCGCGAATTCGAGTTCGCCGACCGTGATTTCCGCCGCGTCTGCGACCTGATCTACCAGCGCGTGGGCATCGCCCTCGCCCCGGCGAAGCGCGACATGGTCTATGGCCGCCTGTCGCGCCGCCTGCGCACGCTGGGCATGCGCAGCTTCCAGCAGTACCTGGACCATCTGGAACAGGAGGACGGCGACGAGTGGCAGGCGTTCACCAATGCCCTGACCACCAACCTGACCTCGTTCTTCCGCGAGCCGCACCACTTCGACAAGCTGCGCGAAGAACTCCAGCAGCGCTCCAGCCGCACCCCGCTGCTGCTGTGGTCGTGCGCGGCGTCCACCGGCGAAGAGCCCTACTCGATGGCGATCACCGCCTGCGAGGCCTTCGGCACCCTGAAGCCGCCGGTGCGCATCATCGCCACCGACGTCGATACCCAGGTGCTGGCCACCGCCGGCCGCGGCGTCTACAACATCGATCGCGTCGCCAGCCTCGATCCGGACCTGCGCCGCCGCTACTTCCAGCGGGGCAGCGGTCCGAATGAGGGCCAGTGCCGCGTACTGCCGGCGCTGCGCGAGTTGATCGAGTTCCGCCCGTTGAACCTGCTCGCTCCGCGCTACGACGTCGGTGGCCCGTTCGATGCGTTGTTCTGCCGCAACGTGATGATCTACTTCGACAAGCCCACCCAGCGCGCCATCCTCGGTCGCCTGGTCCAGCACCTGGCCGACGACGGCCTGCTCTACACCGGCCACTCGGAGAACTACCTGCACGCCGCCGATCTGATCCAGCCCTGCGGCCGCACCCTGTACCGCCGTGCAGCGAAGGCCGGCGCATGAACGCTTCGCTGCGTACCGACGATGTGATGCGCTACCAGGATGCGCGCTTCCAGACCATTGCCGCCAAGCTGCTGCCGACCCAGTACCTGGTGGTCGATGACACCACCGCGCTGACCACCACCCTGGGCTCGTGCGTGGCGGCGTGCCTGCGCGACCCGGTGCTGAAGATCGGCGGCATGAACCATTTCCTGCTGCCCGAGGGCAACGCCGGCGATGGTGCGCCGGCGCGCTACGGCAGCTACGCGATGGAACTGCTGATCAACGACATGCTCAAGCGGGGCGCCCACCGCAAGCGCATCGAAGCCAAGGTGTTCGGCGGCGCCAACGTTCTCAAGGGCTTCACCAGCAATCCAGTGGGCACCCGCAACGCCGAATTCGTGCGCCAGTACCTGCAGGCCGAGCACATCCCGATCATCGCCGAGGACCTGTGCGGCATCCATCCGCGCAAGATCTGGTTCTTCGCCGACACCGGCCGCGTGGTGGTGCAGCGCCTGCCCCATGCACATGAGGCGGAGGTGGCCGCCACCGAATCGGCCGTGCGTGCGCGCCTGTCCAAGGCGCCGGTCACCGGTGGCGTGGAGCTGTTCGAATGACCTTCACCGGCAACGCTCCCTGCCGGGTGCTGATCGTCGACGACTCCGCCGTCGTGCGCCAGATGCTCACCGAGATCCTGTCCAGCGATCCGGCCATCGACGTGGTCGGCACCGCCGCCGACCCGCTGCTGGCCCGTGAAAAGATCAAGCGACTGGCCCCGGACGTGATCACCCTGGACGTGGAAATGCCGCGCATGGACGGGCTGGCGTTCCTGGAAAACCTGATGCGCCTGCACCCGTTGCCGGTGGTGATGATCTCCTCGCTGACCGAGCGCGGCGCCGACACCACCCTGCAGGCACTGGCGCTGGGCGCCGTGGATTTCGTTTCCAAGCCGAAGTTGGACGTGGCCCGCGGCCTGCAAGGCTACGCCGACGAGATCATCGCCAAGGTCAAGATGGCGGCGCGCTCACGCGTCCGCCCGTTGGTGCGTGCCGCCGCACCGAAACTCCTGCTGGACGCCGCGCCCGTGATGCGCCCCGCCGCTCCGCAGTTCCGCACCACCGACCGGCTGATCGCGATCGGCTCCTCGGCGGGCGGCACCGAAGCGCTGCGCGTGGTACTGGAAGGCATGCCTGCCGACGCGCCCGCCGTGGTGATGACCCAGCACCTGCCGGCCAGCTTCAGCAGTGCCTTCGCCGAGCGACTGGACCGCCACTCGGCGATGGCCGTGCGCGAGGCCAGCGACGGCGAAGCGGTGTTGCCCGGCCACGCCTACCTGCCGCCGGGCGGCAAGCACCTGCGGATCATCCGCGACGGTGCGCGCTGGCGCTGCCGCGTCGACGACGGCCCCGCGGTGAACCGCCACAAGCCCGCGGTGGACGTGCTGTTCCGCTCGGTCGCGCAGAGCGCCGGTGGCAATGCGATCGGTGCCATCCTCACCGGCATGGGCGACGACGGCGCGCGCGGCCTGCTGGAAATGCGCCAGGCCGGCGCGCCGACGCTGGTGCAGGACGAAACGACCAGCGTGGTCTGGGGCATGCCGGGTGCCGCGTTCAAGCTGGGCGCGGCCGAGGAACAGGTGCCGCTGGAGCGGATCGCCGAGCGGTTGCTGGCGCTGGCGCGCAGCTGATCGCATGCAGCAGGTGCAGGCCAGCCGCTGACCCTGCTCACCCGATACTGGTAGTGCCGGCCGCTGGCCGGCAGCACCACTGCGGGCAATGTGCGCTTTGCCGGGAAGCGCCTTCAGGGCACGGCCAACTGGACCATCCAGTAGCAGATAACTCAGGAATGCGCCAGGGGGCACCGCTTCAACTGCCTGCCGGGCAATGCGCGGCACCGCTGCATCATGCAGTCGCAGTTACGGCCCCCACATCGTGATCCGCACCTTCCCACGCACCGGTACGCCGTCCCTGCTGGCCGCGTTGTAGCTCCATCGATACGCCGCCTCCACAGCCGCCGTATCCTGCACCGCCGATCCGCTGTCGCGCGCAACGTCCACGGCAACCGGGCGGCCCTGCTCGTCTACGTCCACCAGCAGGGTGGCCGCGCCGTCACCGCGCTCAGGCTTCTGGTAGTTCTCAAGCTGCATCGGATGCTGGCGTTGGGATTCCGCATCGACCGAAGCGTAGATTTCCACCTTCTCGGCAGCCTCTGACCGCACCGCGTTGGCACGGGCGATCTCCAGAAACTGCTCCTGCAGCATATACACGCGGCGTTCGGCGGCACTCACCGGGTATCAGCGTCGCCCTCGTGGCTCGCCTGCGTTGCCGGCGGCACGGGTTCATTGGCCCAGGCGGGTATCAAAGCTGCCAGTAGCAGCGCCGCTCGCCCCAGGCTTGCGGCTGCGCGCAGCATCACAGCTTGAACGACACCGGTACGCGTATCTCTCCGGGCACCGGCACACCGTCTTCGCTCGCCGGCAGGTATCGCCACTTGCGAGTCGCCACCTGCGCGGCCTCGTCCAGCTCCGGCCAGCCGCTGCTCTCCAGAACGATCGCGTCAAGCCACTGTCCATCGGCAGCCACCTTCACCATCAGGATCGTTTCGCCCTGTTTCTCCTCGCGAAAGGCCTGCGACGGATAGCGCGGCGGGTTGTTGTGCTTGGTCTCCATCACGATCGACGCCGATACGCGCGCGGGGCGAATTTGCTGCGTCTCCTGCTGCGCCATGGCGCTGTGGGCCATCATCAGCGTGGCCAGCACCACCGCACTGCCAACGCAGCGCCGGCAGCGGGTTCGAATCCCTTTCAATCGATCCTGCGACATCCGTGTACTCCAACATACGAAGCGGAAAGTCCAGCCCGGTGCACAACAAGAAAACCCCCGGCTCTCACCGGGGGTTTTTCATTTCAACGGGATGCCGGCCAGCGACCGGCACTACCGCATCAGGCAGCGACCGTCTTGGCCACGTCCTGGTATTCCTCGATCTGGTCGAAGTTCATGTAGCGGTAGATCTCGGCGCCGCTGGCGGCGATCACGCCCACATCGGCCATGTACTCCTCCTTGGTCGGGATGCGGCCCAGGCGCGAGCAGATTGCCGCCAGTTCCGCCGAACCCAGGTACACGTTGGTGTTGCGGCCCAGGCGGTTCGGGAAGTTGCGGGTCGAGGTCGACATCGCAGTGGAGCCTTCACGGATCTGCGCCTGGTTGCCCATGCACAGCGAGCAGCCCGGCATTTCCATGCGCGCGCCGGTGGCGCCGAAGGTGCCGTACACGCCTTCCTTGGTCAGCTCCGAGGCGTCCATCTTGGTCGGCGGGGCCACCCACAGGCGGGTCGGCAGGTCACGCTTGCCTTCCAGCAGCTTGGCCGCGGCGCGGAAGTGACCGATGTTGGTCATGCACGAACCGATGAACACTTCGTCGATCTTGGCCCCGGCCACTTCGGACAGGGTCTTCACGTCGTCCGGGTCGTTCGGGCAGGCCACGATCGGCTCGTGGATGTCGGCCAGGTCGATCTCGATGACGGCGGCGTACTCGGCGTCGGCATCCGGCTCCAGCAGCTGCGGGTTGGCCAGCCAGGCTTCCATCTTCTCGATGCGACGCTGCAGCGAACGCGGATCCTGGTAACCCTCGGCAATCATCCACTTCAGCAGCGTGATGTTGCTGGTCAGGTACTCGATGATCGGTTCCTTGTTCAGGCGCACCGAGCAGCCGGCGGCCGAACGCTCGGCCGAGGCGTCGGACAGTTCGAACGCCTGTTCGACCTTCAGCTCCGGCAGGCCTTCGATTTCCAGGATGCGGCCGGAGAAGATGTTCTTCTTGCCAGCCTTGGCCACGGTCAGCAGGCCGGACTTGATCGCGTACAGCGGGATCGCGTTGACCAGGTCACGCAGGGTCACGCCCGGCTGCATCTTGCCCTTGAAGCGCACCAGCACCGACTCCGGCATGTCCAGCGGCATCACGCCGGTGGCAGCGGCGAAGGCGACCAGGCCCGAACCGGCCGGGAACGAAATGCCCACCGGGAAACGGGTGTGCGAGTCACCGCCGGTACCTACGGTGTCCGGCAGCAGCATGCGGTTGAGCCAGCTGTGGATCACGCCGTCGCCCGGGCGCAGCGAAACGCCGCCACGGGTGGAGATGAACTCCGGCAGGGTGTGGTGGGTCTTCACGTCCACCGGCTTCGGGTAAGCCGCGGTGTGGCAGAACGACTGCATCACCAGGTCGGCCGAGAAGCCCAGGCACGCCAGGTCCTTCAGCTCGTCGCGGGTCATCGGGCCGGTGGTGTCCTGCGAGCCGACCGAGGTCATCTTCGGTTCGCAGTAGGTGCCCGGGCGCATGCCCTGGCCTTCCGGCAGGCCACAGGCGCGGCCGACCATCTTCTGCGCCAGCGAGAAGCCCTTGCCGGTATCGGCCGGCTGCACCGGCAGGCGGAACAGGTCGGTCGGGGCCAGGCCCAGCGCTTCGCGCGCCTTGCCGGTCAGGCCACGGCCGATGATCAGCGGAATGCGGCCGCCGGCACGCACTTCATCGAACAGCACGTCGGACTTGACCTGGAACTCGGCGATCACTTCGCCGTTCTTCAGCGCCTTGCCTTCGTACGGGCGCAGCTCGATGACGTCGCCGTGCTCCATCTTCGATACGTCCAGCTCGATCGGCAGCGCGCCGGCATCTTCCATGGTGTTGTAGAAGATCGGTGCGATCTTGCCGCCCAGGCAGACGCCACCGGCGCGCTTGTTCGGGATGAACGGAATGTCATCACCGGTCCACCACAGCACGCTGTTGGTGGCCGACTTGCGCGAGGAACCGGTGCCGACCACGTCGCCGACGTAGGCAACCAGGTGGCCCTTTTCCTTCAGCGACAAGATCTGCTGGATCGGGCCGCGCTTGCCGTCTTCTTCCGGGGTGAACGGCGCATCGTCGCGCTTGTTCTTCAGCATCGCCAGGGCGTGCATCGGAATGTCCGGGCGGGTGGTCGCGTCCGGTGCCGGCGACAGGTCGTCGGTGTTTGTTTCGCCCGGCACCTTGAACACGGTGACGGTCAGGCTCTGCGGCACTTCCGGATTGCTGGTGAACCACTCGGCATCGGCCCAGCTCTGCAGCACGGCCTGGGCGTTGTCATTGCCCGCCTTGGCCTTTTCCTGCACGTCATGGAACGCATCGAACACCAGCAGGGTCTTCTTCAGGCCGTTGGCGGCGATGGTGCCGACGCTGGCGTCGTCCAGCAGCTGCACCAGCGGGGCCACGTTGTAGCCGCCGAGCATGGTGCCCAGCAGTTCGGTGGCGCGCTCACGGCTGATCAGCGGGTTCTGCTCGCTGCCCAGGGCGATCGCCGCCAGGTACGACGCCTTGACCTTGGCCGCGTCATCGACGCCGGCCGGCACGCGGTGGGTCAGCAGGTCGAGCAGGAACTCGGCCTCGCCCTGCGGCGGGTTCTTCAGCAGTTCGATGACATCGGCCGTCTGCTGCGCGCTCAGCGGCAGCGGCGGGATGCCAAGCGCAGCGCGCTCGGCGACGTGGTGGCGGTAGGCTTCCAACATGACAACTCCCGGGTAATGCGTAGGTTGAAAAATCAAAAGTGGGCTCAGGCGTGCGGCACGATCAGCTTCAGGCCCTTGAAGTAGTCGCGGTAAAACGTGTCGTTCCAGGTGATCAGGCCATCGCACTGCAGCAGTGCGTGGGCGCCGACCATGAATTCATCCAGGCTGCGGCGGCTGCCGCCACGCTGGCGATGACGGCGGTGCATCTCGCCGGCGCGCAGTGCCGACTTGGCTTCCATCGGGTTGAAGTGCACGCCCATTTCTTCCAGCGCTTCGAGCACCTCGGCACCGCCGCGCAGCGATGCGCAGACTTCGGCCAGGGTCGCGCCGCAGACCACCACGCGGCCGCCGACCAGGCTCTGCCGGAGGATGGCTTCCACGGCATCGGCCTGCGGGCCATTGCTGAGCAGCTCGACCAGTACCGGTGAATCGACGGCGATCATCACGGCTTATTCCTCGTCGCGCACCGCGCGCACCGCCGCATCGGACGACTCGAAGCCGTCCAGCGCGAACTTGCCGCGCGCCCGTGAAATGGCATCGTCAACACTCTTGCGCAGGATGATGCGGCTGCCGTCCAGCTCGACCTTCAGCAGCGTGCCCTTGGTCAGGCCGAGGGCATCACGCACCGCCTTGGGCAGGGTGATCTGTCCGCGTTCTGCAACAGTGGCTTCCATCGGTAGGCCCTCCAGAGTATGCACAAATTATACATACTTCCCCGGGCATACTTCCACCCTGAACAGGACCGGCGCCCCGCCAGCCCTTGCCTCGCAAAGGATCGGCCACAAACGTGACATACGCCATACACCTCCCGCTGTAGTCTGGAACCGATGCCGCAGGTCGGAGCCCGGCCCGGATGAACCCATTCAGTCCGGGGTTCATACTGGGATGACCGGGGCCGTCAGGCCCGCGGCGACCGCAAGCAGGCCCGCCCATGCGCGGGCCACTGCAAGCCATCCGCAAGAAGGAGTTACCCCGCATGAGCGATTCGTTCTCCACCCGCAGCCAGCTGAACGTCGGCGGCAAGACCTACGACTACTTCAGCCTGCCCACGCTGGGCCAGCGCTTCGATATCTCCCACCTGCCCTACTCGATGAAGATCCTGCTGGAGAACCTGCTCCGGCACGAGGATGGCGGCATCACCGTCGGCAAGGACCACATCGAGGCCGTGGCCCGCTGGAATCCGGCCGCCGAACCGGACACCGAAATCGCCTTCATGCCCGCGCGCGTGGTCCTGCAGGACTTCACCGGCGTGCCCTGCGTGGTCGACCTGGCCGCGATGCGCGACGCCGTCGTCAAGCTCGGCGGCAAGCCGGAGCAGATCAATCCGCAGATTCCCTCCGAACTGGTCATCGACCACTCGGTGCAGGTCGACGTGTTCGGGAAGCCCGACGCGCTGGACCTCAACGGCAAGATCGAATTCCAGCGCAACCAGGAGCGCTACGGCTTCCTGCGCTGGGGCCAGAAGGCCTTCGACAACTTCAAGGTGGTGCCGCCCAACACCGGCATCGTCCACCAGGTGAACCTGGAGAACCTGGCCCGCGTGGTGATGACCGCGGACAAGGATGGCAAGGCCGTGGCCTACCCGGATACCGTGTTCGGCACCGACAGCCACACCACCATGATCAACGGCATCGGCGTGCTGGGCTGGGGCGTGGGCGGCATCGAGGCCGAGGCGGCCATGCTCGGCCAACCATCGTCGATGCTGATCCCGCAGGTGGTCGGCTTCAAGCTGACCGGCAAGCTGCCCGAGGGCGCCACCGCCACCGACCTGGTGCTGACCGTCACCCAGATGCTGCGCAAGCTCGGCGTGGTCGGCAAGTTCGTCGAGTTCTACGGTGATGGCCTGCAGCACCTGCCGCTGGCCGATCGGGCGACCATCGGCAACATGGCCCCGGAATACGGTGCCACCTGCGGCATCTTCCCGATCGACGCCGAGTCGCTGAACTACCTGCGCCTGTCCGGCCGCAGCGAAGAGCAGATCAACCTTGTCGAGGCCTATGCCAAGGCGCAGGGCCTGTGGCACGAGCCGGGCAGCCCGCACGCCCAGTACAGCACCACGCTGGAACTGGACATGGGCACGGTGAAGCCGTCGCTGGCCGGTCCGAAGCGCCCGCAGGACCGCGTGCTGCTGGAAGACGTGCAGAAGAACTACCGCGAAGCACTGGTCGGCATGACCAGCAACCGCGACAAGCGCAGTGATGATGTGTCCTCGTTCGTCAATGAAGGCGGCGGCGCGGCGGTCGGCAACGAGCAGCTGGCCAAGGGCTTCGCCGACATCGAGATCGAAGGCCGCAAGGTGCGGCTGAAGGATGGCGCGGTGGTCATCGCCGCCATCACCTCGTGCACCAACACCTCCAACCCGGCGGTGATGATCGGTGCCGGCCTGCTGGCCCGCAACGCGGCCGCCAAGGGCCTGAACCGCCAGCCGTGGGTGAAGACCTCGCTCGGGCCGGGCTCGCGCGTGGTCACCGACTACCTGGAAAAGGCCGGCGTGCTGAAGGAACTGGAGAAGATCGGCTTCTACGTGGTCGGCTACGGCTGCACCACCTGCATCGGCAACTCCGGCCCGCTGCCGACCGAGGTCAGCGCCGGCATCGCCGCCGGTGACCTGGTGGTCACCTCGGTGCTGTCGGGCAACCGCAACTTCGAGGGCCGCGTGCACCCCGAAGTGAAGATGAACTACCTGGCCAGCCCGCCGCTGGTGGTGGCCTACGCCATCGCCGGCACCACCGACATCGACCTGACCACCCAGCCGCTGGGTACGGGCAGCGACGGCCAGCCGGTGTTCCTGCGCGACATCTGGCCGAGCAACAAGGAAATCGGCGACGTCATCGCTGCCACCATCGGGCCGGAGATGTTCAAGCAGAACTACGCCGACGTGTTCAAGGGTGACACCCGCTGGAACACCATCGCCTCGCCGGACGGCAACCTGTACGCGTGGAGCGATGCGTCCACCTACATCAAGAACCCGCCGTACTTCGATGGCATGACCATGCAGACCGGCAGCATCGACGACGTGCACGGCGCGCGCGTGATGGGCCTGTTCGGCGATTCGATCACCACCGACCATATTTCCCCGGCCGGCAACATCAAGAAGGACTCGCCGGCAGGCCGCTTCCTGCAGGAACGCGGCGTGCAGCCGGCCGACTTCAACAGCTACGGCAGCCGCCGCGGCAACGATGACGTGATGGTCCGCGGCACCTTCGCCAACATCCGCATCAAGAACCTGATGTTCGGTGGCGAGGAAGGCGGCAACACCCTGTACTACCCCGCCGGTGGTGGCCAGCCGGAGAAGCTGGCGATCTATGATGCCGCCATGAAGTACAAGGCCGACAAGGTGCCGCTGGTGGTGCTGGCCGGCAAGGAATACGGCACCGGCTCGTCGCGCGACTGGGCGGCCAAGGGCACCCTGCTGCTGGGGGTGAAGGCAGTCATCGCCGAGAGCTTCGAGCGCATCCACCGCTCCAACCTGGTCGGCATGGGCGTGCTGCCGCTGCAGTTCCGCAACGGCGAGAACGCCCAGAGCCTGGGCCTGGACGGCTCGGAAGTGATCGACATCACCGGCCTGCAGGACGGTGCCAGCAAGCGCGCCACGGTCACCGCGACCAAGGCCGACGGCACGAAGAAGACCTTCGAGGTCTCGGTGATGCTGCTGACCCCGAAGGAAGTCGAGTACTTCCGTCATGGCGGCCTGCTGCAGTACGTGCTGCGCCAGTTGGCCAGCAAGTAACGAAAAAGGGCCGGATCCGCACGGATCCGGCCCTTTCCGTTTGCGATGCCCCCCCTTAGAGCCGAGCCTGCGCTCGGCTCTACAGAAGCGCTTACCTGCGTGGCGCATCCGGGTCGGTGCGCAGCGCCTTCAACAGGCCCCACATGTAGAACGCCAGGGTGAACGAGAACGGCAGGCCACACAGCACCACCGCCGTCTGCATCGCACTGAAATTGCCGGCCAGCAGCAGGCCGACGCTGGCCACGGTGATGCCGGCCGCCCAGAACACGCGCAGCCAGATCGGCGCGTCATGGCCATCTTCGACACCATCGTCAACGCGACGGGTGCACAGGTTGGCGATCATCAGCGTGCCCGAATCGACCGGGGTCAGGAACAGCACGAAGCCGATCACCACCGCGGCACCGGCCACGTATGGCGCGCCGGGCAGGTACTCCAGCAGCTTGAACAGCGTCATCGCCGCATCGTGCTGGGCCACCTCGCCCAGGATCGACTGGCCATGGTTGAGCACCAGGTCGATGGCGGTGTTGCCGAAGATCGACAGCCAGGCCAGGGTAAAGCCGAGCGGGATCAGCAGCACGCCCATGATCACTTCGCGGATGGTGCGGCCGCGCGAGATGCGCGCCACGAAAAGGCCGACGAACGGCGCCCAGGCGATCCACCACGCCCAGTAGAACAGCGTCCACGACCCCATCCATTCACGGCCCTTGGGATCGTTGAGGTACATGTCGAAGCTCTTGCGCACGAACGCGCCGAGATAATCGCCGGTGTTCTGGATCAGGCCGTCGAACAGGTGCAGGGTCGGGCCGGTGACCAGCACGAACAGCAGCAGGCCGCACAGCAGGCGCACGTTGAGGTTGGACAGCCACGCAATGCCCTTTTCCACGCCAGCGACCACGCCGATGGTGGCCACCACCATCATCACCAGCACGATGGCCACCAGCACCTGCGGCGTATCCGGGATGTGGAACAGGTAGACCAGGCCGGACTGCACCACCAGCGCGCCGATTCCGAGGTTGGTCACCATCGAGATCAGCGTGGCCAGGATGCCGAAGCCATCGACCATGTCGCCGATGCGGCCATGGATGCGCTCACCGAAGATCGGGTACAGCGCCGAGCGCAGCGCCAGCGGCAGGTCGCGGCGGTAGGCGAAGTAGCCCAGCGCCACCCCGACCAGTGCATACAGCGCCCAGCCATGCAGGCCCCAGTGCAGGAAGGTCAGCACCATCGCCTCGCGGCCGGCGGCCACGGTGCCGCCAGGCTGCCCGGGCGGGTGCAGGAAATGGTCCAGCGGCTCGTAGGCGCCGTAGTACAGCAGCGCGATGCCGATGCCGGCCGAGAACAGCATCGAGACCCAGGCAACGTAGCCAAAGGCCGGTGATTCCTCGTTGTGGCCCAGGCGGATGCGGCCGTAAGGCGAGAACGCCAGCCACAGCACGAAACCCAGGCACAGCACGATCAGCAGCATGTACCACCAGCCGAACGCGGCAGAGACCTCGGCCTGCGCCCATTGCAGCCAGTGCTCGCTGCCTTCGGGATAAAGAACGGTGAGCAGCCCCAGGATGCCGATCGACACCGATGAGCTGAGGAAGACAAAACGGTTCAAGCGCAGGGGCGAACGCTTGGGATGAGCCAGGGAAGACATGGGATCGTCTCATCAGTCCGGGGGAGCACATGGGCGGGGCCGGACCGGAAAACCGGGCCCATGGCGTGGGGCGCGAGCGCATCCTAGGGTTTATTGATTGAACGTTCAATCAATAAAAAGCATAATGGCCGGCAACCCGATCGTTCGGGTCGCAAACCGTGGAGAGACAATGCCGAAGAAAGGCGTGGAACCGGTACGGCGCGAACAGCTGATCCGGGCCACTTTCCAGACCATCGACGAGATCGGCATGGCCGACGCGACCGTCGCCACCATCGCGAAGAAGGCAGGGCTGTCCAGCGGCATCGTCGCCCACTACTTCGGAGACAAGGACGGCCTGCTCAATGCTGCAATGCGGCAGATCCTGCGCGAACTGAAGGACGCCGTCGCCCGCTACCGCGCCGAGGCCAGCGATGACCCCCGCGAGCAGCTGCGTGCCATCGTCGATGGCAACTTCGACGACAGCCAGATCAACGGTACCGCGATGCGCGTCTGGCTCACGTTCTGGGCCGCCAGCATGCATCAGCCGGAACTGGCCCGGTTGCAGCGCGCCAACGACCAGCGCCTGTTCTCCAACCTGTGCCACCAGTTCAACCGCCTGCTGCCCCATCCGCAGGCGCGCCTGGCCGCCCGTGGCCTGGCCGCGATGATCGACGGCCTGTGGCTGCGCGGCAGCCTGGTCGGCGGCCAGTTCAACGCCGACAAGTCCCGGCGCATCGCCTACGGCTACATCGACTTCCAGTTGCAGGCTGCCGCGCTATAAGCGCTTCAGCACCCGCCCCCTTCCAAGGAGTACGCCCCATGACCACCCTGCCCGTCCAACAGCTCTACATCCACGGCCAGCGCGTCGATGCCACCAGCGGCAAGACCTTCAAGACCGTCAACCCGGCCACCGGTGAGGTGATCGCCGAAGTGCAGGTTGCCAGCCAGGCCGACGTCGAGCGCGCCGTGCAGAGCGCGGCCGAGGGCCAGAAGGCATGGGCGGCAATGACCGCGATGGAGCGTTCGCGCATCCTGCGCCGCGCCGTCGAGATCCTGCGCGAGCGCAACGACGAGCTGGCCCACCTGGAAACGCTGGACACCGGCAAGGCGCTGGCCGAGACCACCACGGTGGACATCGTCACCGGTGCCGACGTGGTCGAGTACTACGCCGGCCTGGCCACCGCCATCGAAGGCATCCAGCTGCCGCTGCGCGAATCGAGCTTCTTCTACACCCGCCGCGAACCGCTGGGTGTGGTGGCCGGCATCGGCGCCTGGAACTACCCGATCCAGATCGCCATGTGGAAGTCCGCCCCCGCCCTGGCCGCCGGCAACGCGATGGTGTTCAAGCCGTCCGAAGTGACCCCGTTGACCGCGATCCGGCTGGCCGAGATCTACACCGAAGCCGGCGTGCCGGCCGGTGTGTTCAACGTCGTGCAGGGCCCGGGCCGCGAGATCGGCCAGTGGCTGACCGAGCACCCGGTGATCGAGAAGATCTCCTTCACCGGCGGCGTCGCCACCGGCAAGAAGGTCATGGCCAGCGCGGCGTCCTCGTCGCTGAAGGAAGTGACCATGGAGCTGGGCGGCAAGTCGCCGCTGGTGATCTGCGATGACGCCGACCTGGACCGCGCCGCCGACATCGCGGTGATGGCCAACTTCTTCAGCTCCGGCCAGGTCTGCACCAACGGCACCCGCGTGTTCGTGCCGCGCACCATGCTGGCCGCGTTCGAGGCCGCCGTTGTCGAGCGCGTCAAGCGCATCCGCATCGGCGACCCGATGGCCGCCGAGACCAACTTCGGCCCGCTGACCAGTTTCCCGCACATGGAAAACGTGCTGCGCTACATCGAAAGCGGCAAGGCCGAGGGCGCCCGCCTGCTGGTGGGCGGCGGCCGTGCCACCGAAGGCGCGCTGGCCAACGGTGCCTACGTGCTGCCGACCGTGTTCTCCGATTGCCGCGACGACATGACGATTGTCCGGGAAGAGATCTTCGGGCCGGTGATGAGCATCCTCGCCTACGACGACGAAGACGAAGTGGTGCGCCGCGCCAACGACACCACCTTCGGCCTCGCCGCCGGCGTGGTCAGCAAGGACATCAGCCGCGCCCACCGCATCATCCATCGCCTGGAAGCCGGCATCTGCTGGATCAACACCTGGGGTGAATCGCCGGCCGAAATGCCGGTCGGTGGCTACAAGGAATCCGGCGTCGGCCGCGAGAACGGCATCTCGACCCTCGGCCACTACACCCGCATCAAGTCGGTGCAGGTCGAGCTGGGCGACTACGCCAGCGTGTTCTGACCGGCGCGCCGCCAGCACGCCCCTTCGTCCGGCCATCGCGCCGATCCGACATTCCGCCGCGACGCCTGCCCGCAGTGCGTCGCGGCCTGCAGGAGACACCCATGAGCACCCATAACGAGTACGACTACATCATCATCGGCGCCGGTTCGGCCGGCAACGTGTTGGCCACCCGCCTCACCGAAGATGCCGATGTCAGCGTGCTGCTGCTGGAAGCCGGTGGCCCGGACTACCGGTTCGATTTCCGTACCCAGATGCCGGCCGCACTGGCCTTCCCGCTGCAGGGCAAGCGCTACAACTGGGCGTACAAGACCGATCCGGAGCCCTTCATGAACAACCGCCGCATGGACTGCGGCCGCGGCAAGGGCCTGGGCGGCTCGTCGCTGATCAACGGCATGTGCTACATCCGTGGCAATGCGATGGACTACGACAACTGGGCCAGCATGCCCGGCCTGGAAGACTGGACCTACCTGGACTGCCTGCCCTACTTCCGCAAGGCCGAAACCCGTGACATCGGCCCCAACGACTACCACGGCGGTGACGGCCCGCTGCGCGTGACCACGCCCAAGGCCGGCAACAACGAACTGTTCGCTGCGATGGTCGAGGCCGGCGTGCAGGCCGGCTACCCGCGCACCGACGATCTCAACGGCTACCAGCAGGAAGGCTTCGGCCCGATGGACCGCACGGTGACCCCGAAGGGCCGTCGCTCCAGCACCGCCCGCGGCTACCTGGACCTGGCCAAGCCGCGCCCGAACCTGACCATCGTCACCCACGCGCTGACCGACCGCATCCTGTTCTCGGGCAAGCGTGCGGTGGGCGTGCAGTGGCTGCACAACGACCAGCCGCAGCGTGCGACCGCCCGCCGCGAGGTGCTGCTGTGCGGCGGCGCCATCGCCTCGCCGCAGATCCTGCAGCGCTCGGGCGTCGGCCCGGCCGACCTGCTGCGCAGCCTCGACATCGACCTGGTGCACCACCTGCCCGGCGTCGGCGCCAACCTGCAGGACCACCTTGAGATGTACCTGCAGTACGAGTGCAAGAAGCCGGTCTCGCTGGCCCCGGCGCTGAAGCTGTACAACCAGCCGGCGATCGGTGCCGAGTGGCTGTTCCTGGGCACCGGCATCGGCGCCAGCAACCAGTTCGAGGCCGGTGGCTTCATCCGCAGCGACGCCGAATTCGACTGGCCGAACCTGCAGTACCACTTCCTGCCGGTGGCGATCAATTACAACGGCTCCAACCCGATCAAGGCGCACAGCTTCCAGATGCACGTCGGCTCGATGCGCTCGCCCAGCCGTGGCCGCATCCACGTGCGCTCGAAGGATCCGCGCGAACATCCGAGCATCCTGTTCAACTACATGTCGCACGAGCAGGACTGGCGCGAATTCCGCGCGGCGATCCGCATCACCCGCGAGATCTTCGCGCAGCCGGCACTGGCCCCGTACAGCGGCCGCGAGATCTCGCCGGGCAGTGCACTGCAGACCGATGCACAGATCGATGCGTTCGTGCGCGAGCATGCCGAGACCGCCTACCACCCGTCCTGCTCGAACAAGATGGGCCATGCCGATGACCCGATGGCGGTGGTCGATGGCCAGGGTCGCGTGCACGGCCTGGAAGGCCTGCGCATCGTCGATGCCTCGATCATGCCGCAGGTGGTGACCGGCAACCTCAACGCGCCGACCATCATGATGGCCGAGAAGCTGGCCGACGTGATCCGCGGCCGCACGCCGCTGGCCCGCAGCACCGCGCCGTACTACAAGGCCAACGGCGCACCCGTTCGCAAGCAGGGTTGACGCAGGCGGCCCGCTTGGGGCCACGATAGTGCCGGCCGCTGGCCGGCATCCATCGGATGGCCTGTCCAGCGCAGATGCCGGCCAGCGGCCGGCACTACCCAGCAAAGAGGCTCTCCGGGGCCTCTTCGCGTTTTCCCTACGGCGGGGTATGCTGCAATGACCGGCCGTTGTCGATACGCTCAGGGTCGGAACCTAATACATCACGATTCCTGGAGGGGGAATATGAGTCTGGATCGTCCCTGGCTGCAGAGCTATCCGAAAGGCGTTCCCGCCGAAATCGACGTCAACGAGTTCCATTCGGTAGCTTCGGTCTTCGACGCTTCCGTCGCGAAGTTCCGCGACCGTCCCGCCTACTCCAGCTTCGGCAAGGTCCTCACCTATGGCGAGACCGACGCGCTGGTCGAACAGTTCGCGGCCTACCTGCTGGGTGAGCTCAAGCTCAAGAAGGGCGACCGCGTCGCCCTGATGATGCCCAACTGCCTGCAGTACCCGGTGGCCACCTTCGGCGTGCTGCGCGCCGGCCTGACCGTGGTCAACGTCAACCCGCTGTACACCGCGCGCGAGCTCAAGCACCAGCTGATCGACGCCGGCGTGACCGCGCTGGTGGTGGTCGACAACTTCGGCGACACCGTCGAACAGGTCATCGCCGATACGCCGGTCAAGCATGTGGTCACCACCGGCCTGGGCGACCTGCTCGGCGCCAAGGGCGTGATCGTCAACTTCGTGCTGAAGTACATCAAGAAGATGGTGCCCAACTACCATCTCAAGGGCGCGGTGCGCTTCCGCCAGGCGCTCAAGCTCGGCAGCCGCCACAGCCTGCCCAAGGTCGAGATCGACCACGACGACATCGCCTTCCTGCAGTACACCGGCGGCACCACCGGCGTGGCCAAGGGCGCGATGCTGACCAACCGCAACCTGATCGCCAACATGCAGCAGGCCTCGGCCTGGATCAGCGCGTCGGGCATCGAGATGGGCAAGGAGTGGATCATCACCGCCCTGCCGCTGTACCACATCTTCGCGCTGACCGCGAACGGGCTGGTCTTCATGAAGTTCGGTGGCTGCAACCACCTGATCACCAACCCGCGGGACATGAAGGGCTTCGTCAAGGAGCTCAAGTCGGTGCGCTTCACCGCCATCACCGGCGTCAACACGCTGTTCAACGGGCTGCTCAACACCCCCGGCTTCGACACGGTCGACTTCTCCTCGCTGAAGGTCACCCTGGGCGGTGGCATGGCGGTGCAGCGCGCCGTGGCCGAGCGCTGGAAGAAGGTCACCGGCGTGACCCTGGTCGAGGCCTATGGCCTGACCGAGACCTCACCGGCGGCCTGCATCAACCCGCTCACCCTGACCGAGTACAACGGCTCGATCGGACTGCCGATCCCGTCCACCGATGCCTGCATCAAGGATGACAACAGTGCCATCCTGCCGCTGGGCGATGTCGGCGAGCTCTGCATCAAGGGCCCGCAGGTGATGAAGGGCTACTGGCAGCGCCCGGAGGAAACGGCCAAGGCCATCGACGCGGACGGCTGGCTGCATACCGGCGACATGGCCAAGATGGACGAACACGGCTTCTTCTACATCGTCGACCGCAAGAAGGACATGATCCTGGTGTCCGGCTTCAACGTGTACCCGAACGAAGTCGAGGACGTGATCGCGATGATGCCGGGCGTGCTGGAAGTGGCCGCAGTCGGCGTCCCGGACGACAAGTCCGGCGAGGTGGTGAAGGTGGTCATCGTGAAGAAGGACCCGAACCTGACCGCCGAAATGGTCAAGGAGCATGCCCGGGCCAACCTGACCGGCTACAAGCACCCCAAAATCGTTGAATTCCGAAAGGAGCTGCCGAAGACCAACGTCGGCAAGATCCTCCGTCGCGAACTCCGCGATACGCCCGCCCAGTAAGGGTTTGCGGCAATTTGAACGATGCAGGGCCCGGGGCGGAAACGTCCCGGGCCCTTTCGCATGCGACGCCCCTGAGGCGGTGTAGCATCGCCGCGTGTGTGGACCGTTCGGCCCGCCGGCCACCCACCTGACACTGCGGGCCGCATGCCGAGGACCCTTCCATGAGTACCATCGAAAAGCTGCCTTCAAGCGGCTCACCGTTCGCCACCATCCGTACCGAAGACAGCGCCGACGGCGCTGCCCACTGGCTGTTCATGCACGCCGATGCCGCCACCGGGATCCGCCCCTGCTGCCGCAAGGACATGCTCGACGAAATGTGGAGCTACATGGCGGCCATCACCCGCAGCCCTGCCCAACGCCACAACGGGACATTGCGGCATTTCGTGCTGGCCTCCGACGCCGTCGCCTACAACCTGGGCGGCGACCTGGACCTGTTCACCCGCCTGATCCGCGAAGGCAACCGCGACCTCCTGCTGAACTACGCCCAGCGCTGCGTGGAGGGCGTGCACCACCTGCACACCGGGTTCGGCGGCGACGTCCGTTCGATCGCGCTGATCCAGGGTGACGCCCTCGGCGGCGGCCTGGAAATGGCCCTGGCCTGCCACACCATCGTCGCCGAGGAAGGCTGCGGACTGGGCCTGCCGGAGGTGCTCTTCGGCCTGTTCCCGGGCATGGGTGCGTACTCCTTCCTGTGCCGGCGCGTGTCCCCCCACCTGGCCGAGAAGATCATCCTCGACGGCCGGGTCTACAGCGCCGAGGAGATGCACGCGATGGGCGTGGTCGACGTGCTGGTGAAGAAGGGCGAAGGCCGGGCGGCGGTGGAAGAACTGATCCGCCAGCAGCAGCGCACGCCGCAGTCCTATCTGGCGATGAACGCCGCACGCGCCATCGCCCAGCCGGTCAGCTACGACGAACTGCTGGAGATCACCAAGGTATGGGTCGATTCCGCCCTCGCACTCGGCGACCGCTCGCTGCGCACCATGGATCGCCTGATCAAGGCCCAGACCCGTCGCGCCAGTCTCGACGCGGCCTGATTCCTCCCCTCCCCCAGGATGGGTTCAAGCCCGGCTGGCCACCGGGCTTTTTTTGAATTCACGCCACGCCTCAGCGCGCTTCACCATCGTCGGCGGCTCCGCGCATGCGGCGTTCGGCCCGCGCGTCCAGTGCGCGCCGGCCTTCCTTGATCGCCTCCTGCAGGATGCCCAGGCGCGTGCGCCATTCGGTCTTCAGCTGCCAGTCGGCCATCCGCATCAGCTCGCCGGCACGGTTGGACGCGCGCATCAGGCCAAGGTTGCTGGCCACGCCCTTGATCGCGTGGGACTGTTCGCGGAACACGTCCCAGTGAGCCGCCTCACCGGCCTGCTCGGCCTTGCCCATGCAGCTCGCCACGTCTTCCAGGCACTGGCGGATGAATTCACGCTCGAAGCCCTCGCCCATGCCCAGCGAGGCCAGTTCGTCCAGCACGCTGCTGTCGAGCACGCCATCCTGCAGCGGCGCCGCCGGTCGCACCACCGGTGCGGCCATGGTCTTCAGCTGGGCATTGCTGGCGATCTCGGCCAGCGTATCGAGCAGGCGCACCGCAACGACGGGCTTGGCCAGGAAGGCATGTGCGCCGGCCTGGGTACAGCGCTGGATCGCCTCGGGCGTTACATCCGCACTGAGTACCAGTACCGGCGTGCGCGGACCGCCGCCGGCCTGCATCACCCGCAGTTCCTTGAGCATGTCCAGCCCGCTCATGCCCGGCATGTGCAGATCGACGATGACCGCGTCGAACTCGCTGTCGGCCAGCGCATCCAGCACCGCCTCGCCGCCGTCCACGCACAGCACGCGATGGCCGGCCTTCTGCAGCAGGCGCTGCAGGACCATGCGGTTGGCCTCGTGGTCGTCGGCCACCAGGATCTGCATGCTGCGCACGCGGGCGCGATGGCGCAGGAACGGATCGGCAAAAGCGATCACGTTGCCGCCCGGGCCCACGCCTTCGTCGCCGCTCAGACTCGGCACCGCGCCCGGCACCTGCGGCTGCGGCGGCGCGAACGGCAGCTCGACCCAGAAGTGGCTGCCGCGCGGCGGGTTTTCCAGATAGCCGATGTCACCGTCCATTGCCTCGACCAGGCCCTTGGCGATGGTCGTGCCCAGCCCGGTCCCCTCGTGACGGCGCGCCATGCTGACGTCGGCCTGCTCGAACGCGTCGAACAGCCGTGCACGCATGGCAGGTGGCACGCCGATGCCGGTGTCGAGGATGTCGAAGCGCAACCGCACCGCCCCGCTGGCATCGGCCTGTACCACGCCGACCCGGATCTCGACCCGGCCATGGTCGGTGAACTTGACCGCGTTGCCGGCCAGGTTCAGCAGGATCTGGCGCAGGTGCCCGACATCGCCGCGCACGCGTGGCGGCACACCGTCGGCCACCTTCACCCGGTAATCCAGCCGTTTGGCTTTGGCCTGTGGCAACAGGATCAGGCCGATCGCCTGGATCACGTCGGCCACGGCGAAGTCCTCGGCCACCACGCGCAGCTTGCCGGCCTCGATGGCCGAAATGTCCAGCACTTCCTCCACCAGTGCCAGCAGGCTGCGCGACGACGCCTGGATGGTGTTGAGGCACTCGCGCTGCTCGTCATCCAGGCGCGTGGTGGCCAGCACTTCGGTCATGCCATTGAGACCGTTCAACGGCGTGCGGAACTCATGGCTCATGTTGGCCAGGAACCGGCTCTTGGCCTCGCTGGCGCGGCGCGCCTCGGCCATCGCTTCGGTCAGCTGCCGCAGCAGTGTCGAGAAGTACAGCGGCACCGCTGCCAGGCCCAGCCAGAGGCCGATGGCCAGGCGGAAATTCTGTTGCCAGTAGGGCGTCAGCAGCACGGTGCAACCGAAGCTCACCATGGCCATCGCCACCGCCACGTACAGGTAATGGTTGCCGAAGCGCATGCCGTTGCCGACCGTCACCCACATCACCACGATGTAGACCCAGGCCAGCGGTTCGCCCATCTGCACCATGCCCGCAGCGATCAGGCCGTAGTCGGCCAGCATGCCCAGCACGCGGCGGGGATCGGAACGCGCCGGCCGCCACAGCAGCCAGCCGAACAGCAGCAGCGACAGGCTCAGGCCGGTCAGCACGATCGCCAGCACACCGACGTACTGGGTGTGCGGCAGATCGTGGCGCGGCGCCGGCAACAGCACGTAGGCCAGGATCAGGCTGATCAGCACGATGCGGACGATCTGCTGGCCGTGCTCGCTGTCCTGGCGCTGGGACAGGCGCAGCCGCAGCTGCGACAACAGGCGTTTCACGCGCCCAGCCCCGGGCGCGCGGACGCCATCGAATGCTCGGCGCAGATCTGGTCCAGCTGTTCGCGGCCGCGCAGCAGCGCGTCCACGCATCGAGGATCGAACAGCCGGCCACGCTGGGCGTAGAGATAAGCCAGGGTGGCTTCCATGGTCCATGCTTCCTTGTACGGACGGGGCGAAATCAGGGCGTCGAAGACATCGGCGACGGCCACGATGCGCGCTTCCAGCGGAATCGCATCGCCGACCAGCCCGTCGGGATAGCCGCTGCCGTCGTAGCGCTCATGATGACGCAGTGCGATCAATGCGCCAACCTGGATGAAACGATTCTGGCTGCCGCTCAGCAGTTCATGGCCAATCCGCGGGTGCCGGCGCATGATCGCCAGCTCTTCCTCGTTGAGCTTGCCCTGCTTGAGCAGCACCGCATCGGGAATGGCGATCTTGCCCATGTCATGCAGCGGCGCAGCCATTTCGATCAGGCGCACGTCCTCCTCGGGCAGCCCGAGCTGTTCGGCGATCAGTCCGGCCACGCGCGCCATGCGCTCCAGGTAGGCGCTGGTGCCGGCGTCACGGAACTCGATCGCCCGCGCCAGCCGCGACAGCGTTTCGCGCTCGCGCTCTTCGACCTCATGCATGCTGGCCAGCAGGCGCTGCTCCAGCGACAGCGCCCGTTGCTTCACGTTTTCGGTCTGCTGGCACAGCTGCAGCAGGTTGTAGCAGCGCGCACGCAGTTCGCGCGGGCGGATCGGCTTGACCAGGAAGTCGATGACGCCGGCTTCCAGTGCCGCCTGGCGGATCGGCTCGTCACCGACCACGGTGATCAGGATCACCGGAATGTCGCGGTGCTTGGGCAGGCGACGGAAACGACGGGCGAACTCCAGCCCATCCATCTCCGGCATGCGGTAATCGAGCAGCAGCAGGTCGACCGGATGGGCTTCGCACCAGGCCAATGCGGTCAACGGGTCTCCGAAGTCATACACGCTCAGTTCCGGCGCGATGTCTTCGATGACGTGACGCAGCATCGTCCGTGCGGAAGTCTGGTCGTCAACGATGACGATGTTCAACGCGTACTCTGCCTGGTTTTTCGACCACGCTGGATCATCAGCAGGCGAGGATACTCTGCCGCTGCGAACGCTCGCACCCTGCATCGGCCTGACTCCCGTGTCATGCGTCCCGATTCATGATCGTCATCACAATGTGAAGCGGACTCCCCACACCGTGCCCTCCCCCTGGCGCCGATCAAGCCATAACAGGCGTCAAGGTAGTGCAATTACGATACGCCGAGTGCGGGACGCGTCAATCGCGCCGTCTCGTTTCGGGACGGCGCGCACAATCGGGAGTCAAAAAGGCGACTTACTGCTCCGGACGCATGTACGGGAACAGCAGTACATCGCGGATCGAGCTGCTGCCGGTCAGCAGCATCACCAGACGATCCACGCCGATGCCGAGGCCGCCGGTCGGTGCCATGCCGTACTCCAGCGCACGGATGTAGTCGGCGTCGTAGTGCATGGCCTCGTCATCACCACCTTCCTTCGCGGCCACCTGGGCCTGGAAGCGCTGGGCCTGGTCTTCCGGATCGTTCAGCTCGGAGAAGCCGTTGGCCAGCTCCTTGCCGTTGACGAACAGCTCGAAGCGGTCGGTGTAGCCCGGGTCATTGTCGTTGGCACGGGCCAGCGGCGAGACCTCCACCGGGTGGTCGGTGATGAAGGTCGGCTGGATCAGGGTGTGCTCGACGGTGGCCTCGAAGATCTCCAGCAGCAGCTTGCCCCAGCCGTAGGACGGCTTGACGCGGATCTTCAGGCGCTCGCAATGGCGCAGCAGCGCGTCGCGGTCGGTACAGTCGGCGACGGAGATTTCCGGGTTGTGGTGGCGGACTGCCTCGTCCATGCGCCAGCGGCGGAACGCCGGGCCCAGGTCGATCTTCGCGCCATCCCACTCGACCTCGGTGCTGCCGTTGACGGTCCTGGCCACGTCACGGATCACGCCTTCGGTCAGGTCCATGATCTCGTTGTACGTGGCGTAGGCCTCATACAGCTCCATCATGGTGAATTCCGGGTTGTGGCGGGTGCTGACGCCTTCATTGCGGAAGTTGCGGTTGATCTCGTACACCCGCTCCAGGCCACCCACGGTCAGGCGCTTGAGGTACAGCTCCGGCGCCACGCGCAGGTACAGGTCCAGGTCCAGCGCATTGTGGTGGGTGGTGAACGGCTTGGCCGCCGCGCCGCCGGGGATGTAGTGCATCATCGGCGTCTCGACTTCCAGGAAGTCGCGGCTGTCCAGCCATGCGCGCATGGCGCGGATGATCTTGGAGCGCTTGATGAAGACCGCGCGCGACTCCGGGGTCACGATCAGGTCGACGTAGCGCTGGCGATAGCGCTGCTCGACGTCGGCCAGGCCGTGCCACTTGTCCGGCAGCGGGCGCAGCGACTTGGTCAGCAGGCGGATCGACTCGGCCTTGACCGACAGTTCGCCGGTCTTGGTGCGGGTCAGCCCGCCTTCGACGGCGATGATGTCGCCCACGTCCCAGCCCTTGAACGCGGTGTAGGCATCGCCCAGCACGGCCCCCTGCAGGAACAGCTGGATGCGGCCGGATTCGTCCTGGATCTGCGCGAAGCTGGCCTTGCCCATGATGCGCTTGGCCATCAGGCGGCCGGCCATCTTCACCTGGCGGCCGTTGCCTTCCAGCGCCTCGGCGGTCCACTGTTCGGCATCGGCGAATTCTTCCTGCAGGCGGCCGGCGAAGTCCTCGCGGCGGAAATCGTTCGGATACGCGATGCCCTGCCCACGCAGCGCTTTGAGTTTCTCGCGGCGCTCGGCGATCAACTTGTTTTCGTCGACGGGGGGGGTATCGGTAGCTTCGCTCATGGATCTGCGGGAATCGTGTAGTGAGGGGGGATGCAGCGCCCGGCACAGCCGGTTGCCCAGCATACCAAAACCGCCCTGCCCCAGCCGGGAGAAGGGTCAGATCCCTTTGCTGCGCAAAGGCATCCGACCCCGTCCGGGACCCTGCCTGGACCCTGGATGTCTACCTGTTGCCGGGGAAGGCCTGCCGCAACTCATCCACCAGCACCCGCTGGTTCTCCGAATAGTCCACCGGCACCGAGACCAGGTGCACCCCACCCTCGTTGAACGCAGCTTCCAGGGTCGGGATGAACTGCTCGATGGCGGTCACCTCGTGGCCCTTGCAGCCGTAGGCCTCCGCGTACTTCACGAAATCCGGGTTGCTGAAGGTCATGCCATAGTCGGTGAAACCATCCACCGCCTGCTTCCAGCGGATCATGCCGTAGGCACCGTCGTTGAGGATCAGCACCACCAGGTTCAGGCCCAGCCGGCGCGCCGTCTCCAGCTCCTGGCTGTTCATCATGAAGCCGCCGTCGCCACACACCGCCAGCACCCGTCGTTGCGGGTACAGGATCGAGGCCATGATCGCCGACGGCAGGCCCGCGCCCATGGTCGCCAGCGCGTTGTCCAGCAGCAATGTGTTGGCCACCTGGGTGCGGTAGTTGCGCGCAAACCAGATCTTGTACATGCCGTTGTCCAGCGCCACGATGCCATCCGGTGGCATCACCTGGCGCACGTCGTGCACCAGCCGCTGCGGGGTGAACCGGGCCTCTTCGGCACGGTCGGCCAGGTGCTCGAGGATGGTTGCGCGCAGCGGCAGCAGCGCATCGGCATTGGGCACTGCACCTTCGATGCGATCGGCCAGCTGGGTCAAGGAACGGCCGATATCACCGATCACCTCCACCTGCGGGAAGTACACCTGCTCCACCGCCGCCTGCGAGTAGCCGATATGGATCACCGTCGGCCCACCGGGGCGCATCACGAACGGCGGCTTCTCGGTGACTTCGTGACCGATGGTCACGATCACGTCGGCCTGGTCGATCGCCATGTGCACGTAATCACGCTCGGTCAGCGCCGCGGTGCCCATGTACAGGCCCGAGCCCCCGGCCACCGCGCCCTTGCCCATCTGCGTGGTGAAGAACGGAATGCCGGCGCGCAGCACGAACGCCGACAGCGCCTCGCTGGACTGCGGCCGCGACGCCGCCGAAGCGATCATCAGCAGCGGACGCCGGGCGTTGCGGATGATCTCCGCCGCGCGATCCAGCGCTTCCGGGCTGGCGACCGGGCGGTCCACTGCGTGCGGCGGGATCAGCGCCGCGCCCTCGACCTCATCGGCGGCGATGTCCTCGGGCAGCTCCAGCAGCACCGGGCCTGGCCGCTCTTCCTGGGCAACCCGGAACGCCTCGCGGACGATGGTCGGGATCGTGCGCGCCGAGACGATCTGCCGCGCCTGCTTGGTCAGCGGCTTCATCGTGCTGACGATGTCGACGATCTGGAAGCGCGCCTGCTTGCTGGCCACGATGCCCTTCTGTCCGGTGATCAGGATCACCGGCCACGCACCGAGCAGCGCATAGGCAGCGCCGGTGGTGAAGTTGAGTGCGCCCGGGCCGAGCGTTGCCAGGCATACGCCCGGCTTGCCGGTCAGGCGGCCGTAAGTGGCCGCCATGAAGACCGCTGCCTGTTCGTGGCGGGTGATGACCAGTTCGATGCTGGAATGGCGGAGCGACTCGACCACGTCGAGGTTTTCTTCGCCGGGAATACCGAAAATGCGCTCGACGCCTTCGTTCTCAAGTGCGGCGACGAGCAGATCTGAACCCTTGGACATCGGATGCCGTCCTTTGTGCTGGACTGATGGTGGATCGTTGCAGGAAGGATGAGAGCCGCGCGTCAATGCTTGTCGAACCACACTGTCTGCGCGTTGACGAATTCACGGATGCCGAAGTGCGAGAGCTCGCGGCCGAAGCCGCTCTTCTTCACGCCGCCGATCGGCACGCGGGGGTCGGAAGCGGAGAAGCCGTTGACGAACACACCGCCGGTCTGCAGCCGGCGCGCCAGCTGCATGGCACGGGCGCGGTCGCCGGTCCACAGATTGCCGCTGAGGCCGAATTCGCTCTGGTTGGCCAGTTCCACTGCGTGGTCGGCATCGCGGGCGCGGCTGATCGAGGCCACCGGCCCGAACGTCTCCGTATCAAAGGCCTGCATGCCCGGCTCCACGTCCGCCAGCACGGTGGGCGCATAGAACGCGCCCGGGCGATCGAGCTGATGGCCACCGACGAGCAGCTTCGCGCCTGCGTCCACCGAGGCGCGCACCTGCGCGTCCAACTGTTCCAGCAGGTCCTGGCGTGCCATCGGCCCGATGCGGTTGCCTGCCTCGCGGCCATCGCCGATGGTCAGTGCCTGCACCTTCTGGCAGAACTGCGCGACGAAGCGGTCGTACACCGCGTCTTCAACGATGATCCGCTTGCCGGCAATGCAGACCTGCCCGGTATTCTGGAAGCGCGAGGCCACCGCCGCCTCCACGGCAGCGTCCATATCGGCATCGGCCAGCACGATGAACGGATCCGAGCCCCCCAGCTCCAGTACCACCTTCTTCAGCGCCTGCCCGGCCTGGGCGGCGATGCTGCGGCCGGCGGCCACGCTGCCGGTCAGGGTGACTGCCGCAATGCGGTCATCGGCAATCGCGCGGCTGGTGCCCTCGCGGCTGATGTTGGCGGCGATGAAGGTGCCTTCCGGCAGCCCCGCGTCGCGCCAGGCGGCGTCGAGCAGCTGCGCGGTACCGACGATGTTCTCGGCCGGCTTCAGCAGGAAGCCGTTGCCACCCATCAGGATCGGCACCGCCGCGCGCATCACCTGCCAGTACGGGAAATTCCACGGCATGATGCCCAGCACCACGCCCAGCGGCAGGTAGGACACGTAGGCCTTGTCATCGGGCACCTGGGTGGGTTCGTCACGCAGGAACTGCGCGCCGTGGTCGGCGTACCAGTCGCACAGCACGGCGCACTTCTCGATCTCGGCCAGTGCTTCGGCCTGGACCTTGCCCATTTCGGCAGTGGCCAGCGCGGCCAGCTTTTCACGGTCACGGCGCAGTACGGCGGCCATCGCACGCAGCACTGTGGCCCGCTGTTCGAGGCTGCTGGCGCTCCAGGCGGCGAAGCCGGCCTGGCCACGCTCGAGGATCGCATCCAGTTCGGCATCGGTGGCGAAGGGATGGCTGGCGATCTGCTGGCCGGTAGCCGGATCGCGGGAAATGGCGGTGGTGGGGGCAGCGGACATGCAGGGCTCCTGTTGTCTCGACAACGGGCGGTGGCCCGTCTTCTGCACAGGAATGTGGACCCGATTGGCGGAGGCAACAAGGCGTCTGCCTATCCTGTGACCGGCACTTACCTGGCTGAATGGGGGCTCTTGGCAGGGCTGCGCCCTGCACCCGCAGAGCAACTGCAACAGCCGAAGCAGCAGCAACAGCGGGCTATCCGTGGGATGGCGAGGTGCGTCCGGTTGCGGGAGACGCCGTAAACCCGTCCTTGGGGGCTTGGCCGCGGCATCCATGCCGCGGACACTCCCGCAACCGGACCCACCCCGCCTTCGACGGTTTTCCGCGATCTGCCGGAAATACTCTTGGGAACTTCTTTCGATATCTGACAGATGTGTCGACCAACGTCGACACCCACCAACAGCCGCGCGGAAACTGTCAAAGGCGGGGCGGTGTGGGTTGGCAGGACCGTTGGCGCCATGGATGGCGCCATCGAGCCCCCAAGGATGGGTTTACGGCGTGTCCTGCCAACCCACACCGCCCCGCCATCCCACGGAATGCCCGCTGTTGTTGTTGCTTCTGAGGTTGCCGGCCAGCGGCCGGCACTACCGCGGGTGCAGGGCTGCAAGCCCTGCCGAACAGCCCTACTTTCGCGGCAGGTAGGTCACCAGGGAAAGATCGTGCCGGCTCTCCGGCACCAGCGCCACGTACTGCAGGTCCAGCAGCCCGCGCGTGGGATGGTTCAGCTTCTTCGCACCCTCATCGAACCGGCGCACGTCGTGCTCCGGCCACCACTGGCGGAATTCTTCGCTGTGCGCGGCGAGGTCCTCGACCAGCGCCAGGAACGGCGCCTTGTCCGGCGCCTGCGCCATCGCCGCGCGGAAGCCGGCCAGCAGGCCACGGGTCATTTCTTCCCAGTTGAGGATCAACGTGCGGTACGGCGGGTACAGGAACATCAGCCGCAGCGTGTTGCGCTCATGCGGCGCCAACTGGCTGTAATCCACGAACAGATCGGCAATGGCCGGATTCCAGGCCAGGATGTCAAAGCGGGTGTTGCGCACGTAGGCCGGGATCGGCTGCATCGCCTCCACCAACTGGCGCAGGCCATCGGTCACGCTCTCGTCCGGCGACTCCAGCGGCACGCCGTAGCCGGACAGCGCAAACGCATAGGCGCGCTCGTCGTCGCTCATGCGCAGCACCTGCGCCAGCCGCTCCAGCACCACGGGCGAGGCGCGCACTTCACGGCCCTGCTCGATCCAGGTGTACCAGCTGACGCTGACCCCGATCGCCAGCGCGACTTCCTCGCGTTTCAGGCCCGGGGTACGCCGGCGCCCGGCCGGCAGGCCGAGCGTGGCGGGGTCGACACGGGCGCGGCAGGCCCTGAGGAAGCCGCCCAGTTCCTTGCGTTCACTTTCGCTGCGCATCATCGCCCTCCGTTGCGGAAGGCGATGCTATCCGCGCAGGCGCGTCGATCAGGCATCGACGCGCTTGGAGCCCACGGCCAGGCCGGCCTTGAGGCTGGCCTCGACGAACTCGTCCAGGTCGCCGTCGAGCACCTTCTGCGTATCCGAGCGCTCGATGCCGGTACGCAGGTCCTTGATACGGCTCTGGTCGAGCACGTAGTTGCGGATCTGGCTGCCCCAGCCGATGTCGGACTTGGTGGCTTCCACCGCGTCCTTCTCGGCGTTGCGCTTCTGGATCTCCAGCTCGTACAGCTTGGCGGCCAGCATCTTCATCGCGTTGTCGCGGTTCTGGTGCTGGCTGCGGCCGGTCTGGCAGGCCACGACGATGTTGGTCGGGATGTGGGTGATGCGCACCGCCGACTCGGTCTTGTTCACGTGCTGGCCACCGGCACCGGACGAACGGTACACGTCGGTACGCAGGTCGGCCGGGTTGATGGTGATGTCGATGTTGTCGTCGATTTCCGGCGACACGAACACCGAGGTGAAGCTGGTGTGGCGGCGATTGTCCGAGTCGAACGGCGACTTGCGCACCAGGCGGTGCACACCGGTCTCGGTCTTCAGCCAGCCATAGGCATAGTCGCCTTCCACGCGCAGCGTGGCCGACTTGATGCCAGCAACGTCGCCGCCGGAGACTTCCATCAGCTCGGTCTTCCAGCCACGCGATTCACACCAGCGCAGGTACATGCGCAGCAGGATCTCGGCCCAGTCCTGGGCTTCGGTACCACCGGCACCGGCCTGGATGTCGACGAACGCGGCCGCATTGTCCATCTCGCCGGAGAACATGCGCTGGAACTCCAGCTTCTCCACGTGCGCCTGGTGCTTGTCGAGGTCGGCGACCACGGCCAGAGCGGTTTCCTCGTCCTGCTCGGACTCGGCCAGCTCCAGCAGCTCGGTGGCGTCGTTCAGGCCATCGAGCACCGAGGCGATGCCGCCCACGGTCTTTTCCAGGCTGGAACGCTCGCGGCCCAGGTTCTGGGCGTATTCGGCGTTGTTCCAGACGTCGGGGCTTTCCAGCTCCCGCGTTACTTCTTCAAGACGCTCTTTCTTGGCGTCGTAGTCAAAGATACCCCCGAAGCGACAGCACGCGATCGGTCAGATCGGTGATGCGCTGGCGGACAGGATTCAGTTCGATCATGTCGGCGGTCGTACATTCAAAAGATGACTGGTAATGATACCGCAGGCGGCGGGTGCCCGGAATGAGGGCCCGGGCAGGCTGCGGGCGGGCGCGAGCGTGGTCCACCGCCGCAGCCTCCGGACCGGGCGATGGCCGCCATGGGCCGGGAGCGGCTGAGCGGCAGCCGCCCCCCCCGCAGGGCATCGATGCTCTGCGGCCGACGACGGTGTCCCCGGCCCAACCCACCGGACCGCGGCCGCCAGCCGATCACTACTTCACCTCGAACTCGCCTACCAGCACGGTCTCGGCACGGTCCTTCAGCCGCATCGTCACGCTCTGGTCCTTCTGCTTCGGCGTACCCCAGTGGGTGGTCAGGCGCAGCATGAGCGTGGTGGCACCGGTGACCAGCTGCTGGCGGCTGCCGAAGTAGTTGGCCTCCACCTTGTACCTGCCCGGCTTGGCGTTGCGCAGCGAGAACTGCTCAGGTCCATAGCCACCGGTGAAGTCCTCCGACATCTGCCCGCCCTGGTAGGTCAGGCGATTGCCGTAGTACGCGCGCTCGCCGTTCGGGTCGGTCACCCACAGGTCCATGTCGCTGTTGTCGGCATCCCAGGACAGCACCACGCGCAGGTCCAGCGGCATTGCCTGCAGCAGGCGCGGGTCGATGGCCGAGGTATCCAGCCGCGGCGTGCTGCGTGCCACCAGGTTGGTCAGCTCATCCAGGGCAACCAGCGCGATGCCGTCAAAGCGGCTGTCCCACGGCCGCACCACCACCTGGTACAGCGGCGCCAGGGCCTGCTGCGGCTGGCCGGCCGCTGCCAGTGCCAGGCCCAGGTCACGGAAGCTCTGCGGTTCCTCCTGGCCCATCGCCAGCACCTGCTCGAATACCGGCACCGCCAGCGCGGGCGCGTCGGCCTGCATCAGCCGGTAACCGAGCACGCGCAGCAGGTGGCGGTTGTCCAGCTCCATCTCGGCCAGGTTCGACAGCACCCGCAGCGCCAGCTCGCGCTGGCCCTGCTCCAGCAGCAGGTCGGCCACATCAAGGAAGAACGCGCTGCTGTCGGCGTGGGCATCGCGCTCGGCCAGATAGCGGTCATAGAGCTGCGACGGCGGCCCCTGGCGCAGGCGCCGGGCGACGGCCGAGTCCGGCTGCCAGGCCGCCAGCTGGATGCCGAGCTGGCCATCGTTGGCGGCTGCAGCGGCATCGACCGAGCCGCCGGTGACCACAATCGAATCCAGTGCATTCTCCGACGCGGGCGCCGGACGACGCGCGCGTGCGCTGCTGGCCTGCATGCGCTGTTCTGCCGCCGCGGACATCGGTGCAGGCGCGGGCGGTGCCGCGGGCGCCGGTGCGACGAGCATCGCCATCGGCGCTGACTCGGCAGGATAGTCGGCCGAAGCAACGTGCAGCGCTGCTTCCTTGGCCCGCGGCGGCGCACCCTTCGGCCAGCTGCGGCTCCACCACTGCTGGCGCTCCTTCCAGCGCGCAGCCACCTGGTCCAGGCGCTCGCGATCGGCAGCAGCGCGGTCAGTCACCTGCCGTGCGAACCGCGCATCGTAGTCCGCGCGCAGCTTGCCGGACGGACGGATGGCATAGCGCAGGTAATCCTCCAGCGTCTCCAGCACGATCAACGAGGTGTCCGGCCCGACCAGGCCAAACTGCTGTGACAGGCGCTGCATGGCCTCGCGGTTGCCGCGGCGGTCGACGGCCAGTTGCTGCAGGCGCGCCTGCGCCCACAGGCCGGCCAGCAGTTCGCCGTCATCGCCTTTCTGCGTGGCCGGCAGCGCCTGCCATTCGCCGCCACCCACGCGCACCCGCATCGGCACGCCGTCGGCTGCCAGTCGTGCATGCAGCCACAGCCAACCCTGGGCTTCACTGCGACGGTCGATGACCACGTCCTGCACGCCGCGCCCCGCATCGACCTGCACATCCAACGGCGACGCCAGCAGCGCATGCGCGGCCGCGTCGACATCCTTGCCCAGCGCGACGAAACGGCCGCCATGCGCCTCACTCCAACCCCGCAGTCGCACGGCATCGGTGCGCGCGCCGGCGCTGCTGACCGCAAACAGGCGTTGATCCGGCGCCATCGCCGGCAGCTGTTCCGGCCCATAGGTCAGCAGGCCATCGCTGAACAGCATGTATTCCTTCACGCTCGATTGCGGCTGCCACTGCGCCAGCGCGCTGGCACCGTCCGGGCGCACGGCCTGCAGGGCTGCGCGCAGCTCGCTCCAGTTGCCGGCGCGGATACGGAATCGACGCACCGGCTCGGCGCGATCCCGCAGCACGGTCAACGCCACGGTGCCGTCACCCAGCGCAGCGAAATAGCGATCCAGCAGGGCGAACTCACGTGTGCGATCGCGCTGGCCCGCCGAGCCGGAACCGTCCCACAGCAGCCCGATCTCGCTGGGCAGCGTGCGCGGCGTGCTGCTGGCCGCCAGCGGCAGCTGCGCCAGCAGGTAATGGCCGTCCTGCCAGGGCGCCACCTGCACCTGTGCCTGGCGGGCTGCCGGCAGGCTCCACTGCAGTTGCTGCGGCAGCTGCGCACCCCTGCCCTGCCACTGCAGCTGGCCCGCGCTGATGCGGAAGGGTGCCGTACCTGCAGTAGTCGCGCCGGGGGCCTGCAGTTTCAGCTCAACCGAGGCTGCACCGGCGGCGAACTGCAGCGGCAGTATCCACTGCCAGCCTTGGCCGGCGAAGGCCAACGACTCGCGGATCACCAGCTGCACGCGCCGGCTGCCGCCGGCCGGCAGCGGATAGATGCGCAGCCGGAACTGGTTGCCGGCGGTCTGTTCCAGCAGCCCCGGGTCGACGCCACGACGGGCGATCTCCTCGAACACCTGGCGGCCGCGGTCCTTGGGCACCGGCACCGCGTCACGCATCTCGCCGTTGATATCCAGCGCGAAGCCGCTGATCTGCTGGCCATCGGCCAGGGGGAACTGCAGCTCGCCCTCCAGTACCCGCCGGTTGGGGTTGTGGAATTCCAGCGTGATCCGGGTCTGGGCGATGCCGGCCTGCACTTCGCCTTCGATGCGGGCTTGTCGTAATTGAACCGGCTGCTCAGCCGCCGGCGCGATCAGCAGCGGCGTGGCAGCCTGCGGCCGGGAGATCGGCGGCGACTGCGCGCCAGCGGGCCAGGCCGCAAGGGCCAGCAGCAATACGGTGCAGCAACGGGTGAAGACCATGACCGGACTCCAGTGGGATCGTGGAGCGTTGAACGCACCAGCAACCGTAACGGGGTTGGCGCCCCCCAAAAAGGGGACGGAGGGGATTAAGTCGCAATTGGCGTACAAGGCAAAAGCGGCTTAATCCCCTCCGTCCCCTTTTTCTATGCGGGCAGGCAATGCTCCACGATCAGCTGGATGGCGCTGCCGCCACGGTAGTCATCGCAGGCCAGCCGGTAGGCCAGGTGGACGTGACGTGATGGCGCGTTGCCGTGCCAGCCGCCGAAATGGATGGCGTTGATCGTGCCGGGTACGCCGGGCAGGCGCAGTTCCAGCTTCAGGTGACGCTCCTTCAGCACGCGCCAGTTGGCCACTTCGAAGTGGCCGTCGAACAGCGGCTCGGGGAAACCCTGGCCCCACGGCCCGGCCAGGCGCAACGCATCGGCGTGGCGATGGTCCAGCTCGTCCGCGGCCAGCTCGCCGTCACTGAGCACCTGCTGCTGCAGTGCCGCCGGATCGAGCATCTCCAGCACCACCGCGGCGAAGGCGGCCTTGAAGTCATCGACGTGGTCACGCCACAGGCTGAGGCCGGCCGCCATGGCGTGGCCACCGAAGCGTTCGATCAGGCCCGGGTGGCGCGCATCGACCAGCGCCAGGGCGTCACGGATGTGCAGGCCGGGAATGGAGCGCGCCGAGCCTCGCAGGGTGTCGGCGCCGGGTTCGGCCGGCGCGAAGGCGATCACCGGGCGATGCAGGCGATCCTTCATCTTCGACGCGACCAGGCCGACCACACCCGGATGCCAGTCGGCATCGAACAGGCAGGCCGCCACCGGTCGCTGCCCCGACATGTCGAGCACCACGCGGGTCAACGCCTGCTCGGCGCCATCGGTCATCGACTGCTGCACCGCACGGCGTTCTGAGTTGATCTGCTCCAGCGTCTGCGCGATCTCGCGCGCCTGGCGCGGGTCTTCGGTCAGCAGCAGCGCGATGCCCAGCGCCATGTCTTCCAGCCGGCCCGCGGCATTCAGGCGCGGGCCGAGCGCGAAGCCGATGTCGGTGGCAGTGAGCCGCGCGGCATCACGGCCACTGGCTTCGATCAGCGCACGCAGGCCGACACAGCCCTGCCCCGCGCGCAGGCGCCGCAGGCCCGCGCTGACCAGTGCCCGGTTGTTCGGATCCAGCGCCACCAGGTCGGCGACGGTGCCGACCGCCACCAGGTCCAGCAGCGTGGTCAGGTCCGGCCCCTTGCCATCGGCGAAGACGCCGGCCTCGCGCATGTGCCGGCGCAGCGCCATCAGCACGTAGAAGATCACCCCGACGCCGGCCAGTGACTTGCTGGGGAAGGCATCACCGTCGAGATTGGGATCGACGATGACATCGGCCGGCGGCAGCTGCGGCCCGGGAAGGTGATGGTCGGTGACCAGCACCTGCCAGCCACGCGCCTTGGCCGCGGTCACGCCCGCATGGCAGGCGATGCCGTGATCGACGGTCACCAGCAGGTCCGGCTGCAGCGCGGCCAGTTCCTCCACCAGCGACGGCGACAGGCCATAGCCATGCACCATGCGGTTCGGCACCGCGTGGAAGACGTGTTGCGCGCCGAGCATGCGCAGGCCGCGCACGCCGACCGCACAGGCGGTGGCGCCATCGCAATCGAAATCGCCGACCACCAGGATGCGCCTGTCATTGGCGATGGCCTCGATCAGCAGACCCACCGCATCATCGATGCCGGTCAGCAGCTCCGGCGCGTGGAGGCTGCCCAATTTCGGCAGCGCCAGCTCTGGCGTACCTGCGCCACGGCTGGCATACAGGCGCGCCAGCAGTGGCAGCGTGCCCTCTGGCCAGCTGCCGGGTACGACCGCATCGCGGCGGCGGATCATCGGCGTATCGGAGGAGGAGTGCGCAGCATCGGCGGCAAGGGACATCGGCATCGCCGGGTTGCGGAAGACATCCCCATGATAGCGCGGGGTCGGATCTCTCTGCCCGCAGGAGGCTCCACCCCGATCGCGAGCATTTGGAATTTGCCAGCATATCTTCCATGCTTGTCGGCCCGGAAATGGACTTCAACGCATGCATCGCACGCTCCTTCCCGCGCTGCTGGGCCTCGCCCTGGCCCCGGCCACCCACGCCGCCACGCCCGAACCGAAGGCCGGCGTGCAGTTCCAGCACAACGACTGGTCGCTGGCCTGTGACAACACCCGCACCTGCCGCGCCGCCGGCTACAGTCCGGAACAACCCGGCAACCTGCTCAGCCTGATGCTGGAACGCGCGGGCGGCCCGGGTACGAAGGTGCTCGCGCGGCTGCGCAATGGCGAGGATGGCGAAAGCGCGACGCCGGCCGGAGCGCTGCGCCTGCGCCTGAACGGCAAGGACCTGGGCCCGGTGCGCGACACGGGCGACGGGGACAAAGTGTTGTTGCAGCAGGCACAGACCGATGCACTGGTCGCCGCACTGCCGCGCCAGGCACGCATCGAGATCATCGACGGCAAGGGCAAGGCGTGGCCGATCTCCGACAGCGGTGCAGCGGCCGTACTGCTGAAGATGGACGAGGCCCAGGGCCGGCTGGGCACGCCCGGTGCGTTGGTGCGGCGTGGCGACAAGCCCGAAGCGAGCGTGCCTGCGGCATTGCCGGTGCCAGTGATCATGCGCGGCACGCTGGTGGCTCCGCGCGCCTTCGACGCGGCACTGGCGAAAGCACCGGGCCTGCGCAAGGCACTGATCGCCAGCCTGCCGAAGCCGGATGAGTGCGGCCGCCTGAGCGAGGGCGGGACAGATGAGATCGAGATCCAGCGACTGGACGCCCAGCATGTGCTGGCAAGCACCAGCTGCTTCATGGGTGCCTACAACTTCAGCAGCGGCTACTGGGTAGTGCAGGACAAGGCGCCGTACGAAGCACGCTTCGTCACGTCCGATGCGGAAGACTTCGATCGCGACGACGCTACGTTGAGCGGTCGTTTTCGCGGGCGCGGCGTCGGCGACTGCATCTCCGGCCACGACTGGGTCTGGGATGGAACGCGTTTCGTGAAGGCCAGTGCGTTCACTACCGGGCAGTGCCGGGGCGTAGCGGGCGGGCACTGGACGCTGCCGACGGTGGTCAGCGAGGTTCGTTGAGGCGCCGCTACCTGCGGTAGTGCCGGCCGCTGGCCGGCAACCCCGGGAAACATCGGGGTCAGAGCCATTTTCCGATGGCAAACGGATCCGATCCCGCTCGGCCGAGGCCCCGATCAGTCGTGGAGCTGGCGCGGCTTCTTCCAGAACTGCCAGCGCTGGCCGCGGTCGAGCTGGAACTGCAGACCGTCCTCGAAATCCAGCACCAGCCGTTGCAGTTCGCCACGCTTCAGCGCGGCCAGCAACGGCCGGATCGCATCGTTGCCGAGCTGCTGCAGCGAACGCAGCTGGCGCAGATCAACCAGTGCGTCCACCGCCTGCTCGCCGTCGACCGCCACACCGGCGGCCAGGGCCAGGCCCTGCAGCAGCGCGTCGCGGCTGCGCACCTGCGCGTGCGGCGTGCTGACCGACACCGGCATCACGCCACCGCCCCAGAACCACAGCGAATTGATCGGCTGCTGTCCCTGCGCGGCGCGCTGCTGGTTCCAGGAATGGTTGTGCAGCAGCACCTGCGCCTCGGTCATCAGCGCCCGCCAGCGGCGGCCGCCCTCGCCTTCCGGCAGGTGCGAGAACAGGTCATCGCCCAGCACCTCGTCCGGGCTGTCGAAGTCCGGCAGGACCACGTCGATCGGCAGGCGCAGGTACCAGCGCGAAGGATCAGGCGCATCGAGCACGAACCCGGCATCGGCGAACAAGGGTTGCAGCACCGGCAGCAACGCCAGGCTGTCGGCCAGCGTAGGCCGCAGCGTTTCGCCGTAGGCCATCATCCGCGCGCCATGCATGTCCGGCACCATGCAGGCCGGATCGGCACGCAGCCAGCTGGCGCCAGCGGCATCGCCGACATCGCGCTGGCGGGTCAGCGCGGCCACCGGCCAGTGCGGCGCGGCGACCGAGAAATGGCGTGACAGCTGCGCGCGTTCGCCCGGCGCGACCTGCACGGTCGTGGCACGGCCGAGCGCGCGTGCCACATCGTCCGGCAACGCCGCCGCGGCAAAGCGGCTGCGCGCCGGCAACAGCAGGGTCGCCGTCGCCACCCGGTCAGTCCACGTAGCTGACGCTGACGATCTCGTACTCGCGCTGGCCGGCCGGGGCGTCGATCACGATCGAATCGCCTTCCAGCTTGCCGATCATCGCGCGCGCCACCGGCGAGGAAATCGCGATCAGGCCCTGCTTGATGTCCGCCTCTAGGTCACCGACGATCTGGTACTTCTTCTCTTCGTCGGTTTCCACGTCGGCCAGGGTCACGCTGGCGCCGAACACCACCTTGGAGCCGGCATTGAGCTTGCTCACGTCGATGATCTCGGCGTGCGACAGCTCGCCTTCCAGCTGCTTGATGCGGCCTTCGATGAAGCCCTGTTCCTCGCGCGCGGCGTGGTACTCGGCGTTCTCCTTCAGGTCGCCATGCTCGCGCGCTTCGGCGATCGCGGCGATCACCTTCGGGCGCTTGACCGACTTCAGGTGATCCAGTTCGTCGCGCAGCTTCTGCGCGCCCTTCATGGTGATGGGGGCTCTCATGCATTCAACTCCTTGTGCAGCTCCTGCAGCGACCAGACGGGACCGGTGCCGCGGAATTCCAGTGAATCCACCAGCGCCTTGGCGCCGGCAATGGTGGTCGAGTAGGTGACGCGATGCTGCAGCGCCTCGCGACGGATCGAGAACGAGTCGTTGATCGCCGAACGACCTTCGGTCGTGTTGACGATGTAGACGATCTCGCCGTTCTTGATCGAGTCGACGATGTGCGGACGGCCTTCGACCACCTTGTTGATGATCTCGCAGTCCATGCCGTGCTGCTGCAGCCAGGCGGCGGTGCCACGGGTGGCGACCAGGCTGTAGCCACGCGCCAGCAGCGCCTTGGCCACCGGCAGCACGCGCTTCTTGTCCGGATCACGCACCGAGACGAACGCCTTGCCGACCGGCGGTGCCTTGATGCCACCCGCTTCCTGCGCACGCGCGAAGGCGGCGTTGAAGCTGCGGCCCACGCCCATCACCTCACCGGTGGAGCGCATCTCCGGCCCGAGGATCGGGTCGACGCCCTGGAACTTGGCGAACGGGAAGATCGCTTCCTTCACCGAGTAGTAGTCCGGCACGATTTCCTTGGTCGCGCCCTGCTCGGCCAGCGTCTTGCCGGCCATGCAGCGGGCGGCGATCTTGGCCAGCGGCATGCCGGTGGCCTTGGACACGAACGGCACGGTGCGCGAGGCACGCGGGTTCACTTCCAGCAGGTAGATGGTGTCGGCACCTTCGTCGCTGGTCTGGATCGCGAACTGGGTGTTCATCAGGCCGACCACGTTCAGGGCCTTGGCCAGCTCCACCACCTGGCGGCGCAGCTCGGCCTGGGTTTCAGCCGACAGCGAGTACGGCGGCAGCGAGCACGAGGAATCGCCCGAGTGCACGCCGGCTTCTTCGATGTGCTCCATCACGCCACCGATCAGGACGTTGCCGTCCTTGTCGGCAATGATGTCGACGTCGCACTCGACGGCGTTGTCGAGGAAGCGGTCCAGCAGCACCGGCGAATCGTTGGACACCTTCACCGCGTCGCGCACGTAGCGGGCCAGGTCGGCTTCACCGTAGACGATTTCCATCGCACGGCCACCCAGCACGTAGCTCGGGCGCACCACCAGCGGGTAGCCGATCTCGCGGGCCAGCAGCAGGGCTTCCTGGTCGTTGCGGGCGATGCGGTTCGGCGGCTGCTTCAGGCCCAGCTTGTCGACCAGCTGCTGGAAGCGCTCGCGGTCTTCGGCCAGATCGATCGAGTCCGGGCTGGTGCCGATCACCGGCACGCCGTTGGCTTCCAGCGCGCGCGCCAGCTTCAGCGGGGTCTGGCCGCCGTACTGCACGATCACGCCCTTCGGCTGCTCCAGTTCGACGATTTCCAGCACGTCTTCCAGGGTCAGCGGTTCGAAGTACAGGCGGTCGGAGGTGTCGTAGTCGGTCGACACGGTCTCCGGGTTGCAGTTGACCATGATGGTTTCATAGCCATCCTCGCGCAGCGCCAGTGCCGCGTGCACGCAGCAGTAGTCGAACTCGATGCCCTGGCCGATGCGGTTCGGGCCACCGCCCAGGATCATGATCTTGTCGCGGTTGCTCGGCGCGGCCTCGCACTCGTCCTCGTAGGTCGAGTACAGGTAGGCGGTGCCGGTGGAGAACTCGCCGGCGCAGGAGTCCACGCGCTTGTAGACCGGGCGCACCTTGTGCGCACGACGCAGCGCGCGGATGGCGGCTTCGTTGGTGCCGGTCAGCTGCGCCAGGCGCGCGTCGGAGAAGCCAGCGCGCTTCAGCTTGCGCAGGCGTGCGGCGTCCAGCGCGTCGATGCCACCGGCAGCGACTTCTCCTTCTGCAGCGATGATTTCCTCGATCTGGTCCAGGAACCAGTGATCGATGAACGACAGCGCGTAGATCTCTTCCACGCTCATGCCGGCGCGGAACGCATCGGCGACGAAGAACAGGCGCTCCGGGCCGGGCGCCTTCAGCTCGCGGCGCAGGGTCTGCAGGTCGTCTTCGTTGGACAGGTCCAGCCCGGTCGGATCGAAGCCGACCTTGCCGGTCTCCAGGCCACGCAGGGCCTTCTGCACCGACTCCTGGAAGGTGCGGCCCATCGCCATCACCTCGCCCACCGACTTCATCTGGGTGGTCAGGCGGGCGTCGGCGGCCGGGAACTTCTCGAAGGCGAAGCGCGGGATCTTGGTGACGACGTAGTCGATGGACGGCTCGAACGAGGCCGGGGTCAGGCCGCCGGTGATCTCGTTCTTCAGTTCGTCCAGGGTGTAGCCCACGGCCAGCTTGGCGGCGACCTTGGCGATCGGGAAGCCGGTGGCCTTGGAGGCCAGCGCCGAGGAACGCGACACGCGCGGGTTCATCTCGATGACGACCACGCGGCCGGTCTTCGGGTTGATGCCGAACTGCACGTTCGAGCCACCGGTATCGACGCCGATCTTGCGCAGCACGGCGATGGAGGCATCGCGCAGGCGCTGGTATTCCTTGTCGGTCAGGGTCTGCGCCGGCGCCACGGTGATCGAGTCACCGGTGTGCACGCCCATCGGGTCCAGGTTCTCGATCGAGCAGACGATGATGCAGTTGTCCGCAGTGTCGCGGACCACTTCCATCTCGAACTCCTTCCAGCCCAGCACCGACTCTTCCACCAGCACTTCGGTGGTCGGCGACAGTTCGAGGCCGCGGCTGACGATCTCGACCAGCTCTTCGCGGTTGTAGGCAATGCCGCCACCGCTGCCGCCCAGGGTGAAGCTGGGGCGGATGATGGTCGGGTAGCCGACGCGGGTCTGGATTTCCAGCGCTTCGTCCAGGGTGTGGGCGACGGCGGCGGTCGGGCATTCCAGGCCGATCTCACCCATGGCCACGCGGAACAGCTCGCGGTCTTCGGCCATGCGGATCGCTTCGCGCTTGGCGCCGATCAGTTCGACGTTGTACTTCTCCAGCACGCCGTTGTCGGCCAGGTCCAGCGCGCAGTTCAGCGCGGTCTGGCCACCCATGGTCGGCAGCAGCGCGTCGGGCTTTTCCTTGGCGATGATCTTCTCGACCGTCTGCCAGTTGATCGGCTCGATGTAGACGGCGTCGGCCATCTCCGGGTCGGTCATGATCGTGGCCGGATTGCTGTTGACCAGCACCACGCGGTAACCCTCGTCGCGCAGGGCCTTGCAGGCCTGGGCGCCGGAGTAGTCGAACTCGCAGGCTTGGCCGATGACGATCGGGCCAGCACCGATGATGAGGATGGTCTTGAGGTCAGTGCGCTTGGGCATTTTCTTCTCTAAGTCAGTACAGCGTGACAAGGGGGGTGATCGCACGCTGTCGATCAGGAATCTTGATCCGCAGCGCCGCGCCGGGGGCAGCAGCGATGCGGGGTTTACGGTCCATCGCGACGCCACCGGCAGGCCGGCGGCGTACTGATCACGCCTTGGCCTGCTCCATCAGCACCACGAAGCGGTCGAACAGCGGACCGACGTCGTGCGGGCCCGGCGACGCTTCCGGATGGCCCTGGAACGAGAACGCCGGCACGTCGGTGCGGGCGACGCCCTGGTTGGTGCCGTCGAACAGCGAACGGTGGGTCACGCGCAGGGTCGGCGGCAGGGTTGCTTCATCGATCGCGAAACCGTGGTTCTGCGAGGTGATCATCACCCGCCCGCTGTCCAGGTCCTGCACCGGGTGGTTGGCACCGTGGTGGCCGTGGCCCATCTTCATGGTCTGCGCGCCCGAGGCCAGGCCCAGCAGCTGGTGGCCCAGGCAGATGCCGAAGGTCGGGATCTTCACGTCGATGAAGGTCTTGATCGCTTCGATGGCGTAGTCACACGGCTCCGGGTCACCCGGGCCGTTGGACAGGAACACGCCGTCCGGCTTCAGTGCCAGCACTTCGGCGGCCGGGGTCTGCGCCGGCACAACGGTCACTTCGCAGCCGCGCTCGGCCAGCATGCGCAGGATGTTGGTCTTCACGCCGAAGTCATAGGCAACGACCTTGAACCGGGCCGGCACGCTGACGAAGGCATTGGCATCCAGGTCCAGCTGGCCCTCGGTCCAGGTGTAGGTCTTCTCGGTAGTGACGACCTTGGCCAGATCCATGCCCTTGAGGCCCGGGAACTTGCGGGCGGCTTCCAGTGCCTTTTCCACGTCGATGTCGCCGGCCATCAGCGCACCGTTCTGCGCGCCCTTCTCGCGCAGGATGCGGGTCAGCTTGCGGGTGTCGATGCCGGCGATGGCAACCACGCCACGCTGGATCAGCCAGTCCTGCAGCGACACCTGGCTGCGCCAGTTGCTGGGACGGCGCGGAACATCGCGCACGATCAGGCCGGCCGACCACACCTTGGACGCTTCATCGTCCTGGTCGGTCATGCCGGTGTTGCCGATATGCGGATAGGTCAGCGTGACCATCTGCCGGGCGTAGGACGGGTCGGTCAGAACTTCCTGATAGCCGGTCATGGCGGTGTTGAACACCACCTCACCGACGGACAGGCCGGGCGCGCCTACGGATTCGCCCTCGAATACGGTGCCGTCTTCGAGGACGAGGATTGCGGCTTGGGTCACGGGAATCTCACTTTGGCTACCGAGGGGGCTGCCGAAGTCACGCCTGCGCTTCACGGAAATCCGGTTGCAAAAAAGCGCGGACGTACGGTCTGGGACCGGTCCGGCTTTCGTGATTCGGCGAGTGCGAATTGTAGCGCTGCCGGGGCGCTCGCGCCAGCGGTTATCGCGCTTCATGAACAGGCGATTGCGCATTCATTTCAATCCGGCGGCGTATGCGGCAACCGCTACCGGATAGTGCCGGCCGCTGGCCGGCAATCCCATTGGCGCCCCGTAACCCAAGGTTGCCGGCCAGCGGCCGGCACTACCGCCTTACGCCAGCAGGTCCCGCACCCGGTAGCTGCCCGGGGCCCGGCCCTGCAGCTGGCGGGCGGCGAACAGGGCGCCGCGGGCGAAGATGTCGCGGTTGGTGGCCCGATGCACCAGCTCGATGCGCTCGCCCAGCCCGGTGAACTGGACCAAGTGCTCGCCGACGATGTCGCCTGCACGCAGGCTGGCGTAGTGCGGCTCCGCCCCACCCCGCTGCGCGGCCGCACCCAGGGTCAGCGCGGTGCCCGACGGCGCGTCCTTCTTCTGGGTGTGGTGCGATTCGACGATGTCGCAGTCCCAGCCGGGCAGCGCCTGCGCCGCGCGCTCGACCAGCTCGTCCAGTACCGCCACGCCCAGGCTGAAGTTCGAGGCCCAGACCAGCGGAATCTTCGCCGCTGCCGCCTCCAGCGCCTGGCGCTGCGTGCTGGAGATGCCGGTGGTGCCCGACACCAGCCCGGCCCCACGCTCCACGCACAGCGCCAGCAGCGGGTCGAAGCCCTCCGGCAGGCTGAAGTCGATCGCCACGTCGAACACCGGCGCGCCGGGCAGTTCGCTGGCACCGAAGAACGGCACGCCGTCGACTACGCGCTGCGCCGGCGCACGGCCGGTCACCGCAGCCACCATCTGCAGGGTTTCGGGATGTTCGGCGGCCAGCCGCAGCAGGGCCTGGCCCATGCGCCCGGAGGCGCCGTGAATGAGCAATCGCAGGGGAGTCTGGTTCATGCCTGCAGGCTAGCGGCAGCACGCCCGCTCCGGCAAGCGCCATCGCTGTGACGCTGCATGCTCTTTGATTGAGGGCGCTCATTCCTCGCGACGCACGGTGTTGCCTGCGCGCACCTGTCAGGCCGTTCGACTCCGGCGGTGACGGGTTTGCCACTGGACGCGGCAACGCTCCGCTTCAAGTCTGTGGCCCTCCCTTCAGCCGGGGCAACACCCATGAAATCCTCGACCGTCTTCAGCAAGTGCGCCAGGAAGACCGGCTTTGCCGGGACGTCGACGACCCGCTACCGCTTGTTGGATGCCGCGCTGCTTGTCGTGAATCACCAGCGCGCCAGCGAAAGCCGGGGCTTCTATGTGAATGCTGGACTCTACTTTCCGGAGCTGCTCGCGTATCCGCTCGCGCCTGACGATCTTGAAACGGCCTTCCGGTACCGCTCCAGCATTCCCACGCCCCATGTCGACTGGCGGATCGAAGAAACGCCGGGCCTGCGCCGGGCCTTCATCCAGCAGGATCTTGAAGATCTGCTCGAGGCCGGCAATCGCGACGCATTGAAGGCCCTGCTGCTCGATGCCCTGGCGGACGTGGCGGGTTTCGCAGCAGCCCATGGAAACCGCGCGTCGGTGCGGCGCCTGAACCGGGACGGGAACTTCCGGGCGATCATCCGCAGAGAGGTCTGAACACTGAGAGCGTGCGAACCAAGGTTCGCACCCACCCGGCGGCCGCCGCCGAGCATGGCTCGACGCTACTTCTTGGTCGGACCGCAGCTGTCGCAACCGCCACAGGCGCCACCACTACCCGTTGCCGGCGGCGCGATCTTTCGCCCCAGCGCCTGCGCCCAGGCCGCGCGGCCCGGCTTCAGCAGGGCCAGCGCCAGCGCCCCGCGCAGCGTGCGCACGGTCCCGGGGAACTGCTTCTTCAGCACCACCCAGGCACTGACCAGCACGGCCACCGCGATGATCAGGTACTGGACCAGCAGCCCGGTATCCATCAGCCGCCTCCCAGCGCCCTGGTCACCTGGTAGGTGATCAGCGCGGCCACATAGGCCGCCGCGAACAGGTAGAACGCCGCGAAGCCCATCTGCTTCCACGAGTTGGTCTCGCGCTTGATGGTGGCCAGCGTCGAGATGCACATCGGGGCGTAGATGTACCAGACCAGCAGCGACAGGGCCGTGGCCAGCGACCAGCCGTCGCTGATCAATGGGGTCAGTGCCTGGCTGGCGGCATCGTCGTCGGCCGCCGACAGCGCATACACCGTCGCCAGCGACGACACCGCGACCTCACGCGCGGCCAGGCCCGGAATCAGCGCGATGCAGATCTGCCAGTTGAAGCCCAGCGGCGCGAAGAACACGGCCATCGCATGGCCGATCCGGCCCGCGTAGCTGTAGTCGATCGCCGGCAGGGTGGCATCGACCGGGGCCGCCGGGAACGACAGCAGCACCCACAGCAGGATGGTCAGCGCCAGGATGATGCCGCCGACGCGCTTGAGGAAGATCATGCCGCGCTCATACAGGCCCACCGCCAGGTCACGCACGTGCGGCAGCCGGTAGGACGGCAGCTCCAGCATCAGCGGGTGCTCGCTCTTGTCGCGGCGCCACTTCTTCATGATCCACGACATCGCCAGCGCACTGAGGATGCCGGCCGCGTACAGGCCGAACAGGACCAGGCCCTGCTGGTTGAACACCCCCCACACCGTCTTCTGCGGAATGAACGCACCGATCAGCAGCGCATACACCGGCAGGCGCGCCGAGCAGGTCATCAGCGGTGCGACCAGGATGGTGGCCAGGCGGTCACGCGGGTCCTGGATGCTGCGCGTGGACATGATGCCCGGCACCGCGCAGGCGAAGCTGGACAGCAGCGGGATGAACGAGCGGCCGGACAGGCCGGCGGCGGCCATCATGCGGTCGAGCAGGAACGCCGCACGCGGCAGGTAGCCGGATTCCTCCAGCACCAGGATGAAGAAGAACAGGATCAGGATCTGCGGCAGGAACACCACCACGCCACCGACGCCGGCGATGATGCCGTCCGTCAGCAGGCTGGCCAGCGGGCCCTCCGGCAACACGCTGCCAACGAGAGTACCGAGCCAGGCGAAGCCAGCCTCGATGCCGTCCATCAGCGGCGTCGCCCACGCGTACACGGCCTGGAAGATCAGGAACATCACCACCGCCAGGCTGATCAGCCCGAACACCGGGTGCAGCAGCCAGCGGTCCAGTGCGTCGTCGATCTTCGCGGTCCGGGCCGGCATCCGCACGGCGACTGACAGGATCTCGCGCACCCTGGCGTGGTAATCGATGCCACCTTCCGGGCCCGGCACCGGTGCATCCAGGTGCGGCACCATCGCGTCCAGGCGCTCGACCAGGGCCCTGGCCCCCTGCTTGCGCACCGCCACGGTCTCCACCACCGGTACGCCCAGCTCGCGCTCGAGCGCGGCCACGTCCACCTGGATGCCACGGCGCTGGGCCGCGTCGACCATGTTCAGGGCCACCACCATCGGCTTGCCCAGTTCGCGCAGCTCCAGCGCGAAGCGCAGGTGCAGGCGCAGGTTGGTGGCGTCGATCACGCACAGCAGCACGTCCGGCGCCGCTTCGCCCGGGTAGAAGCCCCGGCACAGGTCACGGGTGATCGCCTCGTCCAGGCTGGCCGGATGCAGGCTGTAGGCGCCCGGCAGGTCGAGCACGGCGAATTCACGGCCGGACGGCGCACGCAGGCGGCCTTCCTTGCGCTCGACGGTGACGCCGGTGTAGTTGGCGACTTTCTGCCGGCTGCCGGTCAGCTGGTTGAACAGCGCGGTCTTGCCACTGTTGGGGTTACCGACCAGTGCGATGCGCAGCGGGGCGGAGGAGGCAGTAACGGTCATGCACGGCGTTCCTGACTGACGGCGTCGACCACGACGCGCTTGGCTTCACTGATCCGCAGCGCGAACCGGGTGAACCCGACCTGCACCAGCAGCGGCTCGCCCCCCACCGGACCCTTGGCCACCAGGCGTACTTCCTCGCCATTCACGAAACCCAGCTCGCGCAGGCGACGGGCAATGGCATCGTTGGCATGCAGGTCCTGCACGGACTCGACCACGGCCGAGGTGTGCAGCGGCAGTTCGGACAGCGTCATCTAGCGTGTTCTCTGCTGGATGTAAATGGTTCTCGATTCTAACATTCCCGCGTCGCGTCATGGCCCATGACCAACGGCCCGCTATGATCCATACAGGTATGGAGTGACTCTGGAATCCCATGAACGATGCTTTGCAGATCGAGCGCCGCGGCGCCGTCCTCACCCTCTGGCTGAACCGGCCGGAGCTGCACAACGCCTTCGACGCCAGCCTGATCGCCCGGCTGACCGCCGCGCTGGAGGCCGCCGGGCGCGACGATTCGATCCGGGCCGTGGTGGTGGCCGGTCACGGCGCCTCCTTCTCGGCCGGTGCCGACATGCAGTGGATGCGCGGCATGGCGGCGGCCAGCGAAGCCGACAACCGCGAGGACTCGCTGGCCCTGGCACGGCTGATGCGCACCCTGGACGAGCTGCCCAAGCCGACCCTGGCACGGGTCCACGGCGCGGCCTTCGGCGGCGGTGTCGGCCTGGTCGCCTGCTGCGACATCGCCATCGCCAGCACCGCGGCCCGCTTCGGCCTGACCGAAAGCCGCCTGGGCCTGCTGCCCGCCGTCATCTCGCCCTATGTGATCGAGGCCATCGGCCCCCGCCAGGCCCGTCGCTGGTTCGCCACCGGCGAGCACTTCGATGCCGACACCGCGCTGCGCATCGGCCTGGTCCATCAGCTGGTCGAGCCCGAGCGCCTGGACGAGGCGCTGGAACGCCAGCTGGCGCTGCTCGACAAGGCCGGCCCGATCGCCTCGTCCACCGCCAAGCAGCTGGTGCGGCAGGTCCGGGACAGCCATGACCGCGACGCCCTGGATCGCGATAATGCGGCCCTGATCGCGCGCCTGCGGGTCTCCGCCGAGGGCCAGGAAGGCCTGGGCGCCTTCCTCGACAAGCGCGCCCCCCATTGGGTCACGGAAGCCTGAACATGCTCGATCATCTTGGTTTGACCAGCGCCGACCTGGCGCGCAGCAAGACCTTCTTCCTGCAGGCGCTGGCGCCGCTGCAGATCGGCGTGGTGATGGAAGTGAGCGCCGAACAGACCGGCGACCACGACCACGTCGGCTTCGGCAGCGACGGCAAGCCGTTCTTCTGGCTCGGCAATGGCGGCACCGCCAGCCACGGCGTGCACGTGGCCTTCGCCTGCGCCCGCCGCGCGCAGGTGGACGCCTTCCACGCCGCTGCCCTCGCCGCCGGTGGCCGCGACAACGGCGCCCCGGGCCTGCGCCCGTGGTACCACCCGGATTACTACGCTGCCTTCGTGCTCGACCCGGACGGGAACAACATCGAAGCGGTCTGCCACCTCCCCGCCGCCGGGGTGGCCGCATGAGCGACTACGTCCGCATCGTCGAGGTCGGCCCGCGTGACGGCCTGCAGAACGAAAAGCAGTCGGTGTCCACCGCCGACAAGATCGAACTGATCAACCGCCTGTCGGCCACCGGCCTGCGCAGCATCGAGGCGACCAGTTTCGTCAGCCCGAAGTGGATCCCGCAGCTGGCGGACGCCGCCGAGGTCTACGCCGGCATCCAGCGCCGGCCCGGCATCCACTACCCGGTGCTGGTGCCGAACGAACAGGGCTACGACCGCGCCCGCGCGGTGGGCGTGGAGGAAGTGGCGGTGTTCACCGCTGCGTCCGAGGCCTTCAACCGCACCAACACCAATGCCGGCATCGACGAATCGCTGGCCCGGTTCGAGCCGATCCTGCGCCGCGCCGCCGCCGATGGCGTGCGCGTGCGCGGCTACGTTTCCACCGTGCTCGGCTGCCCTTACCAGGGCGAGGTGCCGCTGGCCGACGTGGTGCGGGTAGCGCGCGCGCTGCACCAGATGGGCTGTTACGAAATCTCGCTGGGCGACACCATCGGCGTCGGCACCCCGCGCAAGGCACGGGCGATGCTGCAGGCGGTCGCTGCCGAGATCCCGATGGACGCCTTGGCCGTGCACTTCCACGACACCTACGGCCAGGCCATCGCCAACATCGCCACCTGCCTGGAAGAAGGCGTGCGTGTGGTCGACAGCGCCGTGTCCGGTGCCGGTGGCTGCCCGTATGCGAAGGGGGCCAGCGGCAACGTCGCCAGCGAGGACGTGGTCTACCTGCTGCAGGGCCTGGGCCTGGACAGCGGCGTGGACCTGCCGGCACTGGCCGAGACCGGCCGCTGGCTGGCTGGCCTGCTCGGCCGCGCCACCGCCAGCCGCACCGGACAGGCGCTGGCAGCGACCGGCTGAGCACCCCGCTGCGCCGCTCCTGCCGGGGCGGCGCAGTGCACAACGGCGGCGGTCGCCGCTTCCGTTAGAATCGGCGGTTCTCGAACCTGCAGGACCGTTCAATGCAGCTGTCTTCCGTACGTGCCGTGATCACTGGCGGCGTCTCCGGCCTCGGCCTGGCCGTGGCCCAGCACCTCGTCGCCCAGGGCGGCAAGGTGGCCCTGTTCGACCTCAACGATGACAAGGGCGCTGCCGCCGTCACCGCACTGGGTGCCGACAAGGCCCGCTATTTCAACGTCAACGTCAGCGATGAGTCGGCCGTGGCTGCGGCCATCGACCAGGCCCACGATTTTCTCGGCGGCCTGAACGTGGCGATGAACTGTGCCGGCATCCTCGGCGCCGGCCGCGTGCTGGGCAAGGAAGGCCCGATGCCGCTGGCCGCTTTCCAGGGCACGGTGATGGTCAACCTGGTCGGCAGCTTCAACGTGGCCAAGGCCGCGGCCAACCGCATGCAGCACAACGACGCCGGCGAAGACGGCGAGCGCGGCGTGATCATCAACACCGCCAGCATCGCCGCCTATGAAGGCCAGATCGGCCAGGCCGCGTATGCGGCCAGCAAGGGCGGCGTGGTGTCGATGACGCTGCCGATGGCGCGCGAGCTGTCGCGCTTCGGCATCCGCGTCAACACCATCGCCCCGGGCGTGTTCTGGACGCCGATGGTCGATGGCATGCCCGAAGCCGTGCAGCAGTCGCTGGCCGCCTCGATCCCGTTCCCGTCGCGGCTGGGCAAGCCGGAAGACTTCGCCAGCCTGGTCGGCTTCATCCTCGGCAACACCTACCTCAACGGCGAGACCATCCGCCTGGACGGCGCCACCCGCCTCGCTCCGAAGTGATTCCCCCCGGGCGCCGGGACGGCGCCCTCCCCCAACGACCTAGATCACCATGAAAGCCAACGACATCAAGAAGGGCAACGTCGTCGAGTACAACAACGGCGTGTACCAGATCCGCGACATCGAGCGCAGCTCGCCGCAGGGTCGCGGCGGCAACGTCCGCTTCCGCTTCATCATGTACAGCGTGCCGGGCGGCAACAAGCTCGATGCCAGCTTCGATGCCGACGACAACCTGGTCGAGGTCGAACTGCTGCGCCGCCAGTCCACCTATTCGTACAAGGACGGCGATGCCTTCGTGTTCCTCGATGACGAGGACTACACCCCCTACACCCTGGACGCGGACGTGATCGGCGATGACGCCGGCTACATCACCGACGGCCTGACCGGCATCTACGTGCAGGTGATCGACGAGCAGCCGGTGGCGATCCAGCTGCCGGCCTCGGTGGTGCTGGAAGTGATCGAGACCCCGCCGGAACTGAAGGGCGGCACCGCGACCAAGCGCCCGAAGCCGGCCAAGCTCAACACCGGCATCGAGATCATGGTGCCGGAGTACATCGTCAACGGTGAACGCGTGCTGGTGAACACCGCCACCGGCGAATTCGCCGGCCGCGCCGACTAAGCACCTTCGCTGATCGGCAGCCTGTCCCTGCCTGCGGCAAGTTCACCGCAGGCAGCGGGCAGCGCATCGGATGCAGCAGCCGTATAGAGCCGAGCCCACGCGCGGCTCCACAGGAGGCTTACGGCTGCTGTGTACCGAAGTTGCCGCAGCCGTGGTACTGGCGGGTGCCGATGGTCAGATTCACCTTGGCCTCGAACGCCTCGCCGCTCATGTCGTCCTGGCAGGTGGTGCGCTGGAAGCTGAGCTTGACGTCGGTGCCATCGGATGCTTTGCCGCTCCATCCGTCAGCACCTCGGGTGGGCTGGGCGACGTCGAAGCGGCGCTCGCCATAATCGACTTCCACCTGCAGGCCAGGCGCGTCGCCATCGACGACCGCCAACCAGCCCGGCTCGTTGCCGGTGGCGCGGAACGCGGCCGTGCCCGCGCTGCCATCGCCTTCGGTGGGTTCGACCGCGTGGCACTCGCGATCGGCCTCGCCCTTCAGGCTCAACAGGCCGTCATCGCTGCCCTTGGTCCAGAAGCTGTTGCCCTGGCCATCGCTGTACTTGGCGCCGGATGCCGCGCGCTCGGAGGTCATGGCGAAGGTACGGTCGCCGATCACCACGGTCGCCGCATCCTCGCCATTGAAGGTCGCGCGCACGCCCAGGTCACCGCATTGATAGGCGGTCTCGCTGCCGCCGCCCTTGGCGCCGGGGTCCGGCTGCGGCGTGGCAGGCGGGGTGTCATTGCCGGCGGCGGGTGCCTGAGCCGGCTGGCACGCGGCCAGCACCAAGCCGAGGGAGGCCGCCAACAGACTGGGAACTACACGCATGGCTCGACTCCTTGTCGAAACTACAGAGACGCTCGACCCTACCACCTTGCGGTGAGCAGGGCCTGAAAGCGGCCTGACCGTACTCACGCGGCCAACACCGCCATCGACAACAACCGGGCGCCGCTGTCTCCAGAACTGCAGGTCCAGACCCGCAGCAGGCGCAGTTTCAACTCGCGCTCCCGGCCCTGCCAATGCACCACCCCTTGCACATCGCCGGACAGCAACGCCAGGCGGCCACACAGCAGCGTTTCCACCGCGTGCAGGCGCAGGCTCCGCACCTGCAGGCCACCGGCACGCCACGCTCCCAGCCACGGCAGGTCGCGCATCTGGCCACCGTGGCCATCCATCATGAACAGGGCCGGCGATAGCAGCGTGGCCAGCACATCGTGATCATTCTCCAACAGTGCCGTGCACAGGCGCTGCTCCAGCGCCATCAACTGGGGCTCGTGCAGATCTTCAACGCTGTTGCGTTCCATCCACGGTTCCTTCCGGCATCGGCCGGCGCCTGCGCAGCCGCTGCGCGATCCACTGCCGCGCGCGCTGCACCACTACATAGAAGACCGGCACGAAGAACACCGCCAGCACGGTCGCACTGACCATGCCGCCGAACACACCGGTTCCAATCGCCTGCTGGGTTTCCTTCGACGCGCCCTGCGCCAGCATCAGCGGCACCACGCCCAGCGCGAACGCCAGCGAGGTCATCACGATCGGCCGCAGGCGCAGCCGCGCCGCCTCCAGCGCTGCTTCAACGAGGCCGCGACCCTGCTGCTGCAGCTGGCGCGCGAACTCGACGATGAGGATCGCGTTCTTCGCCGACAGCCCGATCACGGTGATCATGCCGACCTTGAAGAACACGTCGTTGGGCATGCCACGCAACAGCACCGCAGCAACCGCACCGAGCAGGCCCAGTGGCACCACCAGCATCACCGCCAGCGGGATCGACCAGCTCTCGTACAGTGCCGCCAGCACCAGGAACACCACCAGCATCGACAGCAGCAACAACCACGGTGCCTGCTGTCCCGATTCGCGCTCCTGCAGCGACTGGCTGGTCCACTGCAGGGCAAAACCGGACGGCAGCTTCTGCGCCAACCGCTCCATCTCCGCCATGGCCTGGCCGGTCGATACGCCCGAGGCCGGTGCGCCGGACAGATTCAACGCCGGGAAGCCGAGATAGCGCTGCAGCTGCAGCGGCGCCTCGGTCCAGTGCGGGGTGACCAGCTCGGACAGCGCCACCATGCCGCCTTCGCTGTTGCGCACGTACAGCTTCAGCACATCCTCCAGTTCCATCCGGTGGGGTGCATCGGCCTGCAGGATCACCTGCTGCAAGCGGCCCTTGTTGGGGAAATCGTTGACGTACTGCGAGCCCATCGCCGCCGACAGCGTGCTGCTGATGTGCTCGAAGCCCACCCCCATCGCCTCGGCCTTGGCCCGATCGATGTCCAGCCGCACGCTGGTGCCGGCCGGCAGGCCGTCGGCATGCACCTCCGACAGCAGCGGACTGGCCTCGGCCAGCTTCAACAGCTGCTGCAGGGCCGCGCGCAGTTCGGCCTGGCTCTGCCCGGTGCGCGCCTGCAGGGCCAGCGAGAAGCCGGACGATCGGCCCAGGCTGTCGATGGCAGGCGGCATCACGCTCATCACCTCGCCCTCGGCAACCGCAGCCATCGCCTTCTGCGCGGCCTCCACTTCGCCGGCCGCGGTGGCCCCTGCACGCTCACCCCAGTCCTTCAGCATCGTATAGGTCAGCGCTGCGCTCGGGCCGGAACCGGAGAAGCTGTAGCCGAGGATCGCCTGGTTGGAGCCGATGCCCGGCCGCGAGGCCACATGGCGTTCGTAGGCTTCGACCACCGCCAAGGTGCGTTCGGCCGTCGCCTCGGCCGGCAGCTGGATCGAGGTCATGAAATAACCCTGGTCCTCCTCCGGCAGGAACGCGCCCGGCAGCCAGTGCAGGCCCAGCAATAGCGCCACGACCAGCGCCGCGAACACGCCCATCACCCGCCCGCTCCGCTGCAGCACCGATGCAACACCACGCTGGTAACGCCCGGTCATCCGCTCGAAGCCGCGATTGAAGGCACCGAACAACCCGCTGCGGCCATGATGGCCATGGGTGGTCGGGCGCAGCAGCGTCGCGCACAGCGCCGGGGTCAGGCTCAACGCCAGCAGCGCCGAGAACAGGATCGACACCGCCATCGCCACGGTGAACTGGCGGTAGATCGCGCCCACCGAGCCGCTGGCCAGCGCCATCGGGATGAACACCGCGGTCAGCACCAGGGTGATGCCGATCACCGCACCGGTCAGCTCGCGCATCGCCTTGAGGGTGGCCTCGCGCGGGGGCAGGCCCTCCTCGGCCATGATCCGTTCCACGCCTTCGACCACGACGATCGCATCATCGACGATGATGCCGATCGCCAGCACCATGCCGAACATGGTCAGCACGTTGATCGAGAAGCCCAGGGCCAGCATCACCGCGAAGGTCCCCAGCAGCGCGATCGGTGCCACCAGCGCTGGAATCAGCGTGTAGCGCCAGTTCTGCAGGAACAGGTACATCACCGCGAACACCAGCAGCATCGCCTCCAGCAGGGTCTGCACCACCTTCTGGATCGAGATCTTCACGAAGGGTGCGGTATCGAACGGAATGCTCGACTCCACCCCGCGCGGCAGCAGCGGTGCCAGCTCGGCCATCCGCTCGCGCACCGCCGCGGCCGTGCGCACCGCGTTCGCACCCGGGCGCAGCTGCACGCCGGCGGCGGTGGCCGGGTGACCGTCCTCGCGGGTACCCCAGGCGTAGCTCTGCGCGCCCAGCTCGACGCGGGCGACATCGCCCAGCAGCACCCGCGAGCCGTCGGCCCCGGCGCGCAGCACGATGGCGGCGAACTGCTCCGGCGTGGACAGCTGGCCATCGGCGCTCAACGGCACGGTGATGCGCTGGCCCGGCACACCCGGCGAATCGCCGATGCGCCCGGGTGAGATCTCCAGGTTCTGCTGCTCGATGGCCGTGGCCACGTCAGTGATGGTCAGGCCGTAACCGGTCAACCGGGCCGGGTCCAGCCACACGCGCATCGCCTGTTCGGCGCCGAACAGCTGCACGCGGCCGACGCCATCGATGCGGCGCAGCTCCTCGATGATGTTGCGGGCCATGAAGTCGCCGAGCGCTGCCTCGCTGACGCTGGCATCCGGCGAGCGCAGGCCGACCAGCATGAGGAAGCCGGAATCGGCGGCCTCCACGAACAGGCCGTTCTGGCGCACGCTGCGTGGCAGGCGTGGCTCGATCGCCTTGATCCGGTTCTGCACGTCCACCTGCGCCAGCTCCGGGTCGGTCCCCGGCTTGAAGGTGGCCGTGATCGACGCTTCACCGGAGGTATCCACCGACGATTCGAAGTACAGCAGATGCTTGACGCTGGACAGCTCGCGCTCGATCAGGCCGACCACAGCGTCGTTCAGCGTCTGCGGGCTGGCGCCCGGATAGCTGGCGTAGATGCTGACGCTGGGCGGCGCAACGGCCGGATAGCGCTCCACCGCCAGCCGCGGGATCGCCAGTACGCCGGCCAGGATGATGAAGATCGCCAGCACCCAGGCGAACACCGGGCGATCGATGAAAAAACGTGCCATGTTGGATTTCCCTGGAGGGACCGGCCCGGGAAAGGCTCAGCCCTGGCTGCCGGCCTGCACGGCACCGGCGCTGGCGACTGGCCTGTGCCAGTCGCGTGCATCGACCACCACGCCTTCCTGCAGGCGTTCCTGGCCCTCGACCACCACTTTCTCGCCCGCCTTCAGGCCAGAGCGCACCAGCCATTGGCGGTCGACGCTGCCGTCCACCTCCAGCGTGCGGATCACCGCCTTGCCGTCGCCGCCGATCACCCACGCATAGGCCTGGCCACCGGCGCTGCGCAGGACCGCCTGCTGCGGCACGGTCAGGGCACTGGCCGGCGCGCCGCGTGGCACCCTCGCGCGCACGTACATGCCAGGCAGCAGCTGGCGGCGTGGGTTGTCGACCACGATGCGGAGGATCACGTCTCCCGTTCGCGCATCGACGTTGACGCCGGAAAACAGCAGCGTGCCGCGCTCGGGCAGGGGCTTGCCAGCGGCGCCGATGATCGTCACCGGCAGTTCGCCGGCATCGCCCGCACTGCGCTGCAGCGATTCCAGCTGCGCGGCGGGCTGCCGCACATCGACGTAGACCTGGTCGATCTGCTGCACCACCGCCATGGGCTCGGAATCGGCCACGTCGACCAGTGCGCCTTCGGTCACCAGCGCCTGGTCGATGCGACCGGCAATCGGTGCGCTGACCGTCGCATGGCGCAGGTCGAGCTGGCGACGCGCCAGGATGGCGCGTGCCTCGTTCACGGCGGCACGGGCCTGTTCGTACTCGGCGCTGGCGTCGTCGCGATGCTGCTGGCTGACCGCCTGCGCGGCGGCCAATGCATGCAGGCGCTGCGACTGAACGCGGCTGCGGGCCAGCGCGGCCTCAGTGCGCTGCAGCGCGGCCAATGCCGAATCGACATCGGCACGGAACGCTGCCGGGTCGATCTGGAACAGGGCCTGGCCGGCACTGACTTCCGCGCCCTGTTCGAACAGGCGCCGCTGCACGATGCCGCCCACCTGGGCTCGGATCTGCGCGGTGCGCACCGCCGCCACGCGGCCGGGCAGTTCGTCATCGCGCTGCACCACCTGCGGACCCACGCTCACCACGCTGACACGCGGCGCCGGTTCCGGGGTGGCTTCGGGGGAGGAGCAGGCCGTCATGGCCAAGGCAAGGGCCGCGATCAACGCGACCGGAGTCCTGAAGGTTCTCATTGCTGTGCACAATGCCGCGCAGGCGGCGGATAGGTTCTGAAGCGCGCAGTGTGCGTGGCGATGATGGGGTTTCGATGGAGGAAGTGTGGAGATACGATGGAGGCAAGCACCTTACGGCCCCGCCCTGCATGCATGCCTCACCCGCCCTCGCCGCCCTCGTCCTGATTGTCGAGGATGAGGTCGAGATCGCCGACATCCTTACTGCCTACCTGGAACGCGAAGGCCTGCGCACCCTGCGTGCCGCCGATGGCCACAGCGCACTGGACCTGCATCGCAGCGCCCGCCCCGACCTGGTCCTGCTCGATGTGCAGCTGCCGCGCCTGGATGGCTGGAGCGTACTGACCCAGCTGCGCCAGCGTGGCGAGACGCCGGTGATCATGCTGACCGCATTGGACCAGGACCTGGACAAGCTGACCGCGCTGCGGATGGGCGCCGACGACTACGTGGTCAAGCCGTTCAACCCGGCCGAGGTGGCCGCGCGCGTGCGCGCCGTGCTGCGGCGGACGTTGCGGGCCTCGCGGGTGGATGCACCCACTGCGCTGCGGGTCGGCCCACTGCTGATCGATTCGGCCACCCATGCCGTGCACGTCGAGGGCGAAGGCTACAGCCATGAAGTACTGCTCACCCTCACCGAGTTCAAGCTGCTGCACTGCATGGCGCTGGCGCCCACGCGCATCTTCAGCCGCAGCGAACTGATGCATGAATGCCTGCCGGAAAGCGAAGCGCTGGAGCGCACCGTCGACAGCCATGTCAGCAAGCTGCGCCGCAAGCTCGACGAAGTGGGCATGGTCAACGTGCCGGCCAGCGTGCGCGGCGTCGGCTACCGGCTGATGGCCGACCGCTGATGGCCCGCCTGCGCCGCTCCGGGCTCAGCCGCCACATCATCGTGTCGATGTCGCTGATGGTGATCGGCGTCATCGTAATGATGATCCTGTCGTCGTGGCTGCTGTATGCGGTGCTGGTCGAATTCTTCCCCGGCAGCACCGAAGAGCCCGAAAGCTGGCTGCCGACCGGGCCGGAGCTGGCATGGATGGTCGGCGTGATCCTGACCGGACTGGCGCTGGCCCTCGCTGCTTCATTCCGCCTGGCCCATCGCATCCTGTCGCCGTTGAATTCGGTGGTGGACAGCGTGCGCGCGCTTGCCGGCGGCGACCTCGGCGCACGTGCCAGCGCCGAGGAGAATTCCCCCGGCGAAGTGGCCACCCTGGTCGAGGATTTCAACGCAATGGCGCGCCGCCTGCAGCACATGGAGAGCGAGCGCGCGATGTGGCACGCGGCCATTGCCCATGAGCTGCGCACGCCGGTGACGATCCTGCGTGGTCGCCTGCAGGGGCTGGCCGAGGGTGTGTTCCAGCCGGACGAGTCGCAGTTCCGCAGCCTGCTTGCGCAGGTCGAAGGACTGTCGCGCCTGATCGAGGACCTGCGCGTGCTGAGCCTGTCCGACAATGCACGGCTGGATGTACGCCGCGCACGCACCGACGTGGTGGCCGAGGTGCACTCGGTGATGACGTTGGTCGACCCGCAGTTCCGCGCCGCCGGTTTCGTGCTCGAACTGGAAACCAGCCGTGAGGAGCACAACGCGCACTGTGATCCCACCCGCCTGCGCCAGGCATTGCTGGCATTGCTGGAGAACGCGCGCCGCTATGCCAGCACGGGCAAGGTGCGCATCGCCGTGCATGACACGCCGGGCCACGTGCAGGTGGCAATCGAGGATGAGGGCCCGGGCATCGATCCGGCACTGCACGCGGACATCTTCACGCCGTTCACGCGCGCCGACGGCTCGCGCTCACGCCAGGGCGGTGGCAGCGGGCTGGGCCTGGCGGTGGTCAAGGCGATTGCCGATGCGCACGGTGGCCAAGCCTACTGCACGCCGGGCAGCGCCGGCGGCAGTCGCTTCGTCATCGAACTGCCGCGCCAGTAGCCGGAGCCGCGGCCTGTGCCCGCAGCCGTGCACCGAGCGCGGCCAGGTTCGCGTCGATCGCATCCATTTCTTCGCGTTGCCGCACCGGCAGCTGCTGGCGCAGCCGCGAACGCAAGGCCTGCCATGCCGGTACGGCCTGTGCGCTGGCCGTGGCCACGGCCGTGGACAGCAGTGCCTGCTCGTCGGCCAGCGGCAACCCGTAGCCGCCGTCCTGCAGCAGCGTACCCGGGCGCAGCCATTGCCCGCCCTGCTCCAGCAACGCGCGCAGGCTGCGGGTTGCTGCGCTGTCCGGCGCCGCCAGCAGCTGCCGCTTGAGCACGTCGCGCGCGCGCAGCTCGGCGCGCCGCTGCGCAGCCTGTTCCAGCAGCAGCAGGCCGGCGCTGGCGCGCAGGTCACCCTGCAGCAGCCACGGCGCGCGCTGCCGTGCCGGCAGCTTCAGCCAGCCGTGCACATCACGGGCGGGCAAGGCCAGCTGCGCCGCCGCCACTGCGAACAACTGCTGGTAGTGGTCGCGCGCCGAAGCGAAGTAGTACCCCTGCGCCTGCGCTGCGCTGCGATCGGCCAGCACGCGCTCATCGAGCGCATCCAGCCGTACCAGTCGCCGTTTCAGGCCACGCGGGCTCAGCTGGGCCAGCCCGGCCTCGCCCAGCCGTGGCACACCGGCCTGCAGCAGCTTCGCGGTTTCCACTGCGCAGTTGTTGCTGACGAAGTAATAGCGCCCGTCATAGCTCCAGTGCACCTGGGCGGTCCGCTCCAGAAGGCTGGCGATCTCCTCGCGGTGCAGCCGCAACGGCAGCGACTGCAGCCCGCGCAGTTCAACCTTGGTGTATTCGTCCACCACCTGCTGCAGCGGCAGCACGAACAGGCGCGACGGGTAGCCACCAGTGAGGCCGCGCCAGTTGGATATCTGCACGTCGCCGACGAAGGCGCGGAAGGACAGCACGCGGTGATGCTCCAGGTCCAGGCGGCAGTCCGGTCCCGGCACGCGGCCCGGTTTGCAGATCACCAGCCGCAGCATGCTGTGGCCCCAACGGCTCATCGGCTGCGCACTGCCTTCGGCGAACAGGTAGTCCACGGCGTAGACGCGGGCGGGATCGAGCTGCAGCAGCGATGCCGCGCCCTCTTCCGATCCGGCCTGCAGCAACGGCAACGCTGCGGCACACTGCGGTTGCGGCAGCGATGGCGGCGCTCCGAAGTGGGCCTGGTACCACTGCGCCAGCGCCGGGCGCCGGCAGGCGAACGTGCTGTCGAGCACGAAGTGCTCGGCGTTCACCGCCAGGTATTCGGCGGGGTCCTTCCGTTCATAGGCATCGGGGCTGCGGTCACGGAAATCGTTGTCGCCACGACCGAGGTGCCAGGGCTTGCGCTGCCAACCGGCCAGATCACGCCAGCGCGCACTGCGCGACCAGTTCGCGCCGCCGCGGTCGGCAACGTGGGTCAGCTCATGCACCAGCGCGCTGCGTCGCGCGCGCCGCGCACCCGGCACCGCCTCGTCCAGCAGGTCGCGGCGCAGTGCGATGCGCCCGCCGAAGGCACGGCCATGTACATCGACCGGCAGGTCATCGCTCCAGCGCACCTGGACCTGCGCCGGCAATGCGCGCAGCAGGCCCTCGGGCAGCAATGACTGCACATCGGCGAGCGTCTGCGACGCCACCTGCCGTTGGGCAGGGCTCAACCCTGCCGGGTCCAGCTGCAGGCGATCAGCTGCGTGCGCGACATGGGCGACCAGCAGTAGAGCCACGCCATGCGTGGCGGCGTTCCGTACAGATGTCATGCAGTTGCCGACCAGCGGCCGGCACTACCCGAAGGCCGGATCAACGCGCCAGCAGTGAGCGGGCCAGTTCCAGGTCGCTCTGCTGCTGCGCGGCGGCGCTCTGCTCACGCAGGTGGGCCAGTGCGGCCTGCAGGCGGGCGCCGCGGATCTGGCCGTCGCTGGCGACGAAGGCAGCGGCGTCGTCGCGTGCCGCCAGCACCACCTTGTCGTCGCCCGAGCTGCTGCCCGAGGAACCGGAAGAGGCACCGGTCGCCGAACCGGCCGAGGTGCCGGCGAAGCTGGAAGCAAAGCCGGCCAGCGGCAGGGACAGCAGGGCGAGCAGCAGGATCGGACGGGTCATCGGTTCGAAGCCGGTTGTGAGGATCCGTGGAGCGTAACGGGTGCGTGAAGGATTTGCCCGGTTCAGGCGTCAAACAGCTTGCCGGGATTCAGCCGCGCTTGGGGATCGAACGCGCGTTTGACCGCCTTCATCAGCGCGATCTCGGCCGGACCGCGGGTACTGTCCAAGTAGCCCTTCTTGACCAGGCCGATACCGTGCTCGGCCGAGATGCTGCCATCGAAGCGCGCCAGTACCTGCGCCAGCAGCTTGGTCACCTGCTCGCACTGCGCGACGAAATCGGCGTCGCTGGTGTCGTCGGGCTTGAGCACGTTGATGTGCAGGTTGCCGTCGCCGATATGGCCGAACCAGACCACGTCGAAATGCGGGTAAGCCTGCCCGATCAGTGCCTGGGTCTCGGCCAGGAACGCCGGCATCGCCGAGATCCGCACCGAGACATCATTCTTGTAGGGCTTGTAGCGCGCCAGCGATTCGGTGATGCCTTCGCGCAGGCGCCACAGCTGGGCGGCCTGGGCGTCGCTGGCACTGATCACCCCGTCGCTGACCCAGCCGTTGCCCATGCAGTCCTCGAAGGCCGCCATCGCCGCCGCTTCCTGCGCTTCGTCGTTGGCGGCGAACTCGGTGACTACGTAGTACGGATGCACCTCGTCGAACGGTGCCTGGGCGCCATGCGCCAGCACGTGCTCCAGCGCCCGGTCGGTGAAGAATTCGAAGGCCTGCAGCTGCAGCCGCGCGCGGAACGCGGCGAATACCTGCATCAGCACTTCGAAGCTGGGCAGCGCCAGCAGCATCACGTTGCTGGCCGGCGGCGGATCGGTCAGCTTCACCGTCGCTTCGACGATCACGCCCAGCGTGCCTTCCGAACCGATCAGCAGCTGGCGGAAGTCATAGCCGCTGGAGTTCTTGATCAGGCCCTTGTTGAGCTCCAGCAGTTCGCCGCTGGCGGTAACCACCTTCAGCCCAGCGATCCACTCGCGGGTATTGCCGTAGCGGATCACGCGGATGCCGCCGGCATTGGTGGCGATGTTGCCGCCGATCGTGCACGAGCCGCGCGCGGCGAAATCCACCGGGTAGATCAGGCCGTGGTCCAGCGCGGCGTTGTGCACGGCCTCCAGCGGCATGCCGGCCTGCACCACCAGGGTGCGATCGACCGCGTCGTAGGCCAGCGCCTTGTTCATCCGTTCCAGGCTGAGCACCAGCTCGCCATTGGCCGCCACCGCGCCACCGGAAAGGCCGGTACGGCCACCGGACGGCACCACGGCCACGCCCTCGCCCGCGCTCCAGCGCATCACCGCCTGCACTTCCTCGACCGTGGCCGGCAGTGCGATCGCCAGCGGCGCCGGCGTCCAGCGCCGGGTCCAGTCACGCCCGTAATGCTCCAGGTCGGCCGGGTCGGTCTTCAGCTTCAGGCCGGGACAGGCCTGCTGCAGCGAGGCAATGCGGGAATCGGTCATGACGGTCCAGCGCGGTGCGTGAAGAACGGGCAAGCGTGCCAGCGGCACGCGCCAGCGTCCAGCCCCGCAGCCGTACAGATAGCTACGGATGCAACCAATTGCGCACTGCACCATGGGCGTTGCGATCTGGCATAGTGGTCAGCCCCTGTCCCACTGGCCGTGTTGCCCCATGTCGCCGAAGAAGACCTCGTTCCCCAAGCAGGATATCCGCGTGCTGTTGCTGGAGGGGGTCAGTCAGACCGCCGTGGAGGTGTTCAGCGCCGCCGGCTACAGCCAGATCGAGGCGCACACCAAGGCACTGCCCGAGGACGAACTGAAGGCGCGCATCGCCGAGGCGCACATCGTCGGCATCCGTTCGCGCACCCAGCTCAGCGCCGAGGTGCTGGCCGAGGCCAAGCGCCTGATCGCGGTGGGCTGCTTCTGCATCGGCACCAACCAGGTCGACCTGGACGCGGCCGAGCTGGCCGGCATCCCGGTGTTCAACGCGCCCTACTCCAACACCCGCAGCGTGGCCGAGCTGGTGATCGCCGAGGCGATCATGCTGACCCGTGGCATTCCGCAGAAGAACGCCGAGTGCCATCGCGGCGGCTGGTCGAAGTCGGCCAGCGGCAGCCATGAGGTGCGTGGCAAGACCCTGGGCATCATCGGCTATGGCCACATCGGCACCCAGGTCGGCGTGCTGGCCGAATCGCTGGGCATGCAGGTGATCTTCCACGACGTGGAAACCAAGCTGGCGCTGGGCAATGCGCGTGCCGCGGCGAGCCTGGACGATCTGCTGGCCCGCGCCGACATCGTCACCCTGCACGTGCCGGAGACCCCGGCCACGCAGTGGATGATCGGCAGCACCGAGCTGGCGAAGATGCGCAAGGGCGCGCACCTGATCAACGCCGCGCGCGGCACCGTGGTCGACATCGATGCGCTGGACGCTGCGCTGGCCAGCGGCCACGTCGGCGGTGCCGCGCTGGACGTGTTTCCGGTCGAACCGAAGGGCAACGGCGATATCTTCGAGTCGCCGCTGACCCGCCACGACAACGTGATCCTGACCCCGCACGTGGGCGGCAGCACGCTGGAAGCGCAGGACAACATCGGCGTGGAAGTGGCGGCCAAGCTGGTGCGCTACAGCGACAACGGCAGCACGCTGTCGGCGGTCAACTTCCCGGAAGTGACCTTGCCCGAGCACGAAGACAGCCTGCGCCTGCTGCACATCCACCAGAACGTGCCGGGCGTGCTGTCCAGGGTCAACGAGATCTTCTCGCGCCACAACGTCAACATCGACGGCCAGTTCCTGCGCACCGACCCGAAGGTGGGCTACGTGGTGATCGACATCACCGCCAGCGAGGCGCAGGCCGCCGCCGTCCGCGACGAGCTGGCCGCGATTCCGGGCACGCTGCGGACGCGCATCCTGTACTAGGTAAAAAGGGGACGGAGGGGATTAAGTCGTTTATGCATTAACGACTTAATCCCCTCCGTCCCTTTTTTCAACGTGCCAGCCAGCGGCGCGCCATGCGCTGCATGGATTCATCCGACGCCGGGTCGGCCGCGACCTCGGTTACCGGCCGCCAGGCCAGGTCCAGCGATTCCTCGCTGAGCACGAATGCCTCGCCACCAAGCGCCCGGATCACGAAACGCACGTCATAGTGCCAGTGCCCCGGCACGTCCTTGCGCTCGGGAATCCAGTGCTTGTCCAGATCGAAAATGGCCGGGTCTTCCAGTACCAGCCCGCTCAGGCCGGACTCCTCCTCGGCCTCCTTCAGCGCCACCCGGGCCAGGTCGCGCTCACCGTCGGCGTGGCCGCCCAGCTGCAGCCAGCGCTGCAGCTTGCGATGGTGGGTCAGCAGCAGGCGCTGGCCGTCGGCGCTGACCAGCCAGCAGCTGGCGGTGAAGTGGCCGGCCAGCCGCTCACGCCGGAACGGATCCTGCGGATCATCCAGCAATGTGCCGAATTCGGCAGCCAGGGCGTCGTGGGCGGGTTCGCGGCGCGCGTAGTCCCGGAGCAGGCCGCGCAGGCGATCGTCAAGCGCGGCAAGGGTTTCGACGGTCTGGCTCATGAATGGGGGCAGTTCGGAAAAATACTGCTCATTATCGCCGTTCATTGTTGCGATTGCGCTTGTGCGTTGGCTTCAGCTTTGGCTAAGGTACAGCGGGCCGTTCGCACGGCCTTCACCATTCAAGGCGGCCGGCAACGTATCGGCCGCCCACCCCATCCGATCACTAGGAAGTACTGCATGCTGAAAGCTCTGTTGAGGGTCAAGCCGGTCGAGCCGGCCGGGCACGTCGATGCCGGCGAACCCATCGAAGGCAGCCTGGACGGCGAAGCCACGTTGAAACGGACCCTCACGGCTAAACACCTCATCCTGCTGGGCGTGGGTGCGGTGATCGGCGCAGGCATCTTCGTGCTGACCGGCCAGGCCGCAGCCAACCACGCGGGCCCGGCGGTGATGCTGTCGTTCGTGCTGGCCGGTTTCGCCTGTGCGCTGGCAGGCCTGTGCTATGCCGAGTTCGCGGCGATGATGCCGGTCTCCGGCAGTGCCTACTCCTATTCCTATGCCACCCTCGGCGAAGGCATGGCCTGGTTCATCGGCTGGTGCCTGGTGCTGGAGTACCTGTTCGCCTCGGCGTCGGTCGCGGTGGGCTGGTCGGCCTACCTGATCAGCTTCATCACCACCACGCTGCACATGCCCTTCCCGGACCTGCTCAGCGCCGCGCCCATCGCCTGGACCGGCAGCGAGTTCGTCTCCTCCGGCAAGCTGTTCAACCTGCCGGCGGTGCTGATCGTGGCGGCGGTATCCGGCCTGCTGTACGTGGGCGTGACCCAGTCGGCATTCGTCAACGCGATCATCGTGGCGATCAAGGTCACCGTCATCTGCCTGTTCATCGGCATCGGCGCGGCCCACATCGACCCGGCCAACTGGCACCCGTTCATTCCGGAAAACACCGGCGTGCCGGGTGAGTTCGGCTGGAGCGGCATCTTCCGCGCCGCCACCATCGTGTTCTTCGCGTACATCGGCTTCGATGCGGTCTCCACCGCTGCCGGTGAAACCAAGGACCCGCAACGCAACATGCCGATCGGCCTGCTCGGCTCGCTGGCCGTGTGCACCATCGTCTACATCATCGTCTGTGCGGTGCTGACCGGCATGATGCCGTACCACCTGCTGGGCACCGACAAGCCGGTGGCGACCGCGCTGGAGCCCTACCCGACCCTGTCCTGGCTGAAGACGTTCGTGGAAGTCGGCGCCATCGCCGGCCTGTCCTCGGTGGTGCTGGTGATGATGATGGGCCAGACCCGCATCGCCTACACCATCTCCCGCGACGGCCTGCTGCCGAAGTTCTTCGGCAAGGTCCACGCCCGCTTCCGCACCCCGTACGTCGCCACCATCGTGGTCGGCGTGATCGCTGCCGCGCTGGCCGGCCTGGTGCCGCTGAACGTGCTCGGCGAACTCGTCTCGATGGGCACCCTGCTGGCCTTCGCCACCGTCTGCGTCGGCGTGCTGGTGCTGCGCTATACCAAGCCGGACCTGCACCGCCCGTTCCGCGTGCCGATGGTCTGGATCATCTGCCCGCTCGGCGCGGCCACCTGCCTGTTCCTGTTCTGGCAGGCGTTCGTGGTGCACTGGCACCTGTTCGTTGGCTGGACGCTGCTCGGCCTGCTGATCTACCTGGGCTACGGCATCCGCAACAGCAAGCTCGCCAAGTCGCCCTGATCCGCCTTCGGGCCGGCCTCGCGCCGGCCCGTCCGTTTTCCCGCGCGCCGCCCATGGCGCGCTTCGACAAGACCACCACACATGTTCAAGCAACTGTGGGCCACCAAGCATCCGCATGCCGCCCATGAAGACGCCAACGGCCTGAGCCTGCGTCGCCACCTTGGCCCCTGGGGGCTGACCGCGCTCGGCATCGGCGCGGTGATCGGCGGAGGCATTTTCGTCATCACCGGCCAGGCCGCCGCCAACCACGCCGGCCCGGCGATCATGCTGTCCTTCGTGCTGGCCGCCATCTGCTGCGCCTTCTGCGCGCTGGCCTATGCCGAATTCGCCTCGATGGTGCCGGTCTCCGGCAGCGCCTACACGTACACCTACGCCACCTTCGGCGAGCTCTCGGCCTGGTTCATCGGCTGGATGCTGGTGCTCGAGTACGGCGTCTCCGCCTCGGCGGTGGCAGTCAGCTGGACCGGTTATTTCCTCAGCCTGCTCAGCCAGTTCGACATCCATCTACCGGCAGCCCTGGTCAGTGCCCCGCTCGACGCGCAGCTGCGCCCGACCGGCGCGATCGCCAACCTGCCCGCCGCCGCGCTCGTGCTGCTGCTGACCTGGCTGTGCTACGTCGGCATCAGCAAGTCCTCGGCGATGAACATGGCGATGGTCGTGCTCAAGACCGGCCTGATCGTGCTGGTCATCGTGGTCGGCTGGAAGTACGTGGACACCAGTAACTGGACTCCGTTCATCCCCGCCAATGAAGGCCCCGGCAAGTACGGCATGGAAGGCGTGCTGCGTGGCGCGGCGATGGTGTTCTTCGCCTACATCGGTTTCGAGGCGGTATCGGTGGCGGCGCAGGAATCGAAGAACCCGCAACGCGACATGCCGATCGGCATGATGCTGTCGCTGGTGATCTGTACCGTGCTGTACATCGCGATGGCCGCGGTGATGACCGGCCTGGTGCCGTTCCAGCTGCTGGGCACCGATGAGCCGGTGGTGACCGCGGTGGCGGCGCATCCCCAGCTCGGCTGGCTGCGCTGGGTGGTCGAGGTCGGCGCGCTGGTCGGCCTGTCTTCGGTGGTGCTGGTGATGATCATCGGCCAGCCGCGCATCTTCATGATCATGGGCCGCGACGGCCTGCTGCCGCCGGTGTTCACCCGGATCCACCCGAAGTACCGCACCCCGCACATCAACACCGTGATCACCGGCATCGGCATCGCGCTGCTGGCGGCGCTGTTCCCGCTGGACATCCTCGGCGAGCTGACCTCGATGGGCACGCTGATCGCGTTCGCCGCAGTCTGTGCCGGCGTGCTGATCCTGCGCCGTACCCAGCCGGACCTGCCGCGCCCGTTCCGCATGCCGATGGCGTGGCTGATCTGCAGCCTGGGCGTGCTGAGCTGCCTGGCACTGTTGTCGGCAATGACGATGCACAACTGGATGCTGATGGGGGTGTGGACGGTCGTCGGCTTCGTGATCTATTTCTGCTACGGCTTCCGGCACAGCCGCCTGCGGGGTCAGTAAGGGGTTTTTGTATTGCAGGGCCTGCGGCCCTGCACCCGCGGGAGCAACGTCAACAGCAACAGCTGGACTGAGGGCTTGGCGGGACGGGTTGGGTTCGCGGGGGACGCCGTAAACCCATCCCTGGGGGCTTGGCCGCGGCATCCATGCCGCGGACACCCCCGCGAACCCAACCCGCCCCACCTCCGAGAGTCCATCGGCGCGTTCAGTAGGTCCACGCCATGCGTGGATGAAACGTTCTCATGAACGAATGTTCCGGAATGAATGCTTCTGTCGAGCGGAGCCATGCTCGGCTGCGAGCAAGCGCAGCGAAGCGACCCGCTTTTCGCTTTTCCTTCTTCACTCCTTGGCAGGCCGCGCGCCGGAACCTGTCAGAGGCGGCGCGGGTGGGCCGTGCAGGGGCGTTGGCGCCATGGATGGCGCCATCGAGCTTACAGGGACGTACTTGCAGCGTCCCCTGCACGGCCCCCCCGCCCCGCCATGAACCGCTCTACACGACCCGTCACAAGGACCTCAGCCGCTGGCCGAATCCAGTAAAATCGCCCACATGAACGCCCCCACCTTCCCGTACGACACCGCCCGCCTGAGCGAACTGGCCCAGCTGCTGATCGACAACGTCCGCGAACTGGCCCAGGCCGGCTGGACCCCGGCCACCAGCAGCAACTTCTCCCACCGCCTGGACGACCGCCACGCGGCGATCACCGTCTCCGGCAAGGACAAGGGCCGCCTGATCGAGGACGACATCATGGTGGTGGACTTCGATGGCAAGGCCGTCGGCCGCCCGCTGCGCCCCTCCGCCGAAACCCTGCTGCACACCCAGCTGTACCGCCGCTTCCCGGAAATCGGCTGCGTACTGCACACCCATTCGCCGGTGCAGACCATTGCCTCGCGCCTGTACGCGCCGCAGGGTCATGTGCACCTGGAAGGCTACGAACTGCTGAAGGCCTTCGCCGGCAACAGCACCCACGAGATGGCCATCGACGTGCCGGTGTTCGCCAATACCCAGGACATGAACGTGCTTTCGCAGCAGGTCGATGACCTGCTCGACCGGCAGAACCTGTGGGGCTACCTGATCGACGGCCATGGCCTGTATGCCTGGGGCCGCGACATGGCCGAGGCGCGCCGCCACCTGGAAGCGTTCGAGTTCCTGTTCCACTGCGAACTGGAGCTGCGCAAGTTGCGCAGCTGAACCGGCGCGCAGGTGCAGATGCCGATCCGGAATCTGCACCCCGCGCCCGCCCTGCTACCCTGTCTTCCCCCCGAGACGTTCAAGCTGCCGCCATGAGCCGACTGCGCATCTACGACGACACCCGCCCCGAATCGCCGCTGCTGGACACCCAGGACGGCGCGGTCATCACTGCCGAACTGCAGAAGATCGGCGTCACCTTCGAGCGCTGGCAGGCCGCCGCGCCGGTCGCGCCGGGCGCCAGCCAGGAGGAAGTGTTCGCCGCCTACCGTGCCGACATCGACCGCCTGGTCGCCGAGCGCGGCTTCAAGAGCGTGGACGTCGCCTCGATCGCCCCGGACAACCCGAACCGCGCCGAGCTGCGCAAGAAGTTCCTCGACGAGCACTTCCACAAGGAGGACGAGGTGCGCTTCTTCGTCGCAGGCTCGGGCCTGTTCACCCTGCACGTGGGGGACAAGGTCTATGAGATCGAGTGCGTGAAGGACGACCTGATCGCCGTGCCCGATGGCACCACCCACTGGTTCGACATGGGCGATGAACCGAGCTTCGTGGCGATCCGCTTCTTCACCGAGCCGGACGGCTGGGTCGGTCATTTCACCGGCACCGACATCGCGCAGAAGTTCCCCCGCTACGTACCCACCCAGGCGTCCTGATCCATGCAGCCCCGCGTCATCCTGACCGATATCGAAGGCACCACCAGCAGCATCTCGTTCGTCAAGAACGTGCTGTTCCCTTATGCCCGCAAAGCGCTGCCCGCGTTCATCGCCGAGCACGGCCAGCAGCCCGACGTCCGCCGCTGGCTGGATGCGGTTGCTGCCGAGATCGGCGGCGCCTGCCAGGACAGCCTGGTGGCCGAGACGCTGCAGGGCTGGATCGACCAGGACCGCAAGCACACCGCGCTGAAAGCGCTGCAGGGGCTGATCTGGGACGAAGGGTACCGTCGTGGCGACTACACCGCGCACTTCTACCCGGAAGTGGCGCCGGTGCTGAAAGGCTGGCATGCCTCCGGCCTGCCGCTGTACGTGTACTCCTCCGGCTCGGTGCCGGCACAGAAGCTGTTCTTCGGGTTCAGCGATGCCGGTGACCTCAGCCCGCTGGTGTCGGGCTGGTTCGATACCGAGATCGGCGGCAAGCGTGAGGCCGACAGCTACCGCCGCATCGTGCAGTCGATCGGCGTGCCCGCCGGCGAGATCCTGTTCCTGTCCGATGTGGTGGAAGAGCTGGATGCCGCCCGTGAAGCCGGCCTGCAGACGCGCCTGATCGACCGCCGCGACGACTACCCGATGCCGCGCACCGGCCAGGCCGCCAATGGCCACGAGCGGGTCGAGAACTTCCAGCAGATCCAGCTGTAAGCAGGAAAAAGGGGACGGAGGGGATTAAGTCGTTTGTGGCACACATGGGCCACAAACGACTTAATCCCCTTCGTCCCCTTTTTTGCTCAACGATCGTTGAGGGTCTTCACCTTCAGCGCTTCGCGCAGCGCTGCCAGGTCCACCGGACCGCGCACCGCGATATCACGGGTTTCACCCGGCAGCAGGTCCAGCAGGTTGTCCTCGACCTGCACGTCCAGCGCGCCGAAGTCGATCCACGCCGCGCGCACGTACGCCGCGCTTGCCAGGCGCAGGCGGTAGTGGTCGCCGTCAATGGCCAACGTGGCCTTGAGTTTCTGCCGCGGCAGCACCTGGTCCTTGGCCTCGACGAATCCGACCACCTGCCGCGCACGCACCGCGCCGTTCTGCAGCAACTCGAACACGGCCACCGTGCGCTTCGGGTCGGCGCCGGCCAGCAGCTCGGCATCGCGGAAATCACCGATCGAGGTGACGCCCTCCGCCGACAGCATCACCGCGTCCTCGCGACGGCGCAGCACCTTGCCATCCACATCCATCACCCGCAGCCGCCAGCGCGCTTCCAGTAAGGCGCCATCATTGATCAGGCGCACCCGCGTCCTGCCCTCATCACGCAATGCCGCCAGCGTGACCGGCGCGAAGAAACGCCGCGCGGCAAAGTGCAGCGCCTTCCAGCGGCCGAAGTAGTCGACGCTGGACCATGAGGCGCCCGGCCAGACGTCGTTGAGCTGCCAGTACAGCGAGCCCATCGTGTACGGCCGCGAGGTGCGATGGTGCAGTGCCGCCAGAGCGATGCCATCGGCCTGCATGACCTGGCTGAGGTAGACGAAGTCCTCGAAGTCCTTCGGCGCACCGTAGCCCAGCTCGATGTAGTGCAGCAGGCGGCTGTTGCCCTCGCCAGCCATGAACTTCTGGTGCGCACGGATCACCGGGCTGTCGATGCGCTGCTCGGCGCGGGTGGCGATCTGGTCCACCGTCGCCACCGACGGCCACGCCTGCAGCCCGTACTCGGACATGAAGCGCGGCGTCTCACCCAGGTAGGCCTGCACCGGCAGCGCCGGATTGCCCCAGACCTGCCAGTAGTGCTTGTCGCCGCGGGTGGAATCGTTGGCCTTCTCGTCCAGATCGTTGCTGGGCGAACTGGACCAGTACGGTACGCCCAGTCCTTCCTCGCCCACCACCTGGCGCAGGTCGTTGCCGAACAGGTCGACATAGCCCTGCCAGACTTTCGCCGCAAATGCCGGGTCGGCCGCCTTCAGGTCGCGGCCGTGGCCCCAGTCCTTCCAGGCGGTTTCTTCCTCGTTGTTGCCACACCACAGCACGATGCTGGGGTGATGGCGCAGCCGGCGCACGTTGTCGCGCGCCTCGGCGACCACGCTGGCGCGGAACGCCGGATCGTAGCCCGGCTGCATGCCGCCACCGAACATGAAGTCCTGCCAGACCAGCAGGCCCAGCTCGTCGGCGATGTCGAAGAACGCGTCGTCCTCGTAGTAGCCACCGCCCCAGTTGCGCAGCATGTTCATGTTGGCGTCGCGCGCGGCGGTCAGCACCTGGCGCAGGCGTGCGGCATCGACGCGTGCGGGGAAGGCATCGAACGGAATCACGTTGGCGCCCTTGGCGAAGTTCGGCACGCCGTTGATGACGAAGGCGAAGCCCTGCCCGCCCTTGCCGTCCTCATCGCGGCGCAGTTCGACCGTGCGCAGGCCGATGCGCTGCTCGCGCACCAGCGTTGCGTCGGCACCGCCATCCAGGCGCGCCTGCACGGTATAGCGATCCTGCGCACCATGGCCGACCGGCCACCACCGCTTCGGTTCCGCCAGTTCAATCGGTAGTTCAACACTGTTCTGTCCGGGCTTCAGCAGTACGGTGCGCTGCTGCTGGGCCACGCTGCGACCCTGCGGATCGCGGACTTCCACATTGACGACCGCAGAACCGGTGGCGCTGCCCTGCTCCACCTGCAGCAGCACCGCCAGCTTCGCCTGCTCCGCGCTCAATGCATCGGTGCGCACCGCAAGATCGGTCAGGCGGTGCGCGTCCCAGGCCTGCAGGTCGATTCCACGCCAGACGCCGGCGGTGACATAGCGCGGACCCCAGTCCCAGCCGAAGTGGTAGGCCGGCTTGCGCGCGAAGTTGCCGACCATCGCGTCCTTCGGCTCGTCCCCATAGGGCGAAGGATAGTTGCCGGCGATCTTGTGCGGCATCGCCTGCACGCCCGGCAGCAGCGTGCGGATCGGTGAGCGGAACACGATCTGCAGTTCATTGTCCCTGACCCGCAGGCGCCCTTCCACGCGCGCGCGCCAGGTCCGGTGCGCGTTGTCCGCGCGCAGCAGCGGCCTGCCGTTGAGGCTGACTTCGGCATAAGTGTCCAGCCCGTCGAAGCGCAGTTCGGCATTGGGCTTGGCCAGCGTCGCCGCGTCCACGTCGAAGCGCGCGCGGTACTCCCAGGCCGCCAGGCCGATCCACTGCAGCTCGGCTTCGGGCGCACCCACGTACGGGTCTCGGATCAGCGCATGCGCCAGCAGGTCGGTGTGCACGCTGCCCGGCACCGTGGCCGCACGCCACTGCTGCAGGCCCGGTTGCGCGGCGCCCTGCGCGTCGCCGGGCAACATGCGGAATTCCCACTGTGCCTGCAGAGGCGCTGCAGCTACCGGGAAGGTGGAGGCTGCGATCAGCAGCAGGAGCAGACGGACAACGAGGGAAAGACGATGCACGCGGAGCTCCTGTTTTTCCGCCGGGCATGGCCCGGCGCTACCGATTTCGGATTGCCAGGCATGGTCTGGCACTACTGCATTCGAACGATCTTCAACGCACGACGTTCAACACTTCGTAGCACGCACCCATGGTGTGGTAATCCACCTTGCCGGCCGGGCTTTTCTCGTCGCTGTACTTGCGGTTGTCAGCATCGAGGATGCGGAACCAGGCGCCGTACTGATGGTCGACGAAGTGCGCCCACGCGTACGCCCAGATGCGCTCGTACCACTGCCAGTAGCGGTCATCACCGGTGCGCTTGGCCATCAGTGCGGCGGTGGCCAGCGTTTCGGCCTGCACCCAGAAGTACTTGTCGTCGTCGCAGACGAAGCTGTCGCCACCGATCGGCGCGCCATCCATGCCGGGCTGCCGGCGCAATTCCGGTGCGAAGCCGTAGTACAGGCCGCCGCGGGCATCGTCCCAGCTGCGCGCCACGGCCACGTCGAACAGGTGCTGCGCGGTCGGCACCAGCCAGTCCGCCTGCACGTGGCGATCGAGGATCAACAGCAGCTTGGCCCATTCGGTCTGGTGGCCCGGCTGGAAGCCCCACGGTCGGAACAGGTGTTTGGGGTTGTCCAGGTTGTAGTCCCAGTCGATCTCCCAGTTCTCATCGTAGTGCTCCCAGACCAGCCCGCCGGCCTTGGCCGCCTGGCGGCGGGTCATGTTGTCGGCCAGCTGCAGCGCACGCTCGACATAGCGCTGCTCGCCACTGGCCTCGAACGCCGCCAGCATCGCCTCGCACATGTGCATGTTGGCGTTCTGTCCACGGTAGCCGGTGAAGTTCCACTGGCCGTCCGCTTCATCCTTGTAGAGCCCGTGCTGCGGCTCCCAGAAGCGCGTTTCCAGCAGCTGCCAGGTTTCGTCCATCCACGCGCGCGCCTGTTCGATGCCTGCCTTCAGTGCGCAGCTGTAGGCCAGCAGCACGAAGGCCACGCCGTAGCAGTGGTTCATATCGTCCTCGACCTTGCCATCACGCAGGGTCCAGGCATAGCCGCCGGTGGCGGGGTTGCGGTGCACCTCGCGCAGGTAGCGCACGCCGTGCTCGACCGCGTCGCGGTACTCGGCATTGCCGAACTCGCGGTAAGCCATCGCATAGTTGAAGACGAAACGGGTGCTGCTCACCAGGTGGCGATGGCTGGCATCGTAGATGCTGCCGTCGTCACGGAAGTAGTGGAAGAAGCCACCGTTGGGATCGATGCAGCGCGGGTGGTAGAACGCCATGGTGTCGGCGATGTGCGCACGCAGGAACGCGGGCGAACGGAAATCGGGCGAAGGGCTCATGCGGTAATGTCCTGTGCCTGCAGCAGCTGCTGCACTTCATCGAGCGAGGGCATCGCGGCGAACGCGCCCTTGCGGGTAACAGCCAGCGCGCCGACCGCAGCGCCGAAGCGCAGCGTGGCGGTGATCGCCTCGGGGTCCTGGCAGAAGGCGGCAAAACCGGCACCGGCACCGCCGCGTTCCAGCAGCCCAACCAGCACGCCACCGACGAACGCGTCGCCCGCCGCCGTGGTGTCGACCGTAGCCACGCGGAAGCTGGTCACCGTGCCGTGGTTGTCGCGGGTGTACCAGTGCAGCGTGGCCGCACCGTCGGTGACGATCACCCAGCGCGCCTGCGCAGCCAGCAGGCGCCGCAGCACCGTTGCCTCGCCGTCGGCACCCAGCGGCGCAGCCAGGTAGTCCAGCTCCTCGCGCGACAGCTTGACCAGGTCAGCGCGTTCCAGTGCCTGCCACAGCCGCGGCGTCGGATCTTCGTTGGCGGGCCACAGTGCCGGGCGCAGGTTGAGGTCCAGGCTGACCACCGCACCGGCGGCACGGGCGCGGTCCATGCCGGCGAAGGTCGCCCCGGCGATGGCCGGCTCGGTCAGGCTGTTGGAACAGACGTGGAAGCACTGCGCGCTGTCCAGGCACGCGGCCTGGAAATCGCTGTCACGGAACAGCAGGTCGGCCGCCGGCGGCCGGTAGAAGCTGAAGCTGCGCTCGCCATTGGCATCCAGGGCCACGAAGGCCAGTGCGGTCTTGGCCGCGTCGGTGCGCACGATGTAATCGGTACCCACGCCGTGCTCGACCAGGCTGTCGGCCAGGAAGTCACCGAACATGTCGCGGCCCAGCATGCCGACGAACTGGGTCTTCGCGCCCAGCCGTGCAGCCGCCACGGCGACGTTGGCCGGTGCACCGCCGGCGTACTGCAGGAATGCGCGCGGCGTGTCGGCCGAGGCCGGCGGCTGCGCTAGTAGATCGATCAAAATTTCGCCGAAGCAGACAATGGCACCCATTCCGGACTCAGCCTCCCTGCGTTGCGGAGGCCGGCGTACGTGCGCCGACCAGTCCGTAGAAAATGATGTAGCCGTAGCACAGCAGCGGCAGGATGAAGCTGGCCTGCACACCGATGTGGTCGGCCAGCACGCCCTGCAGGTACGGCACCACGGCACCGCCGACGATGGCCATGATCAGCAGGCTGGAGCCCTTGTTGGTCAGCGGGCCCAGGCGCTCGATGCTCAGCGCGAAAATAGTGGGGAACATGATCGAATTGAACAGGCCGATCGCCACCACCGAGTACAGCGCGATGTTGCCGGAGGTCAGCATGGTGGTGACCAGCAGCGCCACGTTGACCAGCGCGAAGATCGCCAGCAGGCGGCTCGGCGAGAAGCGCGCCAGCAGGGCGGAGCCTGCGAAGCGGCCGATCATCGCCATCGTCCAGTAGGCCGACACGTAGTGCGTGGCTTCCTGTTCGCTGAAGCCACCGATGTTGGGCATCGACAGGTAGTTGACCAGGAAGCTGCCGATCGACACTTCGGCGCCGACGTAGAAGAAGATGCCCAGCACGCCCAGCAGCAGGTGGCGCTTGCGCAGCGCATCCAGGTAGCTGTGGTGGTGGCCCTGGTCGGCCTGCTCGGTGGCGTCGCTCAGCGCCGGCAGGCGGAACAGGAACACGAACAGCGCCAGCAGCACCAGCGCCACGGCCAGGCCCACGTACGGACCCTGCACCGCCTGCGCCTCGGCGGCACGGTAGGCCAGCTGCTCGGCGGCCGGCAGCGCCGCGATGTCGTCAGCGCTCTTGACCGTGTTGGACAGGATCAGCATGCCACCGAAGATCGGCGCGATGGCGGTACCCAGCGAGTTCAGCGCCTGTGCCAGGGTCAGGCGGCTGGAGCTGGTCTGCTCCGGGCCCAGCAGCGCGACATAGGGGTTGGCGGCCACCTGCAGCACGGTAATGCCGGTGGCCAGCACGAACAGGGCACCGAGGAAGGCGCCATAGACGCGCAGTTCGGCCGCCGGCCAGAAGCCCAGCGCGCCGATGCCGGCGATCACCAGGCCGGCCACGATGCCCTTCTTGTAACCCAGCGCCGCCACCAGCCGACCGGCCGGCAGCGACATCAGGAAATAGGTGCCGAAGAAGGTGAACTGCACCAGCATCGCCTTGGCGTAGTTCAGTTCGAACACCGCCTTCAGGTGCGGGATCAGGATGTCATTGAGGCAGGTCAGGAAGCCCCACATGAAGAAGATCGTGGTGACGACAGCCAGCGCCTTGCCGTTGGTGACGGCGGGTGCGTTGCCCGAAGAACCCGATGGACGGGGCGTTGCGGAGATCGGCATGCGGTACGCGCCTCGATGCGCGGAAGGTCGTTGTTGCGTGGAAGGGGTATGCGGAAGGAATCAGTTCGGTCGTGCGGCACTGCTTTCGCGGATGCGCAGCTGCACCGGCGCGACCGTGCGCCGCGGTGGCGCATCCGGTTCGTCCAGCCGTTGCAGCAGCAGCGCCGCAGCCTGGCGGCCACGCTCGCGCGGATCGGCGGTAAGCGTGGTCAATGGCGGTACCGCCACCGCCGCCTCGGAAATGTCATCGAAGCCGGTCACGGCGAAATCGCCGCCCGGACGGATGCCGCGCGAGTTCAAGCCCAGCATCAGGCCCAGCGCGACGGTGTCGTTGTAGCAGACCGCCGCACTTGGCCGATGACCGTCGGCGAAGAGTTCATCGGTGCGCGCTGCCGCTTCCAGGCGGTTCGGCGCCGACTCGATCATCCAACCCGGCGGCAGCGACAGCCCGGCCTCGGCCAGCGCCTGCTGGAAACCGGCGCGGCGCTGGTGGCAGGAACTGGATGCGGCGTGGCCGCCGAAGAAGGCGATCTGGCGATGGCCGCGCTCGATCAGGTGGCGCGTGGCCAGATAGGCGCCGTGCTGGTTGTCCAGGGTCAGGAAGTCCCAGTCAGCCCCGGCCAGTTCGCGGTTGAACAGCAGCACGTTGGCATTGGCGCCCAGCGCCTGCCGCAACTGCGCGGTGTCGCTGCCCTCGGCCGGCGACAGGATCAGGCCGGCCGGGGTGTGCTCCATCAGCGTGGACAGCACCGCCTGCTGGCGCTCCGGCGATTCCCCGGTGCTGCCCAGCAGCGTCACGTAACCGCGCCCGCCCAGCGCCTCGTCCACGCCGGACGCGAATTCGGCGAAGAACGGGTTGGACAGGTCGTTGATCACCAGCGCAATGCTCGACGAGGTGCGCCGGCGCAGGTTGGCCGCCGCGCGGTTGTAGACATAGCGCTGGCGGCGCAGCTCGGCCTCGACCTTGGCGCGGGTATCGACATTGACCAGCGGGCTGCCGCGCAGCACCAGCGACACGGTTGCCCGTGACACGCCGATCGCACGCGCGATGTCGGTCACCGTCACCGCCTTGCCGGCGCGCTTGCTGGGACTGCTGCCGTTGTCGTTCATCGTCTTCCCGGACTCCGCTGGAGGCTCAAGCCTAATGGATCAGGGCCGTGTCGTGCCGTGCCGTTCGCTGGGTCACCGCGAACGGCACAGTCCGGCTCAGCGCAGCTGGCTGCCCGGTGCCGCGCACCAGGATACCGGCAGGTCCTTCACCGCCGTGCCCCAGCCCTGCTCCGGCACCTTCGCATCCAGCGCAAAGCGCACGCGCGGGCCCTGCTGCAGGCGGCTCCAGTCCAGCCACACCGGTGCATGCGCCTGGCCATCGACCTGCACGCCCTGCACGTACTGCAGGCGGCGGCCATCGGCGCCCGGCGCGTCGATGCGCAGGGTGCGGCCGTTGCCCATGTCCACTTCCACCTTGCTGAAACGCGGGGTGTGCAGCAGGAACTGGCCGCTGCCCGGCACCGCCGGGTACACGCCGATGGCGCTGAACAGGTACCAGGCCGACATCGTGCCAAGGTCATCGTTGCCGGTCACGCCGTTGGGGGCATTGGTGAACAGCTGCTGCGCCGCACGCACCACGGCCGCGGTCTTCCACGGCTGGCCGATCAGCGTATAAAGCCACGGCGAATGCAGGTCCGGCTCATTGTTCGGGTTGTAGCGGAACTGGTTGTAGTAGCTGTACGGCCCGACCACCCACGCCTTGCGCGCGGCGTTGAGCGGGTCGGCCTGCAGCGCGTCCATGGCGAAGAACGCATCGAGGCGGCGGCCCGCCTGTTCGCGGCCATCCATCGCTTCGACCAGGCCCGGCACGTCCTGCTGCGCCAGCCACTGGTACTGCCACGCCGTGCCCTCGTGGAAACCGTGGTGCGAACGCGGGCTGTAATGGCCGTCGGACGGGGTGTACCACTGGCCATCCTCGGTGCGCGGGCGCGGGAACCCGGTGAAGCCGGTCTCGGCATCGCGCACCTGCGGGTCCCACACCTTGCGCCAGTTGCGGCCGCGCTCACGCAGCGTCGCCGCATCCTGGGCGTGGCCCAGTCCATCGGCCATCTGCGAGAGCGCGCAATCGGCCAGCGCGTACTCCAGCGTGGCCGAGCCACCGTGGTGCGGATCGACGTCCATGCCCTTGGACGGGAATGCGCGGTCATAGGCCACGTAGCCCTTGTCCAGGTAGGTCGGGTTGCCGGAGCGACCGGCCATGCGCGAGTTCAGCGGCGGCGTACCGAAGGCATTGCGGCGCAGCGCATCCCAGGCCTGCGATTCACGCCCCTTGAGCGCACCGAAGCGCCACAGGTCGACCATGAACGGGGTGACCGGATCGCCGGTCATGATGTTGGTCTCGAAGTTGGCATAGCCCCAACGCGGCAGCCAACCGCCCTGCTCATCGATCGCCAGCAGGGTGCGGCCGATGTCGCGCGCCACGTCCGGGCGGGTCAGTGCCAGCCACTGGTTCTGCGCGCGGTAGGTATCCCACAGCGAGAAGTACTCGTAGTAGGTCCAGCCATCGGCACGGTGGATGCCATCGTCATAGCCGCGGTAGCGGCCATCGGCGTCGTTGCCGGTCATCGGCTGCAGCAGCGCGTGGTAGACCGCGCTGTAGAACACGGTGCGGTCATCGGCGGTGCCGCCCTGCACGCGCACCCGGCCCAACTGCTCACGCCAGGCCTGCTGGGACAGCGCGCGCATGCGGTCGAAGCCGAGCAGCGCCCCACCCTGCATGCCTTCCGCGCGCAGGTTCGTGCGCGCGCCTTCGGCATCCACGTGCGAGATCGCGCTGACCGCCGTCACCGACTGGCCCTTGGCCAGGTCGAAGCTGAGCCAGGCACCGTTCGGCTTCTGCTCGCCTTCCATGCTGTGGCGCGCGCCCGGCAGGCCGCCGCCCTCGCCCCAGGTGCCATGCGCCTTGAACGGACGGTCGAACTCGATACGGAACCAGGTGGTGTACTGATGGCCGCCGCAGAAACTCTTGGTGACCAGCTTGCCCTCGACCACGCGGTCGCCGACCACATCGACCACGCTGCCGATCACCGAATGGCGCTCGTTGGCCTGGCCGACGTTGACCAGCACGTGGCCATCGCCACTGCGCTGGCTGAAGGTGTAGCGCTCGGCCGCGGCACGGCTACGCGCAGTCGCCTCGGCATCGATGCCGCCGTAGCTGGTCAGGCGCACCTTGTAGTAGCCGGCCTGGCCGACCTCGCCGTCATGGGTGTAAGCCGAGGCATAGGCCTTGTGGTCGAACTGCTTGGCGTTGCCGGTATCGAAATCACCGCCCGGACCGATCGAGCCGGTCACCGGCAGCACCGACACCTGGCCGCCCTGTTCCCAGCAACCCGCGCCGGACAGGAAGGAGTGGCCGAACCCGCGGATCTTCTCATCGTCATAGCGCCAGCCCGAGTAGTGGCTGCCGATCGGGCTGACCTGGATCAGGCCGAACGGTGCCGACGCACCCGGGAACGTGTTGCCGTCGTCCTTGCTGCCGATGAAGGTGTTGACCTCGCGCTCCAGCGCTGCCGGCGCGGCCTGCAGCAGCATCGGCGCCGCCGACAGCGCAAGCAGGCAGGCCAGGCGCACCAGCGGGCGCGAGGATGATGGGACGGCGGGAGCGGACGGCACTGGACGCATGTCGGGTTCCTGTAGTCGATGGCGCGGAGGCAGACGGCCGGGGCCGTCCGGCAGCGTTCCGCTGAGCCCTGCCCTGACCTGCAGAGAGCTCCCCCTGGAATGACGCCCGACCCATGCGACCGTGAATTTAGATCGATTCAAGTAGAGCATGCGGGTTCAGCCGAATGCATTCTGCGGCGCAGCATGAGGGGGTTCGGCAGGGCTGCGCCCTGCACCCGCGCGTACTGCCGGCTGCTGGCCGGCAACGCCAGAAGCAACAGCAAAAGCCGGCGATCCGTGGGATGGCCGGGTGGGTCCGGTTGCGGGGGGCGCCGTAAATACGTCCATGTAGGCTCGGTCGCCGCATCCATGCGGCTCACGCCCCCGCAACCGGCCCCACCCCGCCTTCGACAGATCTCCGTGATCTGCAATGGATCTCTGACGGATAACGAAAATCGATCCGGGGTCAGATCCGTTTTCCTTTGGAAAACGGATCTGACCCCAGGACCCCATGTCGTTCCAGGATCAGTCCAACCGTCACCGGGAAACTGTCAAAGGTGGGGCGGTGTGGGCTGGCAGGACCGTTGGCGCCATGGATGGCGCCATCGAGCCCCCATGGGTGAGGGCGCTTTGCTTGCGAAGCACTGCTTCGCAAGCGCCCGAACGCCCAGCCGCCAGCGGCTGGGCCGGACCCCGGAGGGGGGGTTACGGCGTGTCCTGCCAGTCCACACCGCCCCGCCAACCCACAGACAACCCCGAGCCGCTTTGGCTTTGGCTTTGGCTGTTGCCGGCCAGCGGCCGGCACTACCCCCGCAGGTGCAGGGCGCAGCCCTGCCGACCCCCTCTTCCCTGCGCACGAAAACGATTTCACTGATTTCAGCAAACCGTCATCCCTTCGCCACGCCAGTACCATATTGCGCAGCAGCATGCGCCTGCGGGCGACCCGTGCTAAAAATCGCCCGCCCATCGCTTAGATCGATCCAAGACGACGCCGCGATGGCCGGGAGTTGGGGGACCAGCAACAGGACGTACCAGGCCACACGCGCGGTGCTGCTGCCACTGCATGGCGACCGCCGCAAAGTCACTTCAAATTAGATCGATTCAAGTTGTCCGTGCCACGTCACCGGATCAATCCAGGAGAGAGGGAGAGATGGGAATGAAGCATTCAACACGTACGCACGGCCAGGACGCATTGTCGCTGGCCATCGCGCTGGCCCTGGCTGCCGCCGTCATTCCGGCAGGCGCCGCCGCGCAGCAGGCCTCGTCCACCGGCACGCAGGATGCCACGACTCTGGACAGCGTCCAGGTCACCGGCTACCGCTACGCCATTGAAAAGAGCCTCGAGCAGAAGCGCGATGCCAACGCCGTGGTCGAAGTGATCACCGCCGAAGACGTCGGCAAGTTCCCCGACAAGAACGTGGCCGACGCCTTGCAGCGCGTGCCCGGCGTGGTCATCACCCGCAGCGGTGGCGAAGGCAAGAGCGTCAGCGTGCGCGGCCTTGCACCGGACCTGACCCTGACCCAGTTGAACGGCAACTTCGTCGCCTCGTCGGAGACCAACAACGAAGCGACCCGCTCCTTCAACTACACCCTGCTGCCGTCGAACATGCTGTCCAGCGCCGAGCTGTTCAAGTCGCCGGAAGCCCGCATCGACGAAGGCGGCATCGGCGGCACGGTCATCCTGCATACCCGCCGTCCGCTCGACATGGAATCCAACTCCGGCTACGTGAACCTGGAGGGCACCACCTCCGACACCAGCCACGACGTTGATCCGCAGGTGTCGGCGCTGTATTCCTGGCACAGCAAGGACGAGCGCTTCGGCGTGCTGGTCGGCGTGACCCAGCAGAAGCGCACTACCCGCACCATGGAAGCCAGTACCGAGGACTACCAGTGGTACGGCAACGGCACCACCGCCCGCGATGCCAACGGCAACCTGCTGGAGCAGGATGGCATCCACTACTGGTGGGGCCAGTCCGGCTTCAACAACCAGACTGGCAAGAACTACAGCGAGTTCTTCATGCCGACCTCGGTGAACTTCGCGGTGAAGGAAGAGAAGCGCGAACGCAAGGGCGGGCAGCTGACCTTCCAGTTCAAGCCGGTCGACAACGTCACGATGACGGCCAACTACTTCCGCTTCGAACTGCAGGGTGACTACACCCAGAACATGCTGAAGGTGCCGGAGTGGAACCTGGCCCGCTACAACCAGGACGGCAACTGGGCCGGCGGCCGCCTGCTCAATGGCCTCGACTTCGATCCGAGCGGCAGCATCGTCACCGGCGCGCAGTACCAGAAGCTGGCCGGCAAGACCTACTACTGCAGCGAGGATGAAGCGGCTGCGGCCGGCCTCAAGCCCGGTGGCTGGGGCCCGGACGACTGCACCATCCCCACCCCGCAGCTCACCGGCGGCTATAGCAAGGAAAAGGCGCTGTCGCAGACTGCGGACCTGACCATTGACTGGGACATCAGCCCGCTCTGGAAAGCCTCGTTCACCGGCGGCCGCACCTGGTCCGAAGGTGGCCCGTCGATGAACTTCCGCATGTCGGCCAAGCCGCGCCGCAAGGTTGGCAACCAGTGGCAGTCCGGCAACCAGTACACCGCGTGGGACCTCACCGGCACGCCGTCGGTGCAGTTCTCGCCCGACCTGCAGCAGCAGCTGATGGCCGGCATCGCCGAAGTCGATACCGGTTCCACCGACTCGTCGTGGATGCAGACCGAAGTCAAGCAGAACTACTTCCAGGCAGACGTCACCAAGCTGTTCGAGGCGGGTTGGCTGGACTCGATCCAGTTCGGCGCCAAGTACCGCGACGGCAAGGTCCACCGCAACACCGGCAACACCTACTGGGTGTGCCCGGGCCTGGACCCGTCCGACTACGACAACAACCGCTACCAGGCCGGTTGCGATCCGACCGCTGGCAACGCGCAGCCGGGCTTCTTCCTGTCCAACCCGATCAGCAACATCACCGGCGCCTTCAACGCCAATGTATTCCCGGGCATCAACTACCCGGCCTACATCGATTACCTGAACAAGACCTACGGCGGCTCGCACAACCGCACCGAGGAAGACTTCGTCTACGACGTCAACGAGAAGATCTACTCCGGCTACTTCCAGGCCAACTTCCGCACCGAGCGCGTGCGCGGCAACGTCGGCGTGCGCGTGGTGCGCACCAAGCAGTTCGCCCAGTCCAGCGACTCGGTCGAGCGCTTCAACGACTACTTCGTCGACAACGCCAGCGGCGCACCGATGAGCTGCGATGATCCGGCCGCCGATCCGAACCTGCGCTGCCAGGGTGGCTTCGTCCGCCTGCCCGACGCCCAGGTGCGCGACAAGGTGTACGCGCTGTCGTCGCTGGAAAAGACCTATACCGACGTGCTGCCCAGCTTCAACATCGCCTGGGACATCACCGACAACCTGGTGCTGCGCGGCGCGGCGTCGAAGGTGGTCGCGCGCCCGAGCTACACCAGCATCGCCTATCCCGGTGGCCTGCGTTACATCAGCGAGGAGTACGCCAACGATCGCCGCGTCACCGGCGGCACCGACACGCCCGGCTGGTACGGCTCGGGCAGCAACAAGGCGCTGGAGCCGTTCAAGGCGGTCCAGTTCGACCTGGGCCTGGAGTGGTACTTCAAGCCGGGCGCGGTCGCGGGTGTTTCGCTGTTCCGCAAGAACGTGGACAACTTCACCGTGCCGGTGGTGCGCGACCAGCAGATGAACGTCGGCGGGCAGTCGGTCACCGTGCAGAAGTACGAGACCCAGGCCAACGGCCGCGATGGCGTTTCGCAGGGCGTGGAACTGTATGGCCAGTACACCTTCGACTTCGGTCTGGGTGTGCAGGCCAACTACACCTACAACGACACCAATCTGGCCTCGATCGTGCTGGACGGCGAGGAAATCGGCTCCTCGCCGCTGGTCGGCAGCGCCAAGAACCAGGCCAACGTCACCGTGTTCTACGAGAACGACAAGTTCCTGGCGCGTGCCTCGTACAACCGTCGCGGTGAAGTGGTCGGCGGCCTGAACAATGGCATGACCACCTACACCAAGCCGTACAGCCAGCTTGACCTGAACGTGGCCTACAACCTCACCCCGGACTGGACGGTGACCGCTGCCGTGCTGAACGCCACCAAGTCCGAGCTGCGCAGCTACATCGGCAACGACAGCCAGGCCCGCCTGCTGTCCAACCTGTACGCCGGCCGCCAGCTGTATTTCGGCGTGAACTGGAAGTTCTGAGGCGGCGCCGGGCCTGCCCGGCGCGCTCTCGCCCCGTTCCGGCGGGGAGGGTCCTCCACGGCAGCCACGCTGGTACAGGTGGCTGCCGTTTTTCATGGATGCATGTTCATGGGCCCCTTGGCCGCCGTCCAGCCCGGCGCTTGACCCTGCCATCGTTGGAAGGTGCAAACTGACTCCACCCCAAGAGCATCGAAGGAGCCACAGATGGAATTCCATGTCGACGGCATGACCTGCGGCGGCTGCGCACGCAGCGTGACCCGCGCGATCCAGCAGATCGATCCGAATGCCCGCGTAGTCGCTGACCCGCCGAGCGGCCTGGTCAAGGTGCAGACCACCGCGTCGCAGGAACAGGTGTTCGCCGCGGTGAACGATGCAGGTTTCCCGCCGCGCAGCGCCTGATCCCCTGCCCGGCATCCACAACGAAGCCCGCCCCGTGCACTGTCACAGGGCGGGCTTTTCAATGCATGCGAACATGAAAACTCAGTGCTTGCGCGCGCGGCGGCGCACCGCGCCGGTCTTGGCCGCTTGCACCGGCAGCGGAGCCTCATCGTCTTCACCCAGCCGCTGCAGGATCGGGCATTCCGGGCGCTCATCGCCGGCACAGCAGCGGATCAGCGATTTCAGCGTGTCGGCCATCTGCCGCATGTGCTCGATGCGCTGTTCCAGGTCGGCGATGTGCTGCTCGGCCAGCTGCTTGACGTCGGCGCTGTGGCGCGACGTGTCGTTCCACAGGCCCAGCAGGTCGCCGATCTCGGCCACCTGGAAGCCGAGATCGCGCGCGCGGCGGATGAAGCGCAGGCGATGGATGTCGGCCTGCGAATACGCCCGATAGCCCGACTCCGTTCTATCCGCCGCAGGAATCAGGCCGATCTGTTCGTAGTAGCGGATCATCTTCGCCGACACGCTGGAGGCCTTGGCGGCTTCACCGATGTTCATGCGGATCTCCTTCAGTAGGTCGCAACGGCGGCATCGGCCATCGGTGGCTGGAAGCGGCGCAGGCGCAGTGCGTTGCCCAGCACGAACACACTGGACAGCGCCATTGCACCGGCCGCGAACACCGGCGACAGCAGCACGCCCCAGACCGGGTACAGCACGCCGGCGGCCACCGGAATCAACGCGGTGTTGTAGGCAAAGGCCCAGAACAGGTTCTGCCGGATGTTGCCCAGCGTCGCCTTCGATAGCGCAATGGCGTTCGGTACGCCCTGCAGGTTGCCCGACATCAGCACCACATCAGCCGATTCCACCGCGATATCGGTACCGGTGCCAATGGCCAGGCCGACATCGGCCTCGGCCAGTGCTGGCGCGTCATTGATACCGTCGCCGACGAAGGCGATCTGGCCGTAGGTGGACTTCAAGCGACGCACCGCTTCGACCTTGCCTTCCGGCAGCACCTCGGCCACGACCTCGTCGATGCCCAGCTGGCGCGCGATCGCCTGCGCGGTGGCAGCGTTGTCGCCGGTGATCATCGCCACCTTCAGGCCCAGCTGATGCAGCGCCGCGATCGCCGCCGGGGTGCTCGGCTTGATCGGATCGGACACCGCGATGATCGCGGCCAGGCGTCCATCGATGGCCACGTACATCGGTGACTTGCCCTGCGCGCCAAGTTCCGCCGCCAATGCTGCGAATGCCGTGATGTCCACGCCCAGCTCGCGCATGAAGCGATCGGCACCGACCTCCACCCGAGCACCCTCGACACTGGCCCGCACGCCCATGCCGGTGACCGATTCGAAATCGACCAGCGATGGCAGCACAATGCCCTGCCCGGTCGCGGCGTCAACGATCGCGCGGGCAATCGGATGCTCCGAGCGCGATTCCACCGCGGCAACCGCCGCCAGTACGGCGTCGCGCTCGAAACCGGCGGCAACGTCCAGATCGGTCAGGCGCGGGCGTCCTTCGGTCAGCGTGCCGGTCTTGTCCACGGCCACGACCTGCGCGTCCTTCAGCAACTGCAGCGCCTCGCCCTTGCGGAACAGCACGCCCATCTCGGCGCCACGGCCGGTACCGACCATGATCGAGGTCGGTGTGGCCAGTCCCATCGCGCAAGGGCAGGCAATGATCAGCACCGCCACCGCATTGACCAGCGCGAAGCTCAGCGCCGGCGAGGGCCCGAAGACCAACCAGACCACGAAGGTCGCCAGCGCGGCCAGCATCACCGCGGGCACGAACCACAACGTCACCTTGTCGACCACCGCCTGGATCGGCAGCTTCGAGCCCTGCGCCTGTTCCACCATGCGGATGATCTGCGCCAGCATGGTCTGCGCGCCCACCGCCGTGGCGCGAACCGTCAGCGCGCCCGTCTGGTTGACCGTGCCACCGACCACGCTGCTGCCCGGCTGCTTCTCGACCGGGATCGGCTCGCCGCTGATCATCGACTCGTCGATGAAGCTGCGGCCTTCAACCACCTCGCCGTCCACCGGCACGCGCTCGCCCGGACGCACTTCCACCACGTCGCCGCTCAGCACTTCATTGACCGGGACATCCACCGTTCGGCCGTCACGGATCACATGGGCGACCTTGGCCTGCAGGTTGACCAGGCGCTTGATCGCCTCGGAGGTACGCCCCTTGGCACGCGCCTCCAGGAAGCGGCCGAGCAGGATCAGCGCCACGATCACCGCCGCCGCTTCGTAGTAGACGTTCACCGTGCCCGCCGGCAGCAGCCTTGGCAGGAACGTGGCCACCACCGAGTAGCCGAATGCCGCGGCGGTACCCACCGCGACCAGCGAGTTCATGTCCGGCGCACGCCGCAGCAATGCGGGCACGCCCTTCTGGTAGAAGCGACGGCCGGGAACGGCCAGCACCAGCGCGGTCAGCACGAACTGCAGGTACCAGCTGGCCTGCATGCCGATCGTGGACATCACCCATGCGTGCATGCCGGGGATCAGGTGCGAGCCCATTTCCAGCACGAACACTGGCAATGCCAGCGCCGTGGCCACGATCAGGTCGCGCTTCAGCTCCGCGCGCTCGGCATCCTTCTTTTCCGCCGCTTCGTCATCGGACTGCACACCCGCCTCGATCACGCGTGCGTCATAGCCGGCCTTGTCGATCGCGGCGACCAGCGCCGCAGCATCCGCCACGCCACGCACGGTCGCACGCTCGGTGGCCAGGTTCACGCTGGCCTGGCTGACGCCTGGCACGGCCAACAGCGCACGTTCGACACGGCCCACGCAGGACGCACAGGTCATGCCCTCGACCGACAGCTCAGTGGTACCGGCGGGCACGTCATAGCCCGCCCGCTCCACCGCCTGGATCAGCGCTGCGCGATCGACCGGGCCCGACGGGCGGATGTCCGCCCGCTCGGTGGCCAGGTTCACCGCGACACTTCCCACGCCCTCGACCCTGGACAGTGCCGCTTCGACCCTGCCCACGCAGCTGGCGCAGGTCATGCCCTCGATCGGTAGGCTGATCGGGGCGCTAGTGGGGACGGCAGTGGCGCGTGGCGTGCTCATGATCAGATTCCCGGGATTCCTTCTGGATGCGGACAGGCTAAACCTTGCCATCGTGGGAAGGTCAAATCCAGCCTGTCCGCAGTTCCTGAATGGCACCCGGCATCCACGTCCGTGCATGGCCAGATCCACGCATGGCGTGGATCCATCGCCGGCGGCAGCTCGCCTCAGAAGGTGAACACATACTCCAGTGCGAATTCGCGGCCGACCGCGCTCAGCAGGCGGGTCGGGGCGAAGTCATAGTCCAGCTTGTACGGGTCCTTGTGGTTCCAGCTGGCCGAATTGAACACGTTGTTGACGTAGACATTGACCTTGGCGTGCTCGGTCACCTGGTAGCCCACGTTGACGTTCCAGGTGATGAACGGCCCGACCCGGCCGAAGTAGCGCGAGGTCTGCTGGCCGGCATTGGGGTTCGGGTTCACCGAGCCATCCGGCAGCCGTGCCGGTTCCAGGCAGTTCAGCGACGGACTGTCACTGGGCACGTAACCGTCGGCGAACGGCAGGCAGCCGCCGGGGTTGTCCAGGCGATCGGTGCCCCAGTGGTAACGCACGCCCGGCACCGAGCCGATGCGGTCGGCATAGACGTTGGCGTTCCAGTTGCCGCGTTGCCAGGCCAGGCTCGCGCGCAGCTTGCTGCGCAGGTCGCGGTCGCGGCGTTCCGGATTCGGATCGGCGGCGTAGCGCTGTTCCTTGGTCGAGATCTGGTTGGTGTAGTTCACCCCAAGCTGGAAGCTGCCCCACTGGGCGGTCTCCAGCCGGTAACGCGCGGTCAGGTCGATGCCGCGTACTTCGCGGCTGGCCAGGTTGAACGGGCCGCGCTCGATCGACACCAGCCGGCCACTGCTGTCACGGTTCACGCGGGCCAGGATGCCGGCGCAGTAGTCGCCACCGGCCGGATTGGCCCACGGCGTGCCATCGATGTTCTTGCCGGTCAGGCAGCCGGCCTCGCTGGCCAGCACCTCGTCGGCGCCGACGTCGACGATCATGTCTTCCAGCTTGATCGCCCAGTAGTCGGCGCTGACCGACAGGTTGGGCATCACGTCCCAGACAAAGCCGACCGTCCACGAATCGCCGGTCTCCGAGCGCAGCAGCGGCGTGCCGCGCCGGTTCACGTCGAAGGTGTACCAGACATCGGTGTTGCCCACCCCGCAGTTGTTGACCAGGTAGGCGCCGCTCTGGATGCAGCGCAGGCGGTCATAGGTCTGCACTTCGGAACTGCTCGGCTGGCCCAGCAGGTAATGCATGTCCGGCGCATGGAAACTGGTGGCGTATGAGCCACGCACCAGCAGCGATTCGACCGGACGCCATTCCAGGCCAACGTTCCAGGTGGTTTCCTTCTGGCTGCCGATGTCCAGCGCCTGGCTGCTGTCATCGGCCTTGTAGTTGCCGTAGCGGTCGTAGCGCGCGGCTGCGGTGGCGGTCACGCTGTCCAGCAGCGGAATCTTGAACTCGACGCCGGCCGAATAGCGGGTGCGTTCGCCGCCACCGCGGTCAACGTTCTGCAGGTCGAAGTCGATACCGGCGCGCGGGTCCGGGCTGAGGTGATAGCCCTGCTGCGCCACTTCGGCCACGGCGGCGAACGAGATCGGGCCCGCCCAGCCCTGGAACAGCTCACCGGTGATGTCCGCCGAGGCCTGGTTGACCCACGATGACGCGCGGTTCCTCGCCACCGTACCCATCTGCCAGTACTGGTCCGGCGTCAGCGGGTTCCACCAGCGCGACTCGTTCAGCGCGTAGATCGCCTCGCCATCGGCGGTGGTGCCCAGGCGCGGGCCGAGGAAATAGTCGTACGACTTCTGCTCGTCGACCACGTTCTGCCGTTCTTCCACGCGGTAATAGGAACGCCCCACCGTCGCGCTCCAGTCGAAGCGGTCGGCGAGGCGGCCACGCAGGCCGGCGCTCCAGTCCCAGGACAGTTCACGATTGGTGTTGCGCAGCGTATCCAGGCCGCCGACCTCGTTCGGGGTGAACTGGCGCACGCCCAGGATCGGCCGGTTACGGTTGGCGTCCCAGTAATAGCCGTTGGCATCGTCGATCAGCGAGACGCTGGGTGGATTGGTGCCCCAGATCGCTTCGGAGCGGTACACCGCCAGGTTGGTCCAGGCCTGCAGGTCGCTGCTGAAATCGAAGGTGGCATACAGGTTGCCGGACACGTTCTCGGCACCACCGGTGAGCAGCCAGTTGGCGTAGTCAGCGCTCATGCCGCACAGGCGGCCGGTGTTGGTGATGCGGTTGGCGGCGTAGTTGTAGACCAGCCGATCGGCCGTGTAGTACTCACCGTCGAACTTCTCGCAGGTACCGGTGGGTGGCGCCAGGCGCTGGCCCGTCGTCGGATCGATCAGCGCCAGCCCGGCCGTGGGACGGAAGCCGACCTTGCGCTGCTCCATGTTCCAGGACGCATACGGTGCATCATCGGCATCGTCCATCTGCGGGCGATCACGGCCGAACAACGGATCGCGCTTGGTGTACTGCAACGCATAGGTCACGCTCCAGTTGTCCCCTGTCCTGCCGCCGGCCCAGGACAGGTCCCAGGTATCGCGTCCGCCTTCGGTGGAGGTGCCGCCGCGCACGCGCACTTCGTCACCGTCGTAGTTGGTCTTGAGGATGACGTTGACCACGCCGGCGATCGCATCCGAGCCATAGATGGCCGAGGCGCCACCGGTCAGCACTTCGATCCGCTCCACCGCCGCGGCCGGAATGTTGCCGTAGTTGGAGAAGTTGGTTTCGCCGCCGTACGGCAGCGGGTAATCGGCCACGCGGCGGCCGTTGACCAGCAGCAGCGAGCGGTTCGGCCCCATCCCGCGCAGATTCAGCCCGCTGGCGTTGGGCGTGTGCGAACCCCACTGCGAGGCCGCTTCGACGGTACCGGTCGCTTCGGTAAGCGTCTTCAGCGCGTCATACACGCTGACGAAGCCCTCTTTCTGGATCTGCTGCGCGGTGATCACGTTGACCGGGGCCGGGCCTTCGACCGCGGCGCGCTTGATGCGCGAGCCGGTAACGGTGACCGCGTCGAGATCCTGGGTGGAGGGGCTGGCGGCTTCCTGTGCGCTGGCTGCCAGCGGCAACAGGGCCAGGATCAGGGCCTGGGACAGGAGGTGACGACGCTTGTGGACGATCTGAGCCATGGGTGGTTGCTCTTCGAAGATGTGGACGCACGGGCGGACGGTGGCGCGGCACTACGACGGATCCAGGCGCCTGGATCGGTTCACGACCGATACGGCACCTCCCCTGTGGATCGATCCAAACTAAAGCACAGCTGAACCACACCGGGCATGCGGCGATGCAGCAATGCCCGGGGGAATGCCGTTAACGGCTCCCTCTACGCAGAACAATCAAAGGGTTGCGAAACATCATTGAGAGACCGGCGCACGAAGACGTGACACGGTCACGACAGTCGCGCGCGGAACGGTTTTGTCCGCCCTCAGCGATTCCCCTCACCCGAGCGAGTTGGGACGAAGCGGCCATTTCGGAGGGCGTAGTGGCTCGACGTAACGCCTCCGGGCCCATTACCCCACCACTCGATGGTGAACCCGTCGCCCCGCCAGATGACCGAGGAAAAGTCGGATTCACTGTGGGGTCGCCCTGCGTTCTGGCTGGCGAGGGACACGGATTGGAGGCAGCTGCTGACCAGGATCCTGCCGCGTTCAATGGGCTTCGGCGAGGTCAAATCGTAGACGAACAAACGGATCTCGTGCCCCGCCCCACAGTGCCCCATCGGGTTGGACGCGTTTGAATCGAACACCTGATACAGCGCGCGGAAGCGCTTCTTCCCGATTCGATGTACGCGCGTGTCGACGAACGCGCCAGTAGCAGCAGCGGCTAGCGTCACGCCGTCCAGCACAGCGTCCATGCCGCCTCCCTCCGGTCCGGCCGCCGTCCAGATCAACAGTGGGGGCCGTGCCTCCTCTCCAGCTATTGCGGCGATGGGCAGCAGACAGAGAAGCAGCAAGAGCAGTCGAGACATGCGGAAGGAGGGCCATTGCCACGGGGAGTCGGACCCACTGTCAACAATCCCCGCTTGATCGTCTACACGGAAACATGGATGCCCCTGCGTTCCGCTGTTTGGCAGACGGACTGGCGATCCGCGCACGTCAGAAGCGTCACTTTTCGGCAACGGGTGCGCGTTCCGCAGCGGGGTCGGAGCCCTTCTGCGAAGGGATCCGACCCCGCCCTGCGATCAGCCGTCCAGTGCCTGACGCAGTGCGGCCACGGTCGCGGTGCTGGTCTGGCTCCAGTCCGGGTCCAGACCGCGCAGCGCCGGGTTCTGGAACTGCATCGCCGAGCGGCGCAGGCCTTTTGCGGACGCGTGCAGTTCAGTACAGCCACTCCGTCGTGCCACGGCGGCGATGTTGGCCGGCCCCAGGCCCGCACCGGCCATCACCGTGATGCGGCCTGCCGCCTGGGTGACCAGACCGGCGAGCATATCCACGCCCGCTTCGGCGCTGACCTGGCCGCCCGAGGTCAGCACGCGCTGGCAGCCCAGCCCGATCACCTGCTCCAGAGCCGCCGACAGATCGCGGGCCGCATCGAAGGCGCGATGGAAGGTCACCTGCAACGGCCCGGCGGCCTGGACCAGCTCGCGGCAGAGCGCCAGGTCGATGCCGCCCTGCACGTCCAGCGCACCGATCACCACGCCATCGCAGCCCAGCGCGCGGCACTGCGCGATGTCACGCAGCATCAGTTCGGTTTCCAGCGCGTCGTAGTGGAAGTCGCCCGGCCGTGGCCGCACCAGCACGAACAGCGGGATCGACAGGCGTTCGCGGGCAATCGCGATGCTGGCGAAGGACGGCGTGGTGCCGCCCTCGGCCAGGTTGTCGAACAGCTCGATGCGGTCGGCGCCGCCGGCCTGCGCGGCCAGTGCCGAAGCCAGCGAATTGCTGGCGACCTCCAGGGTCAGCCGCGTGCTCACGCCTGGCTGCTCGTGTAGATCGACGGCGAGTCGCGCAGGTCATCCTGGCGCTGCGCATCGCACACCGCGTAGACGAAGCCGCGATGCAGCGCGTAGGCACCGACCTCGCCCTGCTTGTTCATCGCCAGGAAGCAGACCTGCAAGGTCTTGCTCGCTTCAGGCCGCTTGCGTACGACGCGGTCGATCGCCTCGCGGCAGGCCTGCGCCGGCGAACGCCCCTGGCGCATCAGCTCGACCACCAGGAACGAGGCGGCGTTGCGGATCATCTCCTCGCCCACGCCCGAGGCAGTGGCCGCTCCGACGTCGTTGTCGACATACAGGCCAGCACCGATGATCGGGCTGTCGCCGACCCGGCCGTGCAGCTTCCAGGCCATGCCACTGGTGGTGCACGCACCGGCCAGGCGGCCATGGGCATCCAGCGCCAGCATGCCGATGGTGTCGTGGTTGTCGCTGTTACCGGGAATACCTCGCCGCTCGGCGTTGATCTGCGGCTGGTACTTCTCGGTCTTCAGCCACTCGCGCCAGGCCGCTTCGGCCTGCGGCGTCAGCAGATGCTTGCGCTCGAACCCCTGCTGCACCGCGAACTGCTGCGCGCCCTCGCCGACCAGCAGCACGTGCGGGCTGTTCTCCATCACTTTGCGGGCCACCGACACCGGATGCAGGATGTCGACCAGCGCGGCCACCGCGCCACAACGGCCATCGCCATCCATGATGCTCGCGTCCAGGCTGAGCACGCCGTCGCGATCAGGGTTGCCGCAATGGCCGACGGTGGGGTTGCACAGCTCGCTTTCGGCCCAGCGTGCGCCCGCTTCCACCGCATCCAGCGCGCTGCCGCCCTGCGCCAGCACCTTCCATGCGGCCTGGTTGGCCGGCACGCCGAAGTCCCAGGTGGAAACCACCCTGGCCCCACCCTGCGTGCGTGCATGCACGCCCGGCAAGGCCGCCATGCCCGCGGCCAGTGCACCGGCCTGCAGGAACTGCCTGCGATCCACCATCATCCCCTCCCAGTCTGCAATGCGCGGCCGGCCCGATGCCGGCCCCGACGATCAGTCGTGCGTGGGCTGCCGTGCGGCGTGCCAGACCGCTGCGCCGAGCACGCCCAGCTGGCCATGCTCCACGCGCCATACCGGCACCTGGCGCAGCACCTCGGTCAGCACGCCCTTGTTGAGGAAGCGCTCACGGAAGCGGCCATCGGCCAGGAAATCCTGCACATGTGCGGAAATGCCCCCGGCCAGGTACACCGAACGCGCACCGACGGCGATCGCTGCGTCGCCAGCCAGGCTGCCCAGCCAGGCACAGAACACCTGCAGCGTCTCCACCGCCAGGGCATCCTCGCCGCTGCGCGCGGCGCCGATCAGTGCCTCGGTGCTGCTCCACACCGGGGTGACGCCGCGCAGCTCGCACAGGCACGGATACAGGTTCATCAGGCCACTGCCGGACAGCACGCGCTCGTTGTCCACATGCGGCCAGCGCTGCAGCAGCTTGCCCAGCACCTGCAGCTCCAGCGCATTGCCGGCGCCGAGCGCGGCATGACCGATCTCGCTGGCCAGCACCGGGCGCTCGCCATCGGCGAAGCGCAGCGCAGCGCCCAGGCCGGTACCGGCGCCCAGCACCAGTGCCGGGAACGCCTGCGCCGGATCCGCGTCGCCATTCAGCGGCACCAGCGTGTCGGGCTGAAGGAAGGGAATGGCCAACGCCACCGCCTCGAAATCATTGATCAGCTGCAGTTCGCGCAGCCCGGACTGCGCGCGCGTGGCTGCGAGCGACACCGTCCACGGCAGGTTGGAATTGATCAGCACGTCGCCATCGAGCAGGCCGGCGATGGCGACCACTGCGGTCTGCACCGGCTGGCCGAGGCCTGCGGTGAAGTCAGCCAGGATCGCGGCCAGGCTGGGATGCTCGGCACAGGCATAGGTGCGGTGGCTGCCCAACGACGGCGCCCGGCCAGGTGCGGTTTCAGCCAGCGCAAGGCGGGCGAAGGTGCCGCCAACATCGGCGACGACCAGGCGGCGCGGAAGACCGCCGCAGGTGGAGTCGGAGGAAACCGGGGACGCTGCTGCGATGGTCACGCTGGCCTGCTTGGATCGATTGAATCGCCCCGATTCTCAGGCATCGGGGCCACTTTGCCTAGCGCGACGGCGGTTCAGGTTGGCCTACATGCCTTCCTGCTCGGCCACCTGCACCCCGTCCACCAGCACGCGCAGTCGTTGCGGGCGGAAGCCGGCGAACAACAGCGGCCGGGTGCGCTCGACCAGCACTTCGTGGCCGGCGATATGTCGCAGCCACGACTGTACCAGCGAGAACGAGAAGTGGGTGCCCGGATGCAGCGGATGCTGCACCCAGACTTTCTCGGTGGCGCTCTGCAGCAGCATCGCGCCGGTGAACCAGTGGCGGCTGAGGGTGACCGGCGTGGTGCCGGCCATGAAGCGGATATCCATGCGGGGTCCTTTCGCTGGAACGGTGGTGCGGGATCAGGGCTGGGCGGCCTGCAGGCTGTAGCGGGTGGTCGCGGTGAACACCGCGCCATCGGGCTGGGTGGAGCGTACCTCAACCTTGTGGCTGCCCACCGCCAGGTCGGTCGGCAGCGCACCGCGCCAGAGGTGCGGCGATGCGGTGGCCTCCGGTGAGCGGTCGTAGCCGCGCAGGCTGTCGGCCAGGTCGTCGGCCACGTTCTGCACCATCAGGCGCGGATCGGGCTGGCTGACCTGCTTCATCGGCTGCCAGGCGCCACCATCGACGCGGTACTCGACCACGCTGGCATCTTCGCCCATGTACACGTTGGCGTACACGCCCCACGCCGGGTAGGCCCCCTGGCGCAGCACCTTGGGTGCATGCAGGCCGATCTGCTCGCTGGCCGGCTTGCCCGCCACCCGGTACTGCAACCGGTAGCTGCCGTTGCCGGCCACGTCGAGCAGCGCATAGCCCTTCGGCGTGCCATCGCTCATCGTGCTGTCCGGCACGCCGGCGGCATTCTTCACCCCGGACCAGAACGCACCGCAGTTGGCCCCGACGTTGTACTCATGCAGCGGCTTGTCGCCGTTCCAGCCGTCGGCCTTGCCGTGGTAGACGTGCTGCTGGGTGTGGCTGTGGCCGCTGAGCACCAGCACGTTGCGGAAGTCCTTCAGCAGGTCGAACAGGCGCTGGCGGTCGGCGTGGCGGAAGGTCTCCCGCCCCGGTGCCGCGTCGAACAGCGGGATGTGCATGCCCAGCACCAGCAGGCGGTCCTTGTGCAGGCCCTTCAGGTAGCTGGCGAGGAAGGCGAACTGGTCTTCGCGCAGGCCACCGACGTACTTCGGGCTGGCCTTGGGGTCATACACCACGTCGTCCAGGAACACGAAACTGGCGCCGCCCTCTTCCACCGCGTAGGTGTCCGGGCCATAGATGTTGCGCCAGCTGTCCAGCGAATGCGCATCGCTGGCCGCATCGAAGTCGAGGTCGTGGTTGCCCGGCACATGGAACCACGGCACGCCGAGTTCGGTGGTGACCTTGTTGATCGCCGGGTACAGGGTCAGGTCGTCGTTGACGATGTCGCCCAGGGTGGTGCCCATGCGTGCCTTGGTCTGCCCGACCAGCGGCGCCACGATCGACTGCTGGTAGTAGCCGATGTCCTTCAGGCTGGCGGTCTGCGAATCAGTGAACACCAGCATCTGGAAGCCACGACGGCTGTCATGGCGGTCCGACTGCAGGGCGAAATCCCAGTTGCGGGTGACGTCGCCGGTCGCGGCGATGCCGCCGTACTTCAGCGCCGGCGAGCCGCTCGGACGATAGTGGCGCCAGAACGAGGGCAGGCCATCGGCCGCCTTCGGGAACGAATACGCATCGGGCTTGATCACGAATACGGTCTGTCCGTCGCGCACCGGCAGGCTGTAGCTGCCGTCGGCGGCGGTCCTGACGATGGTCTCACCGTTGGAGACCTGCACTCCGGACAGGCCAGGATCGGTCGCACCACGCCCCGGTTTGCCGTCGCGCTCCAGATACACCTTGCCGGTGACCACGGTATCCGCGGCCCAGGCCGGCGAGGTCAGCAACAGGCAGCACAGCCAGGCGGCAGGCAGTTTCATGGGAGAGATCCGGCAAAAAGAGACGCGGTATTGTAGAGCCGAGCCACGCTCGGCTGCATTTCCGGCGGGTAGTGCCGGCCGCTGGCCGGCAACCTCATGATCGTCGGGCATCTGGGGGTTGCCGGCCAGCGGCCGGCACTACCACGCTTCAGCGATGGCGCTTTTCCAGTACTGCCCGCGCATCATCCAGCGACAGCCCGCGCGCGCGCAGCAGCACCAGCAGGTGGTACAGCAGGTCCGAGGCCTCGCCCAGCAGCGCCTCGTCATCCTGCGCCACCGCCGCCAGGGCGGTCTCCACACCCTCCTCGCCCACCTTCTGCGCGATGCGGCGGATGCCACCCTCGAACAGGCTGGTCGTATAGCTGCCGGGCGGGCGCTGCGCCTCGCGCATGGCCACCAGCTGGCCCAGCCCGCCCAGGAAATCCTTCGGCGCCTGGTCGAAACAGCTCTCGGCACCGGTGTGGCAGGTCGGACCGGCCGGGCGTGCCATCACCAGCAGCGTATCGGCATCGCAGTCGACACGGATCGATTGCACCACCAGTACGTTCCCGGACTGCTCGCCCTTGGTCCACAGCCGTTGCTTGCTGCGGCTGAAGAAGGTCATGTGGCCGATGGCCAACGTGGCGGCCAGCGATTCGGCGCTGACATAACCCAGCATCAGCACCTGCAGGGTATCGGCATCCTGCACCACCGCCGGCAGCAGGCCGTCGCCCTTGCCCCAGTCCAGCGCCTGCAACGCGTCCGGAGAGGGCCTCACTTCAATAGACATCCCGCACCTCGATCTGCTGTGCGCGCAGGTAGCGCTTCAATTCCGGAATGGCGATCGCGCCGCTGTGGAACACACTGGCGGCCAGCGCGCCGTCGACGTCGGCCTGGTCGAAGGCTTCGGCGAAATGCCCCATCGCACCGGCACCGCCGGAGGCGATCAGCGGCACCTGGCACAGGGCCCGCGCCTGCTGCAGCTGCGCGACGTCGTAGCCGCGGCGCACGCCATCGCTGTCCATGCAGTTCAGTACGATCTCGCCCGCGCCACGCCGTTGTGCTTCGACGATCCAGTCCAGGGTGCGCAGCGGCACCGCCTGGGTCTTGTCCGGATCGCCGCTGAAACGACGCACCCGCCATTGCCCGTCGGCCTCGCGCACCGAATCGACGCCCACCACAACGCACTGCACGCCAAACTCGTCCGCCAGCTCGGTGATCAGCTCCGGCCGGCCCAGCGCCGGCGAATTGATCGACACCTTGTCGGCACCGGCAAACAGCACGCGGCGCGCGGTTTCCACGCTGTCGATGCCACCGGCCACACAGAACGGAATGTCGATCAGGCGCGCGATGCGCTCGATCCACGCCACGTCCACCGAACGCGCTTCGGGACTGGCGCCGATGTCATAGAACACCAGCTCGTCCGCGCCCTGGTCGCGATAGCGCTGCGCCAACTCGGCGATGTCGCCCATGTCGACGTGGTCGCGGAAGCGCACGCCCTTGACCACGCGGCCGTCGCGCACGTCCAGGCAGGGAATGATGCGGCGGCTCAACATGCCAGCGCCTCCGCCAGGTCCATGCGCTGCTCCAGCAGCGCCTTGCCGAGAATCGCACCGCCACAGCCAGCGGCACGGGCCTCGGCTACATCGGCCACGTCACGGATGCCGCCGGACGCCTGCACCGCCACGCCCGGCAGCAATGCCGACAGGTGCTGGTAGAGGCCGATGTTGGGCCCGGCCAGCATGCCGTCGCGGGCGATGTCGGTGCACAGCAGGTGGCGCATGCCGGCGCGCGCGTAGCGCTGGGCCAGCTCGTCCAGGGTCACCCCGGCATTTTCGGTCCAGCCGTGCACCGGCAGCTGCCATTGCCCCTGTGCATCCTGGCGTGCGTCGAGCGCGATCGTGATGCGCTCGGCGCCAAACTCCCCCAGCCAGCCGACCACTTCGTCGGGGCGGCGCACCGCCAGCGAACCGACCACCACGCGGCCGGCGCCAGCGTCGAGGATGCGCGCAACGTCGTCACGGCCACGCACACCACCGCCAGTCTGCACCTGGAGTGGCGTGTGCGCACGGATCGCCGCCAGCAGCGGCGCCAGCGTGTAGCCACCGGCGCGGGCGGCATCCAGGTCGACCAGGTGCATCCATTGCGCGCCCTGCGCGGCGAAGGCCTGCGCGCGCGGCAACGGGTCATCGCCATAGGAGGTTTCCTGCGCATAGTCGCCCTGGCGCAGGCGCACCACGCGGCCATCACGGATATCCAGCGCGGGGTAGACGATGAAACTCATGCAGCAGTGCCCTCAAGGAAATTGCGCAGCATCAGCGAACCGGTTTCGCCGGAGCGCTCGGGATGGAACTGCGCGCCGTAGTAGCGGCCCTGCTCCACCACGGCAGTGAACAGGCCGCCATGGTCGCAGGCAGCCACCGTGTGGGTGTTCAGTGGCGCCGCATAGCTGTGCACGAAGTAGGCGCTGGCGCGCTCGGGTACCCCGCGCAGCAGCAGCGACTCACGCAGCGGCAGCAGTCGGTTCCAGCCCATGTGCGGCACGCGGATGCCACAGGCCGGCACCAGCTTGCGCACCACCCCGGGAATCAGTCCCAATGTCTCCACGCCGGCCTCTTCGGAGCGCTCGAACAGCAGCTGCATGCCCAGGCAGATGCCCATCAACGGCACCTCCAGCCGCTGCAGCGGTTCCACCAGGCCCTGCGCATGCAGGCGCTGCATGCCGGGACCGGCGGCGCCGACGCCGGGCAGGATCACCCGCTGCGCACCGGCCAGGCCGTCCGCATCGCGCACCAGCCGCACCGTCGCGCCCAGTCGCTCCAGTGCGTAGCGCACCGAACCGAGGTTGGCGCCACCGGCATCGATCAGCGCAACGTCGCTCACAGCGCCCCCTTGGTGCTCGGCAGCGCCGTGCCCTGGCGGGCCAGCGCCGGGCGCAGTGCGCGCGCCAGTGCCTTGAAGCAGGCCTCCACCTTGTGGTGATCGTTGTCGCCGCGCACCTGAAGGTTGAGGTTCAGGCCGCTGGCATCGCACAGCGAGCGGAAGAAGTGCGGCACCAGCTCGGTGGGCATGTCACCCACCCGCTCGCGCTTGAACTCGCCCTCGAACACGAAATATGGCCGGCCACTGAAGTCCAGCGCGGCGCTGGCCAGCGTCTCGTCCATCGGCAGCGTGAAACCGTAGCGGCCGATGCCGCGCTTGTCGCCCAGCGCCTCGCGCAGGGCTTGGCCCAAGGCCAGCCCGGTGTCTTCGATGGTGTGGTGCTCGTCGATGTGCAGGTCGCCCTCGGCCTGGATGTCCAGCGCGAAGCCGCCGTGCTTGCCGATCTGTTCCAGCATGTGGTCGAAGAACGGCAATCCGGTGGAGATGCGTGCATCACCGGCACGGTCCAGGTCCAGTTCCACGCGGATCTTCGTTTCTTTCGTGTTGCGCTGGACCACGGCGGTACGCGGTGCGTCGGCCAGCGCGTGGGCAATGCCCGGCCAGTCCCACTCGCCACCGAACTGCTCGGTGCGCAGCTGGAAGCCCCGGATGTTGAGGTTGTCGGCGAACTGCAGGTCGGTGATGCGGTCGCCGACCATGCCCGAGCGCGCCCAGTCGATGCTGCGGTCCTGCAGGTAAGCCGTCATCAGTCCGATGCCCGGCTTGCGGGTCGGCGCATTGTCGTGCGGCCAGCTGCAGTCGATCAGCACGTCACGGAACGTGATGCCCTGGCTTTCGAAGATCTGCAGCATCAGGTCGTTGGGGCCGTCGAAGCTGGCACGCGGGTAGCTGTCGCTGCCGAGGCCGTCCTGGTTGCTGACGATCACGAACTGATAGCCTGCGTCGCGCAGCTTCAGCAGCGCCGGGATCACCAGCGGCACGAAGCGCAGCTTTTCGTAGGCGTCGATCTGGAAATCGGACGGCTCTTCGATGAGGGTGCCGTCGCGGTCGATGAACAGGATCGGGGTCATGCTGCGGCCCTCCGCGCCGACAGGGCCGCAAGCACGCGGTCATTCTCTTCGGGACTGCCGATGCTGATGCGCAGTGCATCACCCAGTTGCGGCGCCGCGCGCTGGTCGCGCACCACCACGCCTGCGTCCAGCAGCGTATCGAATGCGGCCTGGGCATCGGCGAAGCGTACCAGCAGGTAGTTGCCGGCCGAACGGTACACGCGACGAACGCCGGGCAGGCCCGGCAGCGCTGCGGACAGGCGCTCGCGCTCGGCGATCACCGTCGCCACGCGCTCGGCGGTGCGCGCCAGCGCGTCGGGGTGCAGTGCCTGCACGGCCAGTTCGGCGCACGGGGTCGGCACCGGGTACGGCGCCTGGCAGCGGCGCAGCACGGCAATCAGCTCCGGTGCGGCGATCAGGGTTCCAATGCGGGCCGCGGCCAGCGCATGCGCCTTCGACAGCGTGCGCAGCACCGCCAGGTTGGCGTGCGCGGCCAGCAACGTCGTCGCCGACGGGCGCTGCGCGTATTCCACATACGCCTCGTCCACCACGACCAGCGCCTGTCCGCGCAGCGCAACGGCCACGCGCTCGACGTCGTCCAGCGCGATGTCACTGCCGGCCGGGTTCGACGGCGCGCACAGGAACACCAGCGTGGCATTGCGGGCCTTGGCCGCGTCGATCACCGCATCCAGGTCGGTGCGCAGGCCATCCTTGCTGTCCACCAGCGGCACTTCAATCAGTGCAGCCCCCTGCAGCCGCGCGCACACCGCATACATGCCGAACACCGGTGGCGTGACCAGCACGCCATCGCGGCCCGGCACGCACAGGGCGCGCACCAGCAGGTCAATGGCTTCGTCACTGCCACGGCCGATCAGCAGCTGCTGCGCCTGCACGCCATACAGCGCGGCCAGGCCCTCGCGCAGTGCCAGCGGCTGCGGCTCCGGATAGCGCCGGCTGCTGCCCGCCGCATCGGCCGGATTGGCCCAGGCCGACTCGTTGGCATTCAACCAGACTTCGCCCTGCACCGCCGCGCTGCGCGCCGAACTGTAGCCGGCGAACGCCTGCAGGTCCGGGCGCACCAGCGCCAGCACGTCCTCGATCGCCGCGCTCATGCCGCCGCCTCCATGCGCAATGCCACCGCACGCTCGTGGGCATCCAGGCCTTCGGCGCTGGCGATGATGCGCGCGCAGCCGCCAATCGCCGCCAGGCCGGCGGCGCTGGCGCTCTGCACGCTGATCAGGTTCTGGAAACTGGCCACGCTGACACCACTGTAGGCGCGCGCGGCACCGGCGGTGGGCAGCACGTGGTTGGTGCCGCTGCAGTAGTCGCCCAATGCCTCGGGGGTGTAATCCCCCAGGAACACCGAGCCGGCTGCCTGCACCTTGTCCAGCCACGCGCGCGGTTCACGCAGGGCCAGGATCAGGTGCTCGGGCGCATAGCGGTTGCTGATCGCGAACGCCTCGGCCAACGCATCGACCAGGATCAGCCGCGACGCCGACAAGGCCTGCCGTGCGATCTGCTGGCGCGGCAGCAGGGCGACCTGGCGCTCCACCTCGGCTTCGACCGCGGCCAGCATCGCCGCATCGTCGGTCAGCAGCAGCACCTGCGAATCCGGGCCGTGCTCGGCCTGCGACAGCAGGTCGGCGGCGACGAACGCTGGATTGGCGCCGGCATCGGCGATCACCAGCACTTCCGAGGGACCGGCCGGCATGTCGATGGCGGCGGCGCCGTCCTGTGCGACCTGCTGCTTGGCTTCGGTCACGAAGCTGTTGCCCGGCCCGAACAGCTTGTCGCAGGCCGGAATGCTGGCCGTGCCATAGGCCATCGCGGCGATCGCCTGCGCGCCGCCCAGCTTGAACACGCGCTGCACGCCGGTCAGCCGCGCGGCCACCAGCACCGCCGGATCAGCCGTGCCATCGGCACGCGGCGGCGTGCACAGCACCACCTGCGGGCAGCCGGCCAACTGCGCCGGCACGCCCAGCATCAGCGCGGTGGACGGCAGCGGCGCGCTGCCGGCCGGCACGTAGAGCCCTACCCGTCCGATCGGACGCAGCATGCGTTCGCAGACCACCCCCGGCGCGGTCTCCACCGCGTATCCCTTGCCCATGCCGGCGGCGTGGAAGCGGGCGATGCGCTCGGCGGCATCCACCATGGCCTGGCGCAGTTCGGCGGGCACGGCGGCTTGTGCAGCGGCGAATTCGGCTTCGCTCACTTCAAAGGACGAGAGCTCGACACCATCGAAACGCGCGGTGATCGCACGCAGCGCGTCGTCGCCCTGCGCACGCACCTGCGCGATCAGCGCAGCCACCGCGTCGCGGGTCTGCTGCGCCACGGTCTGCACCGGGCGGGTCAGCGCGGCGCGGCGCGCGGTTTCATCAAGTCGGGACCAGGTCAGACGGTTCATGCCAGCGACCGCTCCACGCTCAACACCATCAGGCCCTGCGCGCCGGCGCGCTCGAGTTCTTCCATGCGCTGCCAGCTCAGCGGGCCCGGGCACATGGTCTGCAGGCGCAGCGCGCCGCCATCGGCCGGCAGCCGCACCAGCGGCTCGGCATCGGCCAGCAGCTGCGCCAGCGCGTCGACGCGATCCTCGCTGGCGCGGAACATCAGCAGCTTGCGGTCCTGGCGCTGCACCACGCCGTCGAGGCGGCGCAGCAGCATCGCGCGCAGCGATGCGCGCGCATCATCCGGTACGCGCACCGCGCCGGCCAGCACTGCTTCGCTGTCGAGCAGGTTGTGTACCGGGGTCAGCTGATTGGCGCGCAGTGTCGCGCCGCTGGACACCAGATCGCAGATCAGGTCGGCCGTGCCCAGGCGCGGTGCGATTTCCACCGAACCGGACAGCTCGACCACCTGTGCATCCACGTTCTGCTCGGCCAGCCACTGCTTGAGGATGGCCGGGTAGCTGGTGGCGATGCGGGTACCGGCCAGCTGCGCCGGTCCCTGCCACTGCCACTCCTCGGGTACTGCCAGCATCAGCCGGCACTGGCCAAAGCCCAGCCCGCGCAACGCCTGGTAGGCATCGGGCAGCCCGATCTGGCGCCGCGCCGCGGCCTGCTCATCCAGCTCGTTGCGGCCCACGATGCCGAGGTCACAGACGCCGTCGGCGATCAGGCCGGGGATGTCGTCGTCGCGCACCAGCAGCAGGTCCACCGGCAGCGATTCGCCATAGCAGAACAGCTTGTCGCGGCTCTCACGCCAGCTCAGGCCACACGCGCTGAGCAGGTTGCGGGCGGGCTCGGCCAGCCGGCCACTCTTCTGGATGGCGATACGCAGCCGGTCTCGTGCCGGCGCTGCCTGGGTTGCACTCATGGGGGAGGTCTCGAAGTTCGGAACGGGGCGCGGATCAGCGCAGGGCAAGGCGGTCGATGGCAGCGGCATAGCCTCGATGGCCATGCTCGAGCGTGCGCGCCACCCGTCCGGTGGTGGTCACGCTGACGCCGGTGCGCTCGTGGATCTCGCGGTACGGCACGCCCTGCTGCAGCAACGGCACCACCTTCCAGCGGTCGGCCATGGCCTCCAGCTCGGCCGGGGTGCAGAGGTCGCGCAGGAAGGCCTCGACCTGCTCCGGCTCGCGCAGGGCGGCAAAGGCCCGGGCCAGGGCTTCCAGGTCGGCCTTGGGGTCTTTGGCTGCAATCTCGGGGCGGGCTTTCACGGGTCGGGTCCATGCATCAATGTAATAGCGCGTTAGTACATTAGCGCATTCTTGCGCGGTGCGTCAAATCGGGGGTTGGGGGGCGGCAAGGCTGCCCTGCACCCGCAGAGGCAAGAGCCAGAGCAACAGCAAAAGGCGGTTTCCCGAGGGTTGGCGGGATGGATCCGGTTGAGGGGGGCGCTGCAAGTACGTCCATGTAAGCTCGGTCGCCGCATCCATGCGGCTCACGCCCCCTCAACCGGACCCACCCCGCCTTCGACAGTTGACCGCGATCTGTCAGAACAGCATGGATCGGATCGGAACCGGCTTTTGTAGAGTCGAGCCATGCTCGACTGCGCTTCGCCCGCAAACGCAGAACGCCCACCAAAGGGCGGGCGTTCTGCTTTCAAATCAACAATCTGGCCGACTCAGGGCAGGCAGCGCACCTCGGCCTGCAGCGCCTCGCGCCGCAGGCATTCGCCGAACAAGATGCCCTGCCGGCTCGGCAGGGACTGGATGTTTTCCAACGCCCCTGCGCCGGCCGGACACGTCCGCGAGGCCAGGGCCTGCAGGTCGCCCTCCAGCTGCGCGCGATCGATCACGTGGCAGCGATCGACCTGCAGCCGGTACTGTGCCGGCCCTATCCGTGCACTGCGCAGCGCCGGGTCGCTCTGGCAGCCCGCCAGCAGGAGCACGCACAGCGCCCCTGCGGCGGCCCGCATCACGCCATTGCCTTGGACTGCTCCAGCTCCACCTGCAGGGTGCTGGCCAGCTCGTCGCGGGAGACTTCGAACTGCTGCTCGCGCAGCAGGTCCTTCACCGCCACCACGCCACGTGCCAGCTCGTCCTCGCCGGCCAGCACCACGAAGCGGATGCCGGCTTTGGCCGCGTACTGGAACTGCTTGCCGATCTTCTTCGGCTCCATCTGCACCTCGGTGTTGATGCCACCGGCGCGCAGGCGGCGCGCGATGTCCAGCGACTGCGGCATGCCCTGCTCGTCCATCAGTGCCACCAGTGCCTGCACGCTGCTGGCCTCGATGCCGTCGATCAGGCCGGCTTCGCGCAGCTGCCAGAACAGGCGCGACAGGCCGATGGAGATGCCCACGCCCGGCAGCTTCGACTTGCTGTAGTGGCTGGCCAGGTCTTCGTAGCGGCCGCCCGAGCAGATCGAGCCGATCTGCGGATGGTCGGTCAGCGTGGTCTCGTAGACGGTGCCGGTGTAGTAGTCCAGGCCGCGCGCAATGGAGAAGTTCAGGCAGTACGCGGTTTCCGGCACGCCCAGCGCCTGCACCAGCTGCAGCACCTCGCGCAGTTCGGCCACGCCAGTGCGCAGGATCTCCGAAGAACCGGCGTCGGCTTCCAGGGCAGCCAACTGCGCGAGCGCATCGGCATGCCCCTGCGAACGCACGGCTACGAACGCCAGGATCCTCTCGACCTGTTCGGCCGGGATGTTGAAACCCTCGCCCACCAGCGTCTCGCGCACGTAATCGGCGCCGCGCTTGTCCAGCTTGTCCACTTCGCGCAACACCGCCAGCTGGCGCTCGCCTTCGGCCACGCCCAGGCTTTCGAAGAAGCCGCGCATCAACTTGCGGTTGTTCAACTGGATGCTGAAATCGCCGATGCGCAGTTCCGAGAACACGGCGTGGATGACCGCCAGCACCTCGGCGTCGTAACGCACGCTCAGGCTGTCCTTGCCGATCACGTCGATGTCGCACTGGTAGAACTCGCGGAAGCGGCCGCGCTGGGCGCGTTCGCCACGGTACACGCGCTGCATCTGGTAGCGGCGGAACGGGAAGGTCAGCTCGTGTTCGTGCTCGGCCACGTAGCGCGCCAGCGGCACGGTCAGGTCGAAACGCAGCGCCATTTCCGGCAGCGAACGGTCACCCGATTCGGCCGCATTGGCCAGCGCACCGGTGGACTGCACGAAATACACCTGGCGCTCAGTCTCGCCACCGGACTTGGTCAGCAGCACGTCGGACAGTTCGAACACCGGCGTCTCGACCGGCAGGAACCCGAAGCGCTCGTAGTTGCGGCGGATGACGTCCAGCATGCGCTGGAACGCAATCTGCTCGCGCGGCAGCAGCTCAAGGGTGCCGGGCGGGGTACGGGGCTTGATCACGGGCGGAACTCCTGCTGGAACGGGACGTGGGAGGGGGCGACATTCTAGCGCCCCCGCCCCCGGCAGGGTCGAACGGCCGCTTGAAGTATCATAAGGCCCTCCCCGCCCGCGATACGCCCCCGCAACATGTCACGGCCTTCCGGCGCTCCGCCCGCCAACAACGATCCCGCCGCGCCGTCCTGCATCACGCTGGACTGCCTGCACTGCTCGGTTCGCCACCTTGCGGTGTGCTCGGCGTTGTCGCCCGATGAAGTGCAGGCGCTGGAACAGGTCACCGTTTCGCAGCAGGTCGGCATGGGCAGCACCCTGGCCCGCACCGGTGAGGAGCGCCAGCATGTCTATACATTGACCGGCGGCGCGCTGCGCCTGGTTCGCACCCTGGCCGACGGCCGGCGCCAGATCAGCGGCTTCGTGCTGCCCGGTGACTACCTCGGGCTGAGTGGCAGCGATCACCACCGCTACGACATCGAAGCGATCGCCGACAGCCGCGTCTGCCGGGTCGCGCTGCCACAGATGAAGGCGCTGCGCAGCCGCTTCCCGCACCTGGAGCGCAAGCTGCTGCAGCGCGCCTGCCAGGAACTGGACGCCGCCCAGGATGCGGCGCTGGCATTGGCACGCCTGCAGCCGGCCGAGAAGCTGGCCGATTTCCTGCTGCGCCTGGCCGCACGCGAGGCCAGGCTCGGCGGTGACGGCCTGCGCGTATCGCTGCCGATGGGGCGTGGCGATATCGCCGACCACCTGGGCCTGACCATGGAAACGGTCAGCCGCACCTTCACCAAGCTGCGCCAGCAGGGGCTGATCGCCCTGCCCCACCTGAACGTGGTGGAGATCCTCGACGAGGACGGGCTGCGCACGCTGGCCGGTGAAGGATTGATCTGACCGCATCGCGGTTCGTGGGGTTGCCGGCCAGCGGCCGGCACTACCCGTGTTGCATCCTCCATCTGCGATCAACGCATCAACACCTCACGCAACGCCGCGTAATCGGCCGCCAATGGCTCGGCATGCGCCGGTCGCTGCAGCAACGCGTCCAATGCCGGCGGCACCGCGACCGGGCCGCCGATCAACGGCTCCACCACCGCCTCGAACTTGGCCGGATGCGCCGTGGCCACCACCGCCCAGTCGCCCTTGGCACCGCGCGCGCGCAGGTCCTGCAACACCTTCACCGCCGTCGCCGTGTGCGGGCAGAACAGCTCGCCACTACTGGCATGCGCGGCCGCAATTGTCGCGCGGATGGTCACGTCATCCACCGCGAACGCGCGGAAGGCGGCGCGCAGCTCGGCATCATCACCGTGATAGAGCCAGCGCAGGCGCTCGAAGTTGCTTGGCGCCCCCACATCCATTGCGTTGGCAACCGTGGCCACACTGGCCTGCGGCTGATAGTCGCCACCGTTGAAGTACGCCGGCAGCACCGCATTGGCATTGGTCGCCAGCACGATCTGCCCGATCGGAACGCCCAGCGCGCGCGCCAGCACTGCGGCCATCGCATTGCCCAGATTGCCGGTCGGCACCACCAGATTGAGCCGACGACGATGCGCTGCGTAGTGGGTCAACGCCGCATGTGCGTAGTAACTCATCTGAGGGAGCAGGCGGCCGAGGCTGATGCTGTTGGCCGAGCTGAGCGGCACCTGCGCCTGCAGGTCACGGTCGGCCAGCGCCTGCTTGACCATGGCCTGGCAATCGTCAAACGCCCCGGCCACACGCAGCGCCTGGATGTTGTCGCCGAAGCAGCCAAGCTGATGCGCCTGCCGCGGTGACACGCGGCCATCCGGGTACAGCACCACCACACGCACGCCCGGCTGGCGATGGAAGGCTGCCGCCACGGCGGCACCGGTATCGCCAGAGGTGGCGACAACGATCGTCAGGTCGCGGTCCTTGCCGGCCTGCAGCCGCGACAGCGTTCCGGCCAGGAAACGCGCGCCGATGTCCTTGAACGCCGCCGTCGGCCCATGGAACAGCTCCAGCACATGGTCGCCGTTGCCAAGTGCACGCAGCGGCACCGGGAAGTCGAACGCCTCGCGGCAGATCGACGGCAACGCGGCCTCGAGCGCGTCAGCGGCGAAGAACGGTGCCAGCAGGTCCGCGGCGGTATCGGCCAGCGTCGCCCCGGCCTGCAGCTCACGTGCCGCCGGCAGGGTGGCGGGCACATACAGCCCGCCGTCGGGTGCCAATCCTGCAGCGATCGCGGCGCTGAGGCCAACGGCCGGAGCTTGGCCGCGGGTCGAAACAAAGTGCATGGGGTCGGTATCCAGTAGGGGGGAAGGATTCAGCACAGCCGGGCTCCCGGCGCATCCAGCGGCGACACCCAGGCGTCGCTGTCGAAACCGGCGGCGGCAAATGCAGCCTGCACCGGTGCAGCGGCGGCACGGGCCTGGTCGGCGTCTTCGAACCAGGCAAATACACTGGGGCCGGCACCGGAGATACCTGCGCCCATCGCCTGCGCCGACAGCGCCGCGTCGCGGGCGGCCTCGAAGCCGCCGATCAGGCCAGCGCGGCGCGGCTCCACCAGCACATCGCGCAGCCCCGCGCGGACCAGCCCGGCGTCGCTGCGATGGCAGCCGGCAAGCACCAGCGCCAGGTTCGCGCTCTGTGCCACGAATTCAGCCAGCGCATAGCTGCCCTGCAGGGCCTGGCGCGCAAGCCGGGTTTCCAGCACTGCGTGCGGATGCACCAGCAGGCTGTGCCAGGCGGCCGGCACCGGAATCGGCAGCAGGCGGTCCGCCGTGCACAGCGCCAGCCCGCCCAGCAGCAACGGCCCCACGTTGTCGCCGTGGCGCCCGCCACTGGCCACGGCTTCGCCGTCCAGCGCAAACGGGTACAGCGCCTCGCGTGGCAGCGGCACATCGAGCAGCGCATTGGCGGCCACCAGTGCAGCAACGCACGACGCTGCCGAGCCGCCCATGCCGGAGCCGAACGGAATGCCCTTGTCGATCTCCACCGCGAAACCGAACTCCAGGCCCAGCCCGGCGCGCAACGACATCAACGCTGCGCCGGCGGTGTTCCCGGCCGCATCCAGCGGCAGCGCGACGGCGCTGCCACGGATCGCGTCGATGCGCACCCGCGGCTCATCGAGACGGCGCACGCTTACGGTATCGCCGACACCGGCAAGCGCATGGCCAAGAATGTCGAAGCCCACCGCCACGTTGGCCACCGAGGCAGGCGCGAACGCACGTGCAATCACAGGCGTGCTCCTTCACCGGCGGCCACCCGCAGCAGGTCAGCGAACACGCCCGCCGCCGTGACTTCCGGCCCCGCGCCCGGCCCCTGCACCACCAGCGGATTGTCGCAGTAGCGACGGGTACGGAACTGCACCACGTTGTCGGTCAGCCGCAGGTTGGCGAAGGCGTGGTCGGCCGGCAGTTCCTGCAGGCCCACCGAGGCACCGTCCGCACCGAGCCGCGCCACATAGCGCAGTACCGCGCCGCGCGCCCGCGCCTCCTGCAGGCGCTGCAGCAGGCTGGCGTCGGACTCGCCCAGCCGCGCCATGAAGTCGTCCACGCCGCCGTCGCGCAGCAGCGCCGGCACCAGGCTTTCCACCTGCACCTGCTCCAGGCTGAGCGCGTGGCCGGCCTCGCGGGCAAGGATGACCAGCTTGCGCGCCACGTCCACGCCGGACAGGTCATCGCGCGGGTCCGGCTCGGTGTAGCCCATCGAACGCGCCTGCGCGACCAGCGCGGAGAACGGCTGGCTGCCATCGAAGCGGTTGAACAGCCAGGCCAGCGTGCCGGAGAAGATGCCTTCGATGGCCAGTACCTCGTCGCCGGTATCGACCAGGTCGCGCAGCGTGGTGATCACCGGAAGGCCCGCGCCCACCGTGGCCTCGTAGCGGAACCGCGCACCACTGGCCGCCGCCGCGGCGCGGATGCGCTGATAACGCGGCAGCGGGCCGGCGCCAGCCTGCTTGTTCGGAGTGACCACGTGGATGCCGGCTGCCAGCCAGCCCTCATAGCGCTCAGCCACCTCGGCACTGCCACTGCAGTCGATCACCACCGCATGCGGCAGGTGCGCGGCCAACAGGTGTTCGGTGAAGCGATCCAGATCGCTGGGCTCACCCGCCTGCTGCAGGGCATCGCGCCAGTCCGCATGCAGGCCATCCGCCTCCAGCCGCATGCGCGAACGCGAGGCCAGGGCGCGCAGGCGCAGGTCGACGTTGGCCTTGGCCAGCAGCTGCGGACGGGCGGCCAGCAGCTGGTCCAGCAGCGCGGCGCCGACATTGCCCGGCCCGATCACCCCCACCGCGAAGGTCTGCGGCGACAGCCAGAAACCCGCATGCGCGGCGCGCAGCGCACGGGTGGCATCGGCACTGTCCACGGCCACGGAGATGTTGCGCTCGGACGAGCCCTGCGCGATCGCCAGGATGTTCACCTGCGCACGCCCCAGCGCTTCGAACAGGCGCGCGGCCACGCCCGGCTGGCCGGCCATGCCATCGCCGACCGCCGCCAGCACGCTCACACCGTCACTGACCTGCACGCGCTGCACCTGGCCCACCGACAGCTCGTGGGCGAACGCGTGCAGCAGGGCCTCGCGGCCGCGGCCGGCTTCGGCAGCGCGTACCACGCAGCAGATCGAATGCTCCGACGAACCCTGCGAGATCATCACCACCGATACCTGCGCCTGGCGCAGCGCGGCGAATACGCGCTCGGCGGTACCGGGCACGCCGATCAGGCCGGTGCCCTCCAGGTTCAACAGGGACAGCCCGGGGCTCAGGGTCAGGCCCTTCACCGGCCCACGCGGCGAGCGTTCTGCACTGATGCGCGTTCCCGGGTGCGCCGGCTGGAAGGTGTTGCGGATGAAGATCGGCAGGCCGAGGCGGATGGCCGGCGACATCGTCTGCGGGTGCACCACCTTTGCGCCGAAGTAGGCCAGTTCGCAGGCCTCGTCGTAGCTCAGCGATTCCAGCTGCACGGCTTCGGGCACCAGCCGCGGATCGGCTGACAGCACGCCGTCGACGTCGGTCCAGATGTGCAGTTCATCGGCATTGAACAGCGCGGCGAAGATCGCTCCGGAGTAGTCACTGCCATTGCGGCCCAGGGTGGTGATGCGGTCATCGCGGTCGCGCGCGACGAAGCCGGTGGCCACCAGCCGCGACTGCGGATGCTGCAGGCGCCACCTGGCGAGCCGGTCAGCACTGGCCTCCCAATCGACATCCACGCCGAGTTCGCCATGCCCGACCACCAGCACATCGCGGGCATCGAGCACGGCACAGTCTTCGCCCAGGGCACGCAGGTGGCTGCCGAGCAGCTGTGCGGAAAACACTTCGCCCAGGCCCTGCACGCGGTCGAGCACTTCGCGCGGCAGCTCGCCGATCACCGCCAGCGCCGCCAGCACTTCGGCCAGCTGATCGAAGCGGGCGTCGATCCATTCGACCGTCTCGCCGACCTGCTCGCCCAGCAGCGCCACGGCGGCGCCGCGATGGCGCGCACGCAGGGCATGCCACGCCTCGCGCCAACCTTCGTCGCCCTTGGCCGCCAGCTGCGCCAGATCGATCAGCGCGTCAGTGACGCCCTTCATCGCCGAGACGACAATGACCTGCAACGGTTCGGGGCGGGCCAGCAGCAGGCCGGCAACATGGCGATAACGTTCGGCATCGGCCACCGAGGTGCCGCCGAACTTGTGCACGACAGTGGACGGCGCAGCCAGATCGGCCGGGGCAACGGGATGGGCGGGGGCGTGGGAAGACATGCAGACCTCGGCAGGAGGCCCCGTCGCATGCAGGTGTCGAGTTTCCCCGCCACCTGGATGGTGCGGGGCCGTGGTTTTCGGGAGTTACACGAAGACGACGGGCCGCACCAGGGCAGTGGTGACGGTGGTGGTGGTAATGGTGGTGGTGGCGACCGGCGCAGTCGAACGGCCCGCAGTGGCGGGGGCGATCAGGCTGGCGTGGGCGGCATCAAGGACCATGGCGCACAGAAAACACTGCGCATGGGCCTGCTGTCAAGTGTTGCACCGCAAAAGACCACTGCCGCGATCATCGGCCAACGTGCTTGCATTTGGTTGCAACTGAGACCAAGCGCGCATCAGCACGCTTGTCGACCGGATTCAGCCGGCATGTTCGGCGATCGCCCGCGGCGTGCGGTGGGCATGCGCGCACAGCATCACGCCGGCCACCAGGAACACGATCGCCAGTGCTTCCAGCAGCGACGGCCAACGCTGTTGCCAGGCGAAGGCATACAGCAGCGCGAACAGCGTTTCGAACACGATCATCTGCCCGGTCAGGGTCAATGGCAGCAGGCGGCTGGCACGGTTCCAGAACGCGTTGCCGAGGATCGAGGCCACCACTGCCACGCCGGCGCTGATCGCCCAGAAGCCACCCCACTGCGCCGCCGTGTGGCCGCCAGGGCCGATGAAGGCCATCGGCACCAGCAGCAGCGCCAGGCCACCGGTGGTGACGCCGGTCAGCAGCGACCAGTCATGGCTGGACAGATCCGGCCTGCGCGCCAGCCAGCGGCTGTTGCCGATCGAGTACAGCGCCCACGAGAACAGCGCGCCGAACGCGCACAGCAGTCCGACCACGCGCTGGCGCCACGGCGTGGCCAGATGCTCGGACATCAGCGACTCCCAGCCGACCAGAGCGACCCCCAGAACGCACAGGCCCAGCGCCGGCAGCAGCTGCTTCAGCGGCACGGCGCCCTGCTCGCGCACGCCGACCAGCGTGACCACCACCGGGATCAGGCCAACGATCAGCGATGCCGCAGCGCCACCGGCCCACTGCACGGCCGTGGCCAGCAGCAGGAAGTACACCAGGTTGCCGGCCAGGCTCAGCCACAGCAGGCCGAACCATTCGGCCCGGCCCAGCCGTGGCGCCAGCCGCCTCCAGCGCGGCAGCAGCAGCGCGACGGCAATCAGGCCGTAGACCAGATAACGGCCAGCCGACAGCTGCAGCGCATTGAACGACTGCAGCACGGCAGGAGCCAGAAAGACCACGCCCCACAGCGCGCCGGCGGCAATGCCGTTGGCGATGCCCAGGGCCATCGGGTTGTTGCGCATTCGGATACTTCGGGGGAGAGAACAGGCCACGCAGTGTATGCGTTGCACAGCGGGCGCTCTTGACCGAGGCTACTGCCCTGCCCGGCTGTGCGCGTGCGGAGTCGCCTCGACTCGGGAGCCGGGCATGGGCCCGGCTCCGCAGGTCAGGTGGCGCCCCTTCGCCACGCAGAGGGGGTCTGGCCACATTCGCGGCGCAGCGCACGGGTCAATGCGCTCTGCTCGGAATAGCCTGCGGCCAGTGCGATATCACTGATCGGCGCGGCGCTGGTGCGCAGCTGATGCTTGGCCCAGCGCAACCGGCACGCACTGAGCCATGCCTGCGGACCGAGCCCGAATTCCCGCTGGAACAGCGCATGCAAGCGACTCTCGCTGACACCGACGAAGCCGGCCATGCGCGCCACCGGCCACGCCTGCCCGGGGTCGGCCTGCACCGCCGCGCACAGGCCCTGCATGCGCGCGCCACTACCGGCGGGCGCAAACACCTGCAGCAACTGCGGCAGCAGGGGCGGCAACGGTTGGCCCGCACGCACCTGCGCCAGGCACTGGCGCAACGCCAGCGGCAGGTGCAGCCAGCGCTGGCGGGACAGGTGTTCCTGGGTTGCGTCATCCAGCACGCCGGGTGGGCAGTCGACAATCACGAAACCGTTGGGACCGTCTGCCATCTGGTCGTGCGCTTCGCCCGCTGCAACGAACGCGCCCTGCAGCAGGTCCAAGCGCCCCCCGCGCCCCTCCATCTCGAACTGCAGCTCGCCCTGCAGCGGCAACACCCACTGCGCATAGTCGTGGCGATCCAGGCCGGTGGCCTGGCCGTACTGCCGCAGGTGGAAGATCGCGCCCATGCGCCGAGTGTGCGCGTGCCGGAATATCCCTGCAACGCGGGCGCGCCTCCACACGCGGCTCCCGCGATCGCTGGCGGGTCGTGCCTGACCGGGCGCCGGACTACCCGTCCACGCCCAGGAAGGTGAACGGTGCACTGGGCACGAACTGGCCCAGCGCATTGCCGGAATAGGTGTTGCGCTGGTCCGGGCCGAGATCGAGCTTGAGCACCTTGCCGCCGAAATCCACCTTGTTGAGGTCGACCCAGAACGTGTTCGGGGTCAATGCCGATTCGAAGAAGTACAAGCGCCGCTTGTGGTCGGCCACGGTACGCCAGCGCGTGGAGGAGATGTTCGGCTCGCCCGGCGTGGTAATGCCGTAGGGCACCGATGTATTGCGGATCACGCTGAACACGCTGGCCAGCGCCACCACCGGGTCTTCGGACTTGGGAATGGCGTTGATGTAGAACGAAGCCCGCGCGAAGCGATCGGCCGAGCGGTTGGTGCCGGGCAGCATCACGGTGCCGCCGATCTGCTGCCAGTAGCTGTTGAGCGCCAGCTGCTGTTCGAAGATCGGCGAATTGGTCATCACCTGGTAACGGCGGTCATGGTGGATCACCTGGCGGCCACCGATGTATTCGACGATGGCGCTGTCGCCGGTGGCATCGGACAGCGACAGGTGCAGCGTTGCCTGGCGGTCTTCGCCCGGCACTTTGTCGGTGACGATCGAGTACGGCTCACGCTCCAAAGCCGCCACCGCCTCGCCAACGGTCGCAAAGTTGTCGAGCACGTACTGCGCCCAGAGCGAAATGGCCAGTCCGGGCTTGTTGCCACGCTGCTTCGGATACTCCGATTCGACCAGCCACAGCAGGTTGGCCACCAGGCCCTTTTCGTTCATGCCGTCGGTGGTCGACACGTCGTAGCCGGTGGCCACGACCGAGCCATAGCGCGCCGTCCAGGCCAGCGACTTCGGGCCGGCCTGGCCGGTGCGCGCGATGCCGCGTGGCAGCACATAGAGGTTGGTCGCCACATCGACTTTCCAGTCCATCGAACGCGCGGTGATCACATCGCCGTTGTCGCCCAGGTACACCGCCCGCGTGCAGGCCAGCGCCGGTGCGACCGCGGCAGCCAGTGCGACCGCCAGCATTGCCCTGCCCGTCCACTTCATCCGTACCATGTCGTTGCACTCCTTTCCCCGTGATCGGTGGATCTCACCCCATGCAGGGTGACACAGCAGTGAAGCCTCATCGAAGGAGGCGATCGTGCAGCCAGAAACCTGCCAGCATCGCGGGCACGAACCACAGGGCTTCGTGGGCGCCGACCGCCAGGCCCGCGATGGCCGGCCCCGGGCAATAGCCCGCCCAGCCCCAGCCGATCCCGAACAGCGCCGCGCCCAGCAGCAGCCGCCCATCAATGCCACGGGCAGTGGGCAACTGGAAGCGCTCCGCGCACAGCGGTTGCGCACGGCGCAGCACCGCGCGCTGCCCGACCGCACTGACCAGCACCGCCGACGCCAACACCCAGGCCAGAGTCGGATCGAACTGCCCGGCCACATCGAGGAAACCGAGAATGCGGCGTGGATCGGTCATCCCGGCCAGCGCCAATCCCGCGCCGAACAGCATCCCTGCGCCACCGGCAGCCCAGGTCGTGCGGCTCACCCGGGGCCTCCACCGTGGCGAATGAGGAACCTGGTCAGCATGGCGCAGGCCATGAACACCAGCACCGCCAGCACCGAGCGCTTCGAGCCCCGCGCCATGCCGCATACGCCGTGCCCACTGGTGCAGCCATTGCCCAGCCGCGTGCCAACGCCCACCAACACACCGGCGCCGACCAGTTGCCAGGCGGGCAGCGCGTCGCGCAGCAGCGCCCGCGGCGCCTCCCCGGGCGGTGCCTGCCACCACAGCACGGCTGCGGCGGCGGCCGCCAGGCCGAGCAGGAACGCCCAGCGCCAGGCGCGTTCCTCCGGTTCCGCACGCAGGCTGCCGGCGGCGATGCCGCTGACGCCCGCCACGCGCCCGGTGGTACCCAGCAACAGCACCGCGGCGGCCCCGATCATCGCCCCACCCACCACAGCGGCCCATGGCAGGTTCATGTCCGGCGTCCGCGCATTGCATCCATCGACTTGCCTTTTTATTTAGCTTTTTCTAAATTAGCGTCTTCTAAACAAAAAGGTCAACCATGCCGCGCACCGCGCTCGACAGTGCCGCGATGGCAAAGCACGCCGCGCAGGCCGCCGCCCTGCTCAAGAGCCTGGCCCATCCGGCCCGGCTGCGTGTGCTGTGCCGCCTGGTTGAGGGGGAAGCGCCGGTGCCCGAACTGCAGGCGCTGACCGGATTGAGCGCATCGGCGCTCTCGCAGCATCTGGCCGTGCTGCGCGAACTGGGCATCGTGGCGACCCGGCGCGAAGCACAGGCCATCCACTACCGCATGATCGAAGGGCCCGCACTGGGCGTGCTGCACGCACTGCACGCCGCATACTGCGGTCGCGGCACCTCGCGCTGACGCTCAGCCCGCGTGCAGCACCGGCTGCACGACGTTGTCCAGCAGGTCCAGCGGCGTCGGCACGGCGCGATCGCCGTGCAGAGTACGGCTGAAGCCCGACCAGTCGCCGGATGAAAGCCGCCGCAACAGCGCCTCGTCCACCGGCAACGCGCGCATCGACCAGTACGGAAACTGGCGCTGGCCCAGGCGGCCACGCGCCAGTTCAATGATGTCGACATGGCTGCCGGCCTGGAGGATGCGCTCGTACACCGACGCAATGCCATCCGGCGGCCCTTCGATGTACTGCAGGAAGTGCCCGCCATCGTGCAGCAGCACCCCGGTCACGCCGGCCATCTTGTTGAAGCGGGCCGCATCGTCAACCACCGCCTGCAGCCGTTCAGCGGAAAGATCCGCCCGCGCCTGGCTGACGTAGGCGATCGCGCGCAATGGCATGGTGCTTCCTTGGCAGTGGATGCAGCCACGGTAGCAGTTGCGGACGAGTCCGTCTCAGATCCACCGCAGGCTTGCTGAAGGATTCAGGTTGCGGCCGCCGCCGTCCCGTCACAGCGCCGCGGCAACATCGCCTCGAACACCACCAGACCGGCGTCGTTGCGCGCGCCGATGCGGCCACCGTGGGCGCGGACGAACTGGTCGACGATGTACAGCCCCAGGCCCAGGCCATTGCTGGGATGGAAACTGGCCTTGAACGGCTCGAACAGGCGTGGCAGCAGCGCGTCATCGATCCGACCTGCGTTGCTGACCCGCAGCAGCACAGTGCGCGGGTCACGACCGTCCACCTCCACCCTCGCCTCGCTGCCATGGGTGAGCGCGTTGCCGACCAGGTTCGCAGCGACCTGGCCCAGCCGATCCAGGTCGCCCTGCAGGCGGGTATCGCCCAGCGTGTCGAGATGGATCCGCGCATGGCCGTGCGCACTGCCGGCCTCGGCCACCACCGCACGGGTCACCTCGGCAAGGTCGCAGGCACTGGCCTGCAGGCGCAGGCCTCCGCTGCGGATCCGCGAAAAGTCCAGCAGCTGCTCGACCATCCGCGCCATGCGCAGCGTGCTGGCCTCCAGGTGTTTCAGGGTCTGCTGCGCGCCGCTGTTGTCCTGCGGAAGCTCCAGCGACAGCTTGTCGGCGCACAGCAGGATCGCCGACAGCGGCGTGCGCAGATCGTGGGTGAGCACGGCCGCCATCGTCTCGTTGAGCTTGAGCGAGCGTTCCAGCGCCTCGTTGCGCGCCTTCAGCAGCTGGCGCTGCTGGTAGAGCTCGATGAAGACGTTGACCTTGCTCAGGATCACCCGCGGTGCCACCGGCTTGTGCAGGAAGTCGACCGCGCCGGTTTCGTAGCCCTTGAACGCACGCACCGGGTCATCCGGCGAGGCCGTCAGGAAGATGATCGGCACATCGCGGCTGCGGTGCGAGCCGCGCATCAGTTCGGCCAGGGTGAAGCCGTCGATCTCCGGCATGTGCACGTCCAGCAACGCCAGCGCCACCTCATGTTCCAGCAGCAACTCCAGCGCCTGCGCGCCCGAGCCGGCCAGCAGCAGGTTCACGCCCTCGCGCTGCAGCAGCGCCTGCATGGCCACCAGGTTCTGCGGCACGTCATCGACGATCAGCAGGTTGACCGGGGTCTGCGACTGCGCAGGGTCCGGTGGCAGCAGGTTCATGCAAACAACTCCTTCAGGCGACGGCACATCAGATCAAGGGGCAGCACGGCGTCGGCGCCGGCATGCTGCAGGGCGGCGGCCGGCATCATCGATGCCTCGGCCTCCTGGGGACATTGCAGCCAGGCGCGGCCACCGGCAGCGCGCACCGCGGCGACGCCTTCACTGCCGTCGCTGCTGGCGCCGGTGAGCAGCAGGGCCAGCACCTGGTCGCCGAACACGGCCGCTGCCGATTCGAACAGCGGGTCGATGGCCGGGCGCGAGAACAGCACCGGCGCATCGACCGACAGCGCCAGCGAGCGGGCATCTTCCACCAGCAGGTGGTAATCCGGCGGCGCAAAGGTGACCGTGCCGCGCTGCAGCGGCTGCTTGTCCTCGGCCTCGCGCACCGGCAGCGCGCAGTAGGGCGCCAGCACGTCGGCGATGCGGCTGCTGCGGTCGCGTGGCAGGTGCAGCACCGCCAGCACCGGCGCCGGCAGTGCCGCGGGCAACGCACCGAGCACGACCTGCAGGGCCGCGACGCCCCCGGCCGAAGCGCCGATCACCAGCACGGCCGGGCGTGTCGGCGTGGCCATCAGGCCACCTTCCGGTACAGGCGATGCTCGCGCGAACAGACCTCAAACGCATCATGGTGGCAGCCGAACTGCAGCGACTCCTTGCTGCCGAGGCCGAGGAAGCCGCGGTGCACCAGCGCTTCGCGGAACAGGCCCACCGCACGGTCCTGCAGGTCGCGGTTGAAATAGATCAGCACGTTGCGGCACGACACCAGGTGCACTTCGGAGAACACGGTGTCGGTGGCCAGACTGTGGTCGGCAAACACCACGTTGCGGCGCAGCTGTCGATCCAGCACGGCACCATCGTAGGCCGTGGCGTAATAGTCCGACAGCGACGCGGTGCCGCCCGCCGCCAGGTAGTTGCGGCTGAATTGGGCCATCCGGTCGATGCCATAAGCCCCGGCTTCCGCCGTGGCCAGCGCCGCCGGATTGATGTCGGTGGCGTAGACGATGCTGCGCTCGAGCAGGCCTTCCTCGTGCAGCAGGATCGCCAGCGACCAGACTTCTTCGCCCGTGCTGCAACCGGCTACCCACAGCTTCACCGACGGATAGGTGCGCAGCACCGGCACCACCTGTTCGCGCAGCTCACGGAAATAGGCCGGGTCACGGAACATCTCCGACACCTGCACGGTGAAGAACTGCATCGCCTGCGCGAACAGGTCCGGCTCGTGCAGCAGGCGATGCTGCAGGTCAACCAGCCGCTCGCACTCATAGCGCTGCATGGCCTGGCGGATGCGCCGGCGCAGCGACGACACCGCATAACTGCGGAAATCGTAGTGGTAGCGCTGGTACAACGCTTCCAGCAGGACCTTCAGTTCCAGGTCGAACAGGGCCTGCTCGTTCATTGCCGCGAGCACCAGACCCGGCACAGCGACACCAGCTTGTCGACGTCGATCGGCTTGGCGATGTAGTCGTTGGCACCGGCCTGCAGGCAGCGCTCACGGTCGTCCGGCATGGCCTTGGCGGTCAGCGCGATGATCGGCAGGTCCTGCAGGTGGCGCTGCGCGCGGATCTCGCGCATTGCCGCCAGACCGTCCTTCTCCGGCATCATGATGTCCATCAGCACCAGGTCGACCTCGCGCTCGGCCAGCCGATCCACCGCCTCCTGGCCATTGCGCGCGATCTCCAGCGTGACACCGAGCGGTTCGAGCACGCTGGACAGGGCGAAGATGTTGCGCACGTCGTCCTCGGCCAGCAGCACCGTGCGGCCGTCGAGCACGGTGTCGCGGCGGCGCGCCTCGCGCAGCAGGCGCTGCTGGTCGGTTGGCAGGCTGGCCTCCACGCTGTGCAGGAACAGGGTCACTTCATCCAGCAGGCGTTCGGGCGAGCGCGCACCCTTGATGATGATGCTCTTGGAATAGCGGCGCAGGCGCTGCTCTTCCTCGCGGCTGAGCGCGCGACCGGTGTAGACGATCACCGGCGGGAAACCGACGTCATCGTTGCCGGCCATGTGTTCGAGCAGGTCGTAACCGCTGCCGTCGGGCAGCGACAGGTCCATCACCATGCAGTCGAACGTGACCGTGCTGAGCTGTTCCAGCGCACCGGCCAGGGTGCCCACCGCGACGATCTGCAGCTGGTCGCGGCCCAGCAGCAGTTCCAGGTTGCGGCGCAGCTCGCTGTCGTCCTCGACGATCAGCAGGCGCCGCACGTCGCGCTGGCTGGTCTGTTCCAGCTGCTCGATGGCCGTCACCAGCCGCTCGCGCGTGGTCGGCTTGATCGCAAAACCGATCGCGCCCAGCTCGCGCGCCACCTGGCTGCGGTCCGTTGCCGAGACCACATGCACCGGGATGTGCCGGGTGTCAGGGTTGCGCTTCAGGCGCTCCAGCACGCTCAGGCCCGACACGTCCGGCAGGCCGATATCGAGCAGGATGCCGTTCGGACGCAGTTCGCTGGCCAGCGCCAGCGCCTCTTCCGCCGTGCCCGCCACCACGCAGTCGAAGTCCAGTTCATGGGCCAGGGCCACCAGTGCTTCGGCGAACGTGGCATCGTCCTCGACCGCCAGGATCAGGCGCCCGGCGCGCTGGCGGCGGCCGCGGTCATCGGCCACGCCGGCGGACGCGGTGACCGGCGCTGCCGCAGTGGCAGCGCGCACGGGTGCCGCCGGCAGCACGGCCGGTGTCCGTGCCGGCGCCGGCACTGCCACGGGGGCCTCGGCAGCCTCGGCTGCGCTCGCCGCCGGGGCGCCCTGCAAGGGCAGCTCCAGGATGAAGCAGCTGCCGCGCCCGGGCTCGCTGTCGACCTGGATGTAGCCACCCATGCGCTCGGCCAGATCGCGCGAGATCGACAGGCCCAGGCCGGTACCGCCGTAGCGACGGCGGGTGCTGCCATCGGCCTGGCGGAAGGCTTCAAAGATGACGTCCAGCTGCTCGCGGGCGATGCCGATGCCGGTGTCGCAGACCTCGAACCGGATGCGGCCGTTGCCGGCCGCACGCACGTGCAGGCTGACCTTTCCGTGCTCGGTGAACTTCACCGCGTTGGCCAGCAGGTTCTTCAGGATCTGCTGCAGCCGCTGGCTGTCGACCACCAGCTGGCTCGGTGCCAGCGCATCGGCTTCGATCTGCAGGGCCAGGCCCTTCTGCCGCGCCATCGGCTCGAAGGTCTCGCGCAGGCGCTGCAGCGCGCTGTCGACCACCACCACTTCATCGGACAGTTCGACATGGCCGGCCTCGATGCGCGACAGGTCGAGGATGTCGTTGATCAGTGCCAGCAGGTCGTTGTTGGACGAGAGGATCGCACGGGCGTACTTCACCTGTTCCTCGGTGAGCGTGCCGTCCTTGTTGTCGGCCAGCAGCTTGGCCAGGATCAGCGAGCTGTTCAGCGGCGTGCGCAGCTCGTGCGACATGTTGGCCAGGAACTCGGACTTGTAACGTGACGTCGCGGCCAGTTCGTTGCTGTTGCGCACCAGCTGGCTCTGCGCGACCAGCAGTGCCTGCTTCTGCGCCTCCAGCTCGTGGGTGCGCTCTTCCAGCTGCACGTTGCTCTGTTCCAGCTCGGCCTGCTGTTCTTCCAGGTGGCTCTGCGACTGCAGCAGGCTGCGGCTCTGCTCTTCCAGTTCCTCGTTGGCCACGCGCAGCTCTTCCTGCTGGGCCTGCAGCTCCTCGCCCTGGCGCTGCGACTCTTCCAGCAGTACCACCAGCTGCGCACGCAGCAGCGATGCGCGCAGCGCCATGCCGATGGTCTCGGCACAGCGCTCCAGCAGCTCGCGATCCAGCTCACGCAGCTCGCCGACCCGGGCGCGACCCAGTTCGATGATGCCGACCACCGCGCCATCGCTGCTGAGCGGCGCCAGGATGCGCTCGCGCACCGGCAGCCGGCCCAGGCTGGTCTGCAGTTCAAGCACGGCGGCATCGTCACCGTGCAGGTGGCGGATGCGTTCATCACGCGCGACCTGCCCGGCCAGCCCCTCGTGCAGGGCCAGCGAGGCCGGCGCCCCCGAAGGCAGCGCCATGCCCCCGGTCAGCTGCAGCCGCCCGCCCTCCAGGCGGTAGACCGCAGCGACCTCTGCGCCCAGCTGCCCGGCCACGCTCGTTGCTGCGGCCTCGGCGATCTGCTCCGGCCCGAGGTCACCGCGAAGGCTGATCGCCACCGCGTTCTCGGCCTCCTGCAACCAGAGCGCGCGCATGGCCTGGCGGCGCGCCTGGATCGCGCGCGAGACGATCAGCGCGATCATCATGAAGGCGAAACCGCCAATGGTCCGGTTGACGAACGAAAACGCCGAGTTGGAACTGGCGGGCGCGACGTTGAAACCAATGACCAGCAGGATGCAGGACAGCACGGCCACCACGAATGGCGCCCGCGCGCTGCGCTGGAACACCGTGACGCCAACGGCCAGGAAGTAGGCCAGCCAGACGGCATAGCCCAGCGGTACGACCAGTTCCAGCGAAATGGTCGCGGCCAGCAGCACAGCGGACGTCATCCAGATCCAGCGGTCACGCGTAGTCGCACCAGGACGCATGCAGGTCGGTTCCAGAAGGCAAAGGGTGGAAGATGGTACTCCGTGTCGCATTCAGCCGCACAGGACAAATGGCACGTGTCAGGTGTGCACGCATCCTTCACACTTGAATGCCTAGCTTCACGTGCCTCACAGGGGTAACACTTATTTTCACGTGGACGCAGCTGCCTCTACGACGTCCGTGCTGACGGATCCTTCCCGACAACTGCGGTTGCTGATCGACAGCGTGCGCGACCATGCGCTGTACCTGCTTGATCCGGAAGGCATTGTCTGCAGCTGGAATCCCGGCGCCGAGCGCATCAAGGGCTATTCCGCCGATGAAGTGATCGGCACGCACTTTGGCCGTTTCTACCTGCCTGCCGACCGTGAGGCCGGCGAACCACTGCGCCTGCTCCGCCTCGCGGCGCAGCATGGCCATGTGGCCAGCGAAGGCTGGCGGGTACGCCGGGACGGTTCGTCGTTCCGCGCCAGCGTGGTCATCGAGCCGGTCATGGAAGCCGGCGAACTCCTTGGCTTCGTCAAGATCACCCGCGACATCACCGAACAGTGGCAGGCGCAGCGACTGCTGCGCGATGCCCAGCGGGCGCTGCGCAACACCCAGCAGTTCGAGACCGTCGGCCGCCTCAGCCGCGGCCTGTCGCACGAGTTCAACAACCTGCTGACCACCATCGGCAATGCGCTGGACCTGCTTTCCCTTCGCGTGAGCGGCGATGATGCGCGCACGGCCGAGCTGCTGGATGCCGCGCAGGCCGCCACCGACCGCGGCGCGCTGCTCACCCGGCAGCTCCTGGCATTCAGCACCGGCCAGACCCTGATCCGCGAACCGGTGGACATCAACACTCTGCTGCAGCGCTGGCTGCCGGACCTGCAACGAACCTGCCCGGCGCATGTGACGCTGGAAGCCGAGCTGGCGCCCGGGCTGCCGCAGGTCAGCACTGACGCGATGCAGCTGCAGACCGCGCTGGCCAACCTGGTCGCCAATGCGGCCGAGGCCACGCTGGAGGGCGGCCGCATCCTGATCGGCACGACCCTCCAGCATCGCCTCGACCCGGATGCGGACACGGCCCTGCAACGCGGCTATGTCACGCTCAGTGTCTGCGACGAAGGCCACGGCATGGCCGCCGACATCGCCGAGCGCGCGACCGAACCCTTCTTCACCACCAAGGACATCGGCAAGGGCAGCGGCCTGGGCCTGAGCCAGGTGTTCGGATTTACCACCCAGAGCGGCGGCTTCGTCGATGTGTCCACCACGCCCGGTGTCGGCACCACGGTCAGCCTGCTGCTACCCGCAATTGAGGACCCCGCCCATGACCGATGAACCGATCCGCGTGTTGATGGTGGAGGACCAGAACGATCTGCGTGAGATGATCGGCCTGGCCCTGCGCGATTTCGGCATCGAGGTGTCCACCACTGCCGATGGGCATGAAGCGGCCGCGTTGCTGAAGAGCGACGCACGCTTTGACGTGGTGTTCAGTGACGTCAGCATGCCCAATGGCATGTCCGGCATCGAACTCAGCGAGCACGTCGCCCGCGACCAGCCGCAGGCACGCATGATCCTGTCCTCCGGCTACGCGCGTTCGCAGCTGCCGCCGCTTCCGGAGCAGGTGGAGTTCCTGCCCAAGCCCTACCGCCTGCGCCAGCTGGTTGAACTGCTCAAGCAGGACTGAAGGCGTACCGGCCTGCGTGGCCATGCTCAGCGCCGGGCCCGCTGCATGAACAGCAGCGCCGGCGTGGATGCAGCGTCCACCGGCTCGAAGCCGAGGGAGCGGTACAACGCAACTGCGGCGGCATTGTCCCGATAGACCCGCAAGGTCAGCCGTTCAACGGCAGCAGCCTGGAACGCCTGCGCGATCAGCGCCTGCACCAACCCACGCCCGAGACCGCGGCCCCGCGCCTGCGGCGCAACCAGCAGGCGGCCCAGATGGACGGTGCCCGGCTGCGTGGACCAGGCCTGGCCGAAACCCACGCGCTGGTCGCTTGCGTCCGGCAGCAGCCACCCCGGGCGTTCGCGCAGCTGCAATACGTGCTCGAACCGATCGGGTGGCAGTGGATAGGGCACGCCCGGCCCGGCCCAGCGCAGCGTGGCTGCGGCCGAATCCAGCCACCCGGCGATGCTCGCGTAGTCCTGGGGTTGCACGGGCTGCAGGCGGTGGTCCATGGCGGCCGGATCGCGGGGCGAGACGCCAGCATATCCGAGTGGCCTCGCGGGCAGCGCGCGGACGTGGCGCCGCAAACAGGGTGACCCCGGCCCGATTCGAACGGGCGACCTTCCCCGTAGGAGTGGGGCTTTCCCTGCACGTTAGGCCAACGACTTGCAAGATTGCTGGGACCGGCTTGGATCCACCTTCGCTCAAACACCCCACCGTAGCTGCTGCAGCCCTGCCCTCACCCACGCCTGGGTGCGGGCGTCCCTCGCTCGGGGCTTCCTCTCTGCCGGCGGCTTGGGCGGCTCTAGCGCCGCCTTGATCTGCTCGATCCCCTTAGCCCCCGCCTCGGCCAGACGCCGGGCCTGCTGCTGCTCGCGCGTTGGTGGCAGGCCCGGTAGTGGCGGCGGATTCCGCTGGGGATAACATTGGCCCATCGGTCAGCGTAAGGAACCCATGATGCGTTCAATCGTTCTGGCAGTTGTGGTGTCTTCCCTGAGTTCTCCGGCTTTTGCCCAATCAGCCAGACCCCAGACTCCACCTGTATCCAATGCCGAGGCGTATAAGTGGATTCACATCAGCGGCGGCGTTACAGAGGCGACGAGCCGCGGCGTGACGATTCCCCTTTGGGACTCCGAATCCAAAGACGGCGAGTCACTCGACAGCTTTGTTACCCGTACAGGTCGTGACGCACTGCGCGTACTGGAATCATCCCCGGCTACGATCTGCGGTCAGCTGGAAGAGACACCAGGCAAGTACAAGATCTTACTGAAAGCCACGAGCAAGGCGGCAGACTGTAGCGCCCAAGGCTCGCGCCTTCCCTACATGCATATCAGACGCACAGAAGCCGGTGTAAAGAGCGTTGGTCCGTCCCCGAGCGAGCTTCGCGGACCGGTGTATGTAGTCGACCTGTCTGGCATCAAGTTCGAAGACGGCAGGAAGACTCGACCGGTCGTAGATTTCGGCAAGAAGTAGGCTGTGTTGCTGCGCAACCCTTGCCGCATGCCTGCGAACATCAGCTCTCCACTACACGACTGTCGGCTAATAACAATGCCTGCGCCGCTAATCGGCCACCAGCGCTTGATTCATCTCAGTGCCAGAGCACCGCACCAAGCCCTTCGTAATCTAACGGTAGCTCCGCCCTCTCCGGCCAGGCGAACGTCTCCGGTTGCGGCAACAGCGCGCGCAGCTAGGCCGGAGTTCCGTTGCGAAGGGTGCAGATTCTGACCGGGGACGCTGATTACGCCACGACGAAGAAGTACTACGTACACCTCGCCCCTGAGGGTAATGATGGAGCGGCGGCGAAGCTAACCTATTGATTCGCCACTGTGACCACTGTGACCAAGTGGTGCCTTTTGATGGCCTGATATGGCCCATTGCGTTGTAGCAACTATCGCAAGTTATTGATTCTGGTGACCCCGGCCCGATTCGAACGGGCGACCTTCCCCTTAGGAGGGGGACGCTCTATCCAGCTGAGCTACGGGGCCATGCAGCCGGGAAGTTTACAGGCAACGTGCCCTGCCCTCCAAGCATTCATGTCCGGCCCGGTTCGGCTGGCGCGTTGCACCATGGCCGGTCGGGGCGCTCTGCTACCATCGGCGATTCAGTTCATCGCGCCCCCCACCTGCCCGCGATGGCACCAAACAACGTAACGAAACACAGGAGTCTGCATGTCTTCCGAGCTGCTCAAGTCCCTTGGCCTGGACGCGATCAACGCTGGCACGTACCTGGGCAACGGGGAGTGGTCGAGCGCGACCAGCGGTGAGCTGATCACCCCGGTCAACCCGACCACCGGCGAGCCGATCGCGCAGGTCCGCGCCACCACCGAGGCCGAGTACGAGACTGTCGTCGCCCGCGCCCAGGAAGCCTTCAAGGTCTGGCGCACCACGCCGGCGCCGCGCCGCGGCGAAGCCGTGCGCCTGTGCGGCGAAGCACTGCGCAGGCACAAGGACGCCCTGGGTTCGCTGGTTGCGCTGGAAATGGGCAAGAGCAAGCCGGAAGGCGATGGCGAAGTGCAGGAGATGATCGACATCGCCGATTTCGCCGTGGGCCAGAGCCGCATGCTGTACGGCTACACCATGCATTCCGAGCGCCCGGGCCACCGCATGTACGAACAGTACCACCCGCTCGGCCTGGTCGGCATCATCTCGGCCTTCAACTTCCCGGTGGCGGTGTGGAGCTGGAATTCGTTCCTGGCGGCCATCTGCGGCGACGTGTGCATCTGGAAGCCGTCCAACAAGACGCCGCTGACCGCCATCGCCTCGCTGAAGATCTGCAACGACGCCCTGCGCGAAGCCGGCTTCCCGGACATCTTCTTCCTGATCAACGATGCCGGTACCGCCCTGTCGGAAAAGATGGTCGATGACCGCCGCGTGCCGCTGATCAGCTTCACCGGCTCGACCCAGGTCGGCCGCACCGTCAACGAGAAGGTCGCGCGCCGCCTCGGCCGCTGCCTGCTGGAACTGGGCGGCAACAACGCCATCATCCTGGACGAAACCGCCGACCTGAAGCTGGCTGTGCCGGGCATCGTGTTCGGCGCCGTCGGCACCGCCGGCCAGCGCTGCACCACCACCCGCCGCCTGATCGTGCACCGCTCGATCTACGCCGACGTGCTGGCCACCCTGGTCAAGGCTTACAAGCAGGTGGAAGGCAAGATCGGCGACCCGACCGATGCGGCCAACCTGATGGGCCCGCTGAACAGCGAAGGCGCCGTGCAGCAGTTCCTCGATGCGATCGCCCAGGCCAAGGCGGCCGGCGGCACCATCGAAACCGGTGGCAGCCGCATCGACCGCCCGGGCAACTTCGTGCTTCCGGCCATCGTCTCCGGCCTGAAGAACAGCGACGCCGTGGTCCAGCACGAGACCTTCGCGCCGATCCTGTACGTGATGCCGTACGACACCCTCGATGAAGCCATCGACATGCAGAACGGCGTGCCGCAGGGCCTGTCGTCCTCGATCTTCACCCAGAACCTGAAGACTGCCGAGAAGTTCCTGTCGGCGGCAGGCAGCGACTGCGGCATCGCCAACATCAACATCGGCACGTCGGGCGCGGAGATCGGCGGCGCCTTCGGCGGCGAGAAGGACACCGGCGGTGGCCGCGAGTCCGGCTCGGATGCATGGAAGGTCTACATGCGCCGCCAGACCAACACCATCAACTATTCGGATTCGCTGCCGCTGGCGCAGGGCATCAAGTTCGACCTGTGATGGCAAACGACGCCGACACGCCTGTGGGTCAGGGCCCTTCCGGGGTTCTGGCCCAGGTCCAGGGTCGGATCCCCGCAGGGGCTCCGATCCTCGATTTCAGCGGCCGCCGCGTGCTCATCGCAGGCGGCAGCAAGGGCATCGGCCGTGAAATGGCGCTGGCGTTTGCCGGCGCCGGCGCACAGGCTTCGGTCTGCGCGCGTGGCCGGGCCGGGCTGGATGCCCTGTGCGCCGATGCCCAGGCACAGGGCACGCCAGTGCACGCGTTCTCCGCCGATCTGGCCGACCCCGGCCAGATCCAGGCCTGGCTGCAAGCCGCCGCCGATGCCCTCGGCGGTATCGATGTGCTGGTCAACAATGCCACCGGCTACGGCATGGCCGACGACGAGGACGGCTGGGCCGCGAGCCTGCAGATCGACCTGATGGCAGCCGTGCGCGCCTCGCGGCTCGCGCTGCCCTGGCTGCGCGCATCCGGCGACGCCTGCATCCTCAACCTCTCTTCGATTGCCGCGCAGCAGCCCCGTCCCGGTGGCGCACCCTATGCTGCTGCCAAGGCCGCCCTTTCGCACTACACCACCTCGCAGGCACTGGCGCTGGCCAAGGACCGGATCCGGGTCAATGCCATCGCACCCGGCTCGATCGCGTTCGATGACGGCCTGTGGGATCGCCGCCGCGTCGAAGACCCCGACCTGTACCACGGCACGCTGGCAAAGATTCCGTTCGGCCGCTTCGGCCACCCGCGCGAGATCGCCGATGCCGCCCTGTTCCTGTGCTCGCCGCTGGCGCGCTGGGTCACCGGCAGCGTGCTCAACGTGGATGGCGGCCAGGTGTTGATGGGCTGATACTGGCAGTTCGGTAGCCGTCAACCTGGGTGGGCACGCCTTTCGTCGACCAAGGCCGACGCCTGCCAGGGCCTAAGTCCCATTCGTCGACCAGGGGGCGACGCCTGCCCTCACATCCGCCGGGCATGGGATTGCCGGGGCAGAGGCACTATCATGTGCACACTGCCAAGGAGGACCCCGATGAGCGTGGCACCCCGACAGACAAGCGCCCTGGCCGTGGTCAGCCTGGTCATGGGCATCGCCAGCTGGACGGTCCTGCCCTTCGTGGCCAGCATCGTCGCCATCATCACCGGCCACATGGCCCGCGCCGAGATCCGCCGCCGCCCGCATGAGCTGGAAGGCGATGGCATGGCACTCACCGGCCTGGTGCTGGGCTGGGTGATGGTCGGCGCCGTGGTTGCCGCCATCCTGGTCTTCATCCTGTTCTTCGGTGGCCTGGCGTGGCTGGCGGCGGTGTCGAACTGACGCCATGACCGCCTCCGACAGCACTGAACGCTTCAGCAGCCGCGTCGCCGACTATGTCCGCTACCGGCCCGACTACCCGGCCGCACTGCTGGACTGGCTGCACGGCCCGATGGGTGTCAGCCACCAGGCCCATGTCGCCGACATCGGCGCTGGCACCGGCATCTCCAGCCGCGCGTTTCTCGCCAGCGGCCATCCGCTGGTGGCGGTCGAGCCCAACGCTGCCATGCGTGCTGCCGCCGAACAGTGGCTGGCGCCACAGTACCCGCAGTTCTCCGCCGTCGATGGCCGCGCCGAGGCCACCGGCCTGGCGGACGCCAGCATCGATCTGGTCAGCGCCGCGCAGGCCTTCCACTGGTTCGACACCGTGGCGGTGCGCGCCGAGTGGCAGCGCATCCTGCGCCCCGGTGGCCTGGCACTGATCTACTGGAATTCGCGCCTGCTCGATGCCAGCCCGTTCCTGGTCGGCTACGAACAGCTGCTGCTGGACTACGGCACCGACTACACCGCCGTAGCCGAGCGCTACCAGGACGATGCCACCATGCAGGCCTGGTTCGGCGCTGGCCTGCGCGGCAGGGTGGAGCTACCGAACGTGCAGTATCTCGACTTCGACGCCCTGCGCGGGCGCCTGCTCTCCTCTTCGTACGCCCCGCAATCCGGTCATCCGCGCCACGCGCCGATGATCGACGCTCTGCAGCACCTGTTCGCCGCCCACGCGGTGGACGGCCAGGTTGCTTTTGAATATCGAACCCGAGCCTTCCTCGGCACGCTGGACTGAACCGACGCATGTATTCGCTTGCCCGCCCCTTCCTGTTCTCGCTCGACGCCGAGCGCGCCCACGGCCTCGGCCTGTCCGCACTGGACCTGGCCTATCGCACCGGCACCACGCCGCTGCTGGCCGCCCGCATCGCGCCGATGCCGAGCACGGTGTTCGGGCTGACCTTCCCCAACCCGGTCGGCCTGGCCGCCGGCCTGGACAAGAACGGCGAGCACATCGATGCACTGTTCGCGCTGGGATTCGGCTTCGTCGAGATCGGCACCATCACCCCGCGCCCGCAGGCCGGCAATCCGCAGCCGCGCCTGTTCCGCCTGCCGGAACACAACGCGATCATCAACCGCATGGGCTTCAACAATGCGGGTGTGGACGCGCTGGTACGCAACGTCGAGCGCGCGCGCAACCGCCGCGGCCTGCTCGGCATCAACATCGGCAAGAACAAGGACACCCCCAACGAACAGGCCGTGGACGATTACATCGCCTGCCTGGACAAGGTGTACCCGCTGGCCGACTACATCACTGTCAACATTTCCTCGCCCAACACCGCCGGCCTGCGCGAACTGCAGGAAGAAACCGCGCTGCGCCAACTGGTCAGCCAGCTGCGTGACCGCCAGGAAGAGCTCGCGGCCCGCCACGGCCGCCGCGTGCCGATGCTGGTGAAGGTGGCGCCGGACCTCAGCGAGCGTGACATCGATGCCGCCGCCCGCGTACTGGGCGAGCTGCAGGTGGACGGCGTGATCGCCACCAACACCACCATCGACCACAGCAAGGTGGCCGGCGACCCGCTGGCCAACGAGGCCGGTGGCCTGTCCGGTGCGCCGGTGCTGGAGCAGTCCACGCTGGTGCTGCGCCGCCTGCGCTCGCGCCTGCCCGAGTCGGTGCCCTTGGTCGGCGTCGGCGGCATCCTGTCCGGTGCCGACGCGGTGGCCAAGATGGCGGCCGGTGCCGCGCTGGTGCAGTGCTACAGCGGCCTGATCTTCCGTGGACCGGCGCTGGTTTCCGAATGCGTGGAGGCGATCCGTCGCCGCCGCGAAGCGCCGAGCCGCGGCGCGGTGGCCCCCCTGTGAGCGCGCCCATGGATAGCACCGACGGCAACGCCCCGCTGCGCTGGACGCTCACCCGCAATGCGCCGCTGCAGGCACTGAACACCTTCCACGTGGAGGCCAATGCGGAACAGCTGCTGGAACTGCACGATGCCGCGCTGCTGCCGGACGTGCTGGCACTGCCCGAGGTGGCCAACGGCCCGCTGCTGGTGCTGGGCAGCGGCAGCAACGTCCTGATCGCCGAGGATCTGCCCGGCACCGTGCTGGTGTTCGGCAACCGCGACATCAGTTTCCTTGAACACCGCGCCGACCATGCCGTGATCCGCGCCGGCGCCGGCGTGCCCTGGCATGGCCTGGTGATGTGGTCGCTGCAGGAAGGCCTGTCCGGCCTGGAAAACCTGGCGCTGATTCCCGGCACCGCCGGTGCCGCACCGATCCAGAACATCGGCGCCTATGGCGCGCAGGTGGGCGAGTTCATCCAGGCGGTCGAAGCCTGGGACTGCCAGGATCAGGCCTGGGTGCGGCTGGACAACGAGCAGTGTCGCTTCGCTTACCGCGACAGCGTGTTCAAGCAGCAGCCCGACCGCTACCTGATCACCGCCATCGAACTGAAGCTGCCGCTGCTGCACGACCTGCGCATGGACTATGCCGGCATCCGCGAGGAACTGCAGGCACAGGGCGTGGAACTGCCCAGCGCCGTGGACGTGGCCAATGCGGTGATCGCGATCCGCCGCCGCAAGCTGCCCGACCCGGAGGTACTGGGCAACGCCGGCAGTTTCTTCAAGAACCCGGTGCTGCCGCTGGAACAGGTCGACGTGTTGCTGCAGCACTTCCCCGACCTGCCCGTGTTCCCGGCCGAGCAAGACGACAGGCGCAAGGTCTCTGCGGCCTGGATGATCGAATCCTGTGGCTGGAAGGGCTTCCGCGAGGGTGATGCCGGCGTGGCGCCGAGCCACGCGCTGGTGCTGGTCAACCACGGCAATGCCAGCGGCGCTGAACTGCTGGCGCTGGCGCGCCGCATCTCGGCCTCGGTGCTGGAAAAGTTCGGCGTGCCGATCGAACCGGAGCCCCGCCTGCTCGGCGCACAGTGGTGAACAGCCCCGCCCTTTCCTCAGGCGCCACCCCGATGCGGGCGGCGCTGCTGATGCTCGGCAGCACGATGGCATTCGGCCTGATGGCGGTGGCCATCCGCTATGCCACTCGTTACGTGCCGACGCAGGAAGTGGCGTTCTTCCGCAATGCCTTTGGCCTGCTGGCCCTGCTGCCGATGCTGCTGCGGCCGGGCCGCGCCCCCTTGAAGACGCAGCAGCTGCCACGCTATTTCGTGCGCAGTGCAATCGGCCTGGGCTCGATGCTGTGCGCGTTCTGGGCGCTGGGCCACTTGCCGTTGGCGCAGGCGGTTTCGCTCTCCTATTCCACGCCGCTGTTCGTCACCATCGCCGCCGTGCTGTGGCTGGGCGAAACCGTGCGCGTGCGCCGTTGGGCGGCAGTGGTGGTGGGTTTCATCGGCGTGCTGGTGATCGTGCGCCCTGGCACGGCCGGCTTCACCGCCGGCAGCCTGGTGGCGGTCGCCGCCGCGGTGCTCAGCTCGCTGGTGGCGATCCAGATCAAGCAACTCACCCGCGTCGACAGCGCCGATACCGTGGTGCTCTACACCTACGTCTTCTGGGTCCCCCTGTCGCTGGTCCCGGCGTTGTTCGTCTGGGTCTGGCCGACCGGGTTGGCCTGGCTGTGGCTGCTGGCCACCGGCGTGCTCGGCACCGTCGGCCAACTGCTGTGGACCCGGGCGCTGCGGCTGGGCGAAGTCTCGGCGCTGACACCGATCAGTTTCCTGCAGCTGCCCCTGGTGACGCTGTGCGGCTGGCTGTTGTTCAACGAAAGCGTGGACCGCTGGACGATAATCGGCGCCGGCATCATCCTGGCCGCCAACGCCTACATCGCCCATCGCGAAGCCGTGCTGTCGCGCCGCGCCGCAAGTGCGGCCGCCTCAGCAGCGGCCAAGCCTGCGGAATGAAAAACACCTGCACGGACCATGGGTAGAGTCGACTGTCAGTCGACTGCTCTTCGTCTGGAACAGGCAAAGCCCGCGCTGCGCGCGGTAGTCGACTAACAGTCGACTCTACCCGGGGTGATCCTGGCAACGGCCCGGGAACTACCCCAGCGCGCGATACACCCGCTCGGCGGCGTCGAACACGTTGCCCGGCGCGAACTGCTCACTGAGGAAATGCAGCGATTGCCGGCGCAACGGCGGCGAACGCTCCTCGCCATCACTGCCCAGCAGCACCTGCTGGAACTCGATCAGGTCCTGCAGGATGCGCCAGTGCCGGTACCAGGCAATCCAGCGCGGATCACCGCGGTCGCTGCCATAGCCCTCCTCGAATCCCAACGGGTTCTCGCGGCCCCAGCGCCCGCCGACCGCGCCGCCGATGAACATCAGGTCGCGCTCGCGCGGTGCCAGCGACAGGCCATCCCAGTCGATCAGGTGCAGGCCACCGTCGTTGCCCATCAGCAGGTTGCCGGCATGCAGGTCGGTATGGCACAGGTGCAGTCCCCTCGGCACGTCCTGCAATGCCGCATGCAGCTGCACGGCCTGCGCATGCAGCGCGGCGATGCGTGCGTGCTGCTGGTCCCAGACCGACACGAACGCACGGCCCAGGCCGTCCTTGGCGGCCGCCAGGCCCTCGCCAGCCAACCACTGGCCCACCGTATCAAGCGCCGCGGTTTCCATCCGCGCGCTCGGCAGCGCCTCCTGCAGCTGCAGCGGCGGGCGGGCCTCGTGCAGACGGCGCAGCACTTCACCCAGCCGTTGCCACTGCGTGCGGCTCAACGCCGCCTCGAAGCCGGACTGGCCTTCCACATAGGGAAACAGGGTGAACTGCAGGCCCCAGCGCTGCACCGAAGCGCCACCGGTCAGTGCCGGCCAGGGTGCGACGATTTCCTCGATGCCCAGCGTGCCGCGCAGCCAGTGCAGGGTATCCCAGACGGCAGGGTCGACCTGGTAGCTGCGGCATTTCAACCACCATTGCCCACGCCGTGCATCGATGCGATACACGCTTGCGTTGGCGTCGGCGCCAACCGGGCGTGGCACCACGGCCGTGGCGGTGATGCCATAGGACTGCAGGAGGACTTCGCCGAGGTGCTGCGCCGAAGCGGATGACATGGATGCAAGCGGAAAGTGTTACCTGCCGCCACTATCGCAGATGCGCAGGCCGCGACACAGACATGTCCGTCACAACATCACGCCTGCGCGACCAAAGTGCTAGCCGGCGACGCGCCGCATCACCGCTTCCAGTGGCCCCCGCGCGAACCGCAACGACCACAGCCACGCGGCGGCCGTGGCCACCATCAGGAACAGCAGCGCGCACCACAGCACCGCCGGCAATGACGCGCTGCCATCGAGCACGCCCAATCCTTCCAGCGTCCCCATGCCCAGCAGGATGTGGCCGACGTACAGGCTGAGGGTCATCCGCCCTGCCGCAGTGAGCGGCGCCCGCCAATTCCCGGGATACCGGCGGCTGACCCACAGGCACGCGGCGATCACACTGCAGGCCGCGCCCGAACCGGTCAGCACGTAGGCCGGTCCCGGCGGCATCGGCTGCGTTCCCAGCCACACCTGCCAGGGCGTTCCCAGCGCAAGGTGCTGCACGCCCTGGCCGGCGCCGATCAGCAGCACGCCCAGCAGCAGCAAGGCACACTGCACGCGCGGCTGTGACAACTGCAGGCGCGCCAGCAGCATGCCCAGCAGGAAGAAGCACATCCACGGCAGCAGGGGATGGAAGCCGTTGAACAGCAGGTTGCGCGCGGCACCCGGCCACTGCCAGAGACCGGTGTACTCCAGCGTCTGCCAGTTCCAGCCCTGGCTGTAGTCCCAATGCAGCAGTGCCCAGAACGAACCGGCCGCCAGGCCCACGATGCTGGCCAGCAGCGCCCGTGGCGACGCACGCAGCCACAGCACCGCCAGCGCGAAATACACCGCGTAGTAGTGCAGGATGTCGGCCGGGAACAGGGTCAGGTTGAGCAGGCCCAGCACCAGCAGGAACAGCGCGCGCCGCCAGGTCTGCACGCAGGCCTGCCTCCGGCCCAAGCGCTGCGTGGCCAGTACCAGGCCAAGCCCGGCCAGGGTGACGAAGGTCGCCGAAGCCTTGCCTTCCAGCAGATGGAAGAAGCCGGCCAGCCAACCCGCGCGCTCGGCAGGTACGGCCATCGCCAGGCGGAAGTTGACCAGCACCATGCCGGCCAATGCGAAGTAGCGCGCCAGGTCCAGGCCGTGCAGCCGCCGGTCATCGGCGCTCATGCACGTGATCCCAGCAACCGTGTTAGCAGCTCGAGATCCAGCGCGGCGTTCTCCGCGTTGCCGGCTTCACCCAAGCCCTCGCGCAGCGCATCGCTTTCGATGGCATCCAGCAACACCTGCGCCTGCAGTGCCGGGGCCAGCGCAGGGCGCCGCCGCTCGCGCCGCGCAATGCCCTGCAGTGCATCGCCCAGCACCTGTTGAAGCTGCCTGCGGTTGGCGGCGAAGGCTTCGGCTACGGCGGGGTTGCGTGCACTCTCGGCCAGCACCTCGGCCGCGAGCGTTGCCCATTCCGGTTGCCGGCACAACGCATGGAAGTCCTGCAGGAACGCCAGCACCTGCGCGCGCTCGCCGTCGGCCGCCGCCAGCCGCTGCAGCATCGGGGCCAGTTCCTCGCTTTCGGCCACGGCCACCGCAAGGATGATCGCCTCCTTGCCCGGAAAATGGTTGTAGAGATTGCCCAGGCTGACACCGGCCGCCTGCGCGATGTCGCGCATGCTGGTCTGGTGGAAGCCCTTGGCGAGGAAACACTGCAGGGCCGCCTGCAGGATCAGGGTCACGCGCTGCTCATTGCGGTCGATTCGGCTCATGCCACGAATAGTGAACGAACGTTCGTCCATTTTGAAGATTGGAGAGGTCCGTCGGCAGGGCAGCATTCAGCCCTGCCCTGCGCTGCCCGGCGCGGTTTCAGAAGAACTCGTCGAGAAGACGGTAGAACGCCAGCCGCCGTTCGTCGGGCACAACGCCATAACTGCGGAACAGCGACGCGACCCACCGGGTGTCGCCGAAGTTGTGGACGAGGCTGCGCGCGGCCAACGCCAGATCCTGGTAGCGATCGGCCACGCCCAGCCGGCCACAGTCAATGAAACCGCTGAAACGCCCCTCGACGGCCAGCAGGTTCGGCAGGCAGGCATCGCCATGGCTGACCACCAGATCCTCGTGATCAGGCCGGGTAGCGCGCAGTTCGGCGAAGACCTGCTGTGCGCTCTGCCCCAGGCGCTCGTCATCGAAGTCATCGGCGTCGACCCGGCCCGCCTCGACCCGTGCCTGTGCGGCCTGAAGGCGCGAAGCCAGCCGCTGGTCGAACGGACAGACCGCCACCGGCAGGGCATGCAGGCCCCGCAGCGCGTCGGCCAGCAGTTGCACCCGGTGCTGGGGCGCGAGCGCCGGCGAGGAGGCCAGATCGTGGCCGGGCAACGCACTCATCAGCAGCCAGCGGCGCCCTTCCTCCTCGGCCGTAGCGATCACCGTCGGCGCCGGCTGACCCTGCGCCTGCAGCCAGCGCAGGCGCGCGATCTCGTCGCCCAGCTCACTGAAGGCGTCGATCACTTCCGATTTCAGGAAGGCATCGGCCTGCCCCGGACGATGCACGCGGGCAACGTCCGCACGCGATACGCCGATCGACTGCCGCTCGATGCGCGCATCGGCCAGCGCTTCCTGCCAGGCGTGAGGCAGGGGCATGCCCTCCATGCGTGCGCGGGGTGCTTCCATGCCAGGGGACGCCTGTAACCGATGACTGCATGGATTCTCGCTCATCCGGCATTCCTCCCGTCAACAGCAGTGATGCCGGGCAGTCGTCGCTACAGCAACGCCCACGGATCCGTCACCGTGGAACGCCGGCGCCGATCGCCCCTGCATTCCCGCAAGGTCGCGCTGAACATGCGCATCGCCGATGCGCTGTGCAAGGGTTTCCGCGATCGCCGGCCCGCGCTACTGACCCAGCGGGCCGCCGCAGGGCATCGTCAGTGGCCGCGCGCGCGGCCGTGGTTTACCCTGCTCGTCACCGGCCGTCGGTCACAGGCGGGAACCTGCTATGGATGCGCTTTCACGGGTCTCGGCCCAGGTCCTGGACAGTGCCCTGCCCAGCCTGCCGCTGTACCTGCTGCAGGCCACCGCGGTGATCGGCATGATCGGCGTGCTGCTGATCGCCACCCGTCGCGCCGGACACGCCATCGAGGGCCGTCGCCTGTATGTCGGCGTGACGCTGGGGCTGATCTACCTGTTCAATTCCTGGTTCGTGGCCGGTTACACCCAGGGCGTGGTCAAGCTGCACCTTGGCTTCGACATCCTGCTGGTCAGCGGCCTGCTCGGCGGGTGGCGCGGCGGTCTGGCCTGCCTGGCGGCTGCCGTGCTGGCCCGCTACCAGTTTGTCGGCACCCAGTTTTTCCTGCCCGCCAGCCTGGAGGCCGCGCTGCAGATGATCACCGGCGTCTGGCTGCGCAGGCGCCTGCACCCGCGCATGCTCAACGAGCTGTCGCTGCGCATGATCCTGCGGGCGTGGTCGGCGCGCATCGCCGCGACCGCGGTGGGGCTGGCGCTGGGCGTAGCGATCATCGGCGCCGACCAGCTGCCGGTGGCCGAACTGGCGATCCAGCGCGTACTGGCACTGCCGGTCTCGCTGCTGGTGCTGGGCGCGGTGTTCGCGCTGGTCTACAACGACGCCCAGATCGACGCGCAGCGCCAGCGCGAGCAGGCCTGGTTGCGCATCGACCCCATCAGTGGCCTGCCCAACATGCGCGCGCTGGGCGAACGGCTGCAGGATTTCTGGCGCGGCAACGACGGCCTCGGCAAGGCCTGCCTGGTCGTGGTCGAGATGGGCAACCTGCGCGATCTGCGCCTGCGTTACGGCCCACTGCAGGACAACGGTCTATGGCATCGCGATACGGCGGCGGACATCCATCGGTTGCTGCCATCGCTTCGCGCCGATGCCTTGGAGATCTATCAGTTCGGTGACGCGGCGCTGGCCCTGCTGGTGCGCGGCATGACGTTGCCCGAGCTGCGCAGCCAGGCCCATGTCACCGCGTTGGCCTGCAATCTCACTGAGCGCGTCAGCCGCGACTGGCCGGGCTTCCGGCCGCTGTTCCGCTGCGCCGTGGTCGAGCTGAAGCCTCCGGCCAACGCCGATGAAGGCCACCTGCCGTTGCGGGCGATCACGCTGGCGCTGAGCGCGATCGAGTCGGGCGTGGTGTTCTTTGATGACCCGATCCAGCGCGACAGCGAAATCGATGCCTTGATCGAGGTCGCGCTTGAACGCTGGCTGCGCCAGGGGGATGCACCGCTGAGCTACCAGCCCAAGCATCGCCTGCGCGACCGGCGGCTGGTCGGTGCCGAGGCACTGCTGCGCATGCGCGATGGCGAGGGCCGGCCGATCACACCGATGCGGGTGATCTCGCTGCTGCGCCGGCAGGGCCGGCTGGCCGACCTGGAATGGGCCACGCTGCAGTCGGCGGTGCACTTCCTGCAGTTCTGCCGGCAGGATGGCGCTTCACTGACCATCGCGGTCAATGTCTCTGCAGAATCGCTGCGCCTGCCCGGTTTCGGCCTGCGCCTGCACGAGCTGCTGCAACTGCACGACATCCCCGGTGCGATGCTGCGCCTGGAAATCGTCGAGTGGACCGAGATCGTCGAGCGCGACGTGGTCGATGCCAACATCGCACAATTGCTGGCGGCCGGGGTCACGCTGTCGCTGGATGATTTCGGCGCGGGCTACTCGACCCTGATCCTGCTTTCGCAGCTGGCCATCGCCGAGGTCAAGATCGAGCAGGCGCTGATCGCCACGCTGTCCGACGCCAAGTCACAGTCGATCGTGCGCTTCATCGTCGAAGTCGCGCACCGCTGCGGCGCGATCGTCGTGGCCGAGGGCACCGAGACCCTGGCGCAGGAACAGCACCTGCGCGCGCTGGGCGTGGATGTCGGCCAGGGCTACCTGTACTCGGCCGCCCTGCCGGCCGACGAGTTCCGCCGCTTCGCCGCCGGCTAGGCCGCGTAGAACCCCAGGAACATCGCCACCGCCGACTCGGCCACGCGCGCGCGCTCCTGTTCGTTCAGTGGCGGCTGCCCCATCGTCACCTGCGGCCAGAACGCGAAGCTCTTCACCAGCCCGTGCAGCTGGTGGCCGGCAAATTCCGGATCGACCGCGCGCAGCCGGCCATCGGCGATTGCCGCGCGGATCCACGCACTCTCGCCACTTTCCTTCTCGCCCATGCGGCAGACGATGGCCTGCGCACGCTCCGGCGAGTGGATGATCTCGGCCATCGCGACCCGCGCCAGGTCGATGAAGTTGGCATCGCTGAGCAGGTCCAGCTTCTGGCCCAGCAACTGCAGCAACTGCCCCTGCAGCGGCTGGTCGGGCCGGTACGGCAGCGCGTCGCTGGCCACGCTGCGTTCCCACAGCTCCTCCAGGATCATCGAGAACAGCGCTTCCTTGCTCGGGAAGTGGTTGTACACGGTGCGCTTGGAGACGCCCGCCACCTCGGCGATGCGGTCCATGCTGGTCGCCTCGTAGCCCGACGCACGGAACTCCTCCACCGCAGCGCGCACGATCGCGTCGCGTTTGCGGTCGGTGAGGCGCTGCGGGGTACGGGACATGGCGGGAACTGATCGCTGAACGGATGCACTCATTTTACACCGGGTAGTGTACTTTTGAAAAACAGGAAACTACACTATGCAGTGTACCCAGCGGACGTCACCCATGAAGCGCCTGCTCCTTGTCCCCCTGCTTGGAATCCTCGCCGTGACCGCCTACACCTTCTGCACCTCCTGGTCCCTCCCCGACTACCCCGAGTCACCGCAGTACCGTGATGGCAAGTTCCGCAATGCCCTGCCCCGTCCGGCAATGAGCCTGCGCGACGGTGCGGAGATCTGGTGGACGTTCCTGTTCAACAAACCCAAGGGCACCGTGCCGGCCCACCCGATTCCGGTGAAGCCGCTGGACCGGGCCACGCTGGACGCCGCGCCGGACCGCAGCCTGTTCCGGCTTGGGCACTCCACGATCCTGCTGAAGCTGCGCGGCCAGTACTGGCTGACCGACCCGGTCTTCTCCGAGCGCGCCTCGCCGGTGCAGTGGATGGGCCCTGCGCGCTTCCATGCGCCGCCGATCAGCATCGATGCACTGCCGCCGATCGCCGGCGTCATCCTTTCGCACAACCACTACGACCATCTCGACCACGCCGCAGTGATGCAGCTGGATCGCAAGACCGCGCGCTTCATCGCCCCGCTCGGCGTGGGTGACCAGCTGATCGCCTGGGGTGTGGACGCTGGCAAGGTCGAACAGCTGGACTGGTGGCAATCCACCGAGGCCAATGGCCTGCGCCTGACCGCCACCCCGGGCCAGCATTTTTCCGGCCGCGGCCTGGGCGACAGTGACCGCAGCCTGTGGGCGTCATGGGTGATCCAGGACGGCGACTTCCGCATCTTCTTCAGCGGCGACACCGGCTACTTCGATGGCTTCAAGGCGATCGGCGAAAAGTACGGCCCGTTCGACCTGACGATGATCGAGACCGGCGCCTATGATCCGCGCTGGGCGTTCGTGCACATGCAGCCGGAGCAGACGCTGCAGGCGCACCTGGACCTGCGTGGCAAGTGGCTGCTGCCGATCCACAACGGCACCTTCGACCTGGCCCTGCACGCATGGCAGCAGCCGTTCGAGCGCATCACCGCATTGGCGGCCGCGAAGCGCGTGCCGGTGGCCACGCCGATGATGGGCGAAGCAGTGGACATGCAGGCGCCGCAGCCGGGCACGCGCTGGTGGGAGACGGTGGAGCTGTAATGCGGTGGGCTCCGGTTCTGGCCGCCGCTACGTCTTCGGGTGAAGCCTGCGCCCTTCCCGGGCCAGATTGATCTGCAGCGCAGCGGCGGCGAGCTCGGTCATTTCCGTCGTGACTTTCCCGCTGCCGCGCGCTCGCAGCCAACCGAGTATGTCGACGAGATGCCAGATCGAGGTCGAGCCGTCATGCACGGGGGACGGAAACGACTGCAGGTTGGCCAGCATGAGCTTCCGCATGTTCTGGCGCGACATTCCGAGCAGGTCTGCGACGTCAGTGAGCCCCACCAGATCGGGGCTCACTTCAACCAGTTCGGCACCGGGCACAGCCCGCTGCACATCGTCGAGCGCCGAACGCAGGGCAACCCCTGCGCTGTCTGCTTCCCGGCAGAACGCCAGGGCCAGCCGTCCCGGCAACCCAAGGCCCACAAGCGCGTCGTCACAGCCGCCTTCGGCCAGGCGCTGCTCGAGGACGCCGATTTCATTGCCTGTGTCCGGCAAGCGGTACTTCAGGGTGAAGTTGAATTCCATGATTGACCCCTTCGCTTCTGACGAAGCCTGATCTCATTGCTCACGACTGCAGTTCTCGACCACACGCCGCAAGGCACTTGCATGACGGCTGCCGCTTCGCGGCGTGCTCCAGATGCTCACGATGCAGAACTCCCCGCATCGGCAATCGGTGTCGTTGTAAGGGCAATACATCCGGCCCCACGCATGGCCGCCCGCCATACGGAGCCTCTACCCACGATCCTCCGCGAACTGCAACGCCGCTTCGATGTCCTTGTCTGGATGACGCGCTCGAGACATTCCTTCTTCTCCGCAGTCTCCACACGGCTCACACTGGTTGTCAAATGACAACTCTCTTAAAAGACGCTCGATGTGACCCCAGCCAATCCGCGCTACACGTCCATAGCCACATCCGTCAGCCCTCCCGTGATGGCAGCGCCAGCGTCCAGCGGCGCTGCAGTGCGTCATGTAACCGATTACATCCCTTGCTAGCGTAGCGCTCGCCCGATTCCGGCCGAACCTGCGAGGCAGTCCGTAATGACGTTGCGCGCCGAACGCTCCAAGGTCTCCACCCTGCTTTTCCCGTTGCGCCCTGCCGCCACCCTGCTGCTTGTCGCTCTGGCGTCCTCCGCACAGGCCCAGACGCTCCCGCCGCGCAGCCAATGGCAGGCCAGCAGTTCCTCGCAGCAGGTGCCGGCAATGGCGATCGGCCACCTGATCGACGGCGACCCGAAGACCGTGACCGGCGGCGCCTTCAGCCCCGGCCACTGGTTCCAGATCGACCTGGGCACGCCCACCCTGCTGGCCGGCGTGCGCCTCACCTGGGATGTCTCCAATCCGGAAGGCTATTCGCTGCAGACCTCCCTGGACGGCACGCAGTGGCAGACCGCATACACGATGGCCGATTCACTGGGCGACGTGGAAACGCTGTACTTCGCGCCGCGCCAGGCGCGCTACGTGCGGCTGGCCAGCCCGCAGCGGACCTCCGACTGGGGCGTGTCCCTCTTCGAGATGGAGCCACTGGACAGCACGCTCAGCGCACGCGTCAGCGGTGTGGATGCAACGCAGGCAGCCGCGCTGTGGCAGGGCGACGCTGCCGTCGCGATTCCCGTCGGGAAGGCAGGCGCCCATGCGCTCGAGATCACCTTGCCCCGCGCCCAGCCCACTGCCGGCCTGCTGGTCGAGTGGGCCGATGGTGCGCGTGGCGCTGCCCGATTGCAGGCGCAGGACAGCAACGGTCGCTGGCACGACTGGGCACAGGATGCGCAGGCCGCCAACCATCGGCAAAGCTGGCTGGCCGCCACTGTGGCGCAACCGGTGCGTGCGTTCCGGCTGAGCGTGGACGGCGCTGCACCCCGGGCCGCGCGGTTGCGCCTGCTGGGCCCGAAGGCGGTGATGACGCCCATGAAGCAGTACCAGATCGCCGCCAGCGGCGCGCAGCGCGGGCTGTTCCCGGCGTCACTGCAGATGCAGCAGACCTACTGGACCGCCGTCGGCGTGCACGCCGGGCGACAGAAATCGATCTTCGACGAGTACGGCAACATCGAAGCCTACAAGGGCGCGCCGCTGGTGCAGCCCATCTGGCGCAGTGCCGATGGCCGCGCGGCGGGCGCCGCCGAACGCCCCGTGCACCACGCCCTGCGCGATGGCTGGAAGCCGATGCCTTCGGCCACCTGGTCGCCGCAACCCGGGCTGGAGCTGCGCAGCGAGGCCTTCGCCCTCCAGCGCGACGGGCAACCGGTCACCTTCGTGCGCCATCGCCTGCACAACACCGGCAGCAACCGGATCGATGGAACGCTCAGCCTGGTCGTGCGCCCGATGCAGATGAACCCGCCGTGGCAGAACGGCGGGCTGTCGCCGATCCGCGAGGCCACCGTCGATGGGCAGGCCGTGCGCATCAACGGGCGCACGCTGCTGCAGTCGCTTACGCCAGTGACCGCATCCGGCGCGGCGCCGTTCGGCGACGACGGCGCAACGGAAATCACCGCGAACATCACTGCCGGCCAACTGCCTTCCACGCAGCAGGCGCGTGATGACCAGGGCCTTGCCTCGGCTGCGTTGAACTACCGGGTGTCGCTGGCGCCGGGCAGCAGCGATGCCATCGTGGTCGCGTTCCCGCTGGGCACTGCCGCCGCTGATGCCAACGGCATGCTGCCCGAAGCGGCTGCGCTTGATCTGGCTGCGCTGCCCGACGATGCCAATGCCGCGTTCGACGTGCTTGCCACGCAGGCCTCCGCCGACTGGCAGGCACGGCTGGGCCAGGTCGGCCTGCGCCTGCCCGATCCCTCGCTGGTCGACATGCTGCGCGCGCAGGCTGCCTACATGCTGATCAACCAGACCGGCCCGGCCATGCAGCCGGGGCCGCGCAACTACAACCGCTCCTTCATCCGCGACGGCATGGCCACCTCGGCGGTGCTGCTGCGCATGGGTGAAGCACGTGTCGCGCGCGATTACCTGGCCTGGTACAGCGAACACGGCGTGCATGCCAACGGCCTGGTCTCACCGATCCTCAACGACGATGGCAGCGTCAACACCGGCTTCGGCTCGGACATCGAGTACGACAGCCAGGGCCAGTACGTCGCACTGGTGGCCGACGTTGCACGCCTGGACGGTGGACCAGAAACGGTGCGAGCCTACCTGCCCAAGGTGAAAGCCGCACTGCGCTTCCTGCAGGAACTGCGCGAGCGCACGCTGGTGCCCGGTTACAAGGCTGACCAGCCTTCGCCGGAACGGTTTGCGGGCATCCTTGCGCCGTCGATCAGCCATGAGGGCTATCCATCACCCACCCACAGCTATTGGGATGACTATTGGGGCCTGAAGGGCTGGCACGACGGCGCGTGGCTGGCCGAGGCCCTGGGCGACCACCAGACCGCTGCCTGGGCGCGCGAGCAATACAAGCTGCTGTACGACGCACTGCATGCCTCGATCCGGGCAACGATGGCGTGGAAGGGCATCGACTTCATTCCGTCGTCGGCCGATCTTGGCGATGGTGACCCCACCGGCGTCTCGATTGCATTGGACCCGACCGGCGCGCAGAGCGTACTGCCCGCCGAGGCACTGCGGACCACCTTCGCGCGTTATCTGGATGACGTGCGCAAGCGCAGCCAGCCCGGTGCGCTGTACGCCTACACCCCGTACGAGATCCGCAACGTGCTGAGCTACGTGCACCTGGGCCAGCCGCAGGCGGCCGATGAGCTGCTGCAGGGGCTGCTGCATGACCGGCGCCCGCTCGAGTGGCAGGTGCTGGCCGAGGTCGTGCACTCACGCCTGCGCTTCCCGCGCTACCTGGGCGACATGCCGCATACCTGGATCGGCGCCGAATACGGCCGCACCCTGTTCGGCATGCTGATGCGCGAGGACGATGACGCACTGTCGCTGCTGCCGGGCACACCCCCCGCGTGGGTGGCGGGCGATGGATTGGCAGTGGAACGCCTGCCGACGGCGTATGGCACCTTGCAGATGCAGGCGCGGCAGCGCGACGGCGTGTTGACGGTGGCGCTGGGCAAGGGCCTGCGCAGCGGGACGGCGGTGAAGGTGTGGTGGCCGCAGCGGACGATGCCGAAGACGGTGCGTGTGGATGGGCGCAGCGTTTCCGACGTCGATGCCGAGGGCGTGCGCCTGGCGAAGCCGTTCAAAACGCTGGAGGCGCGCTGGTGAAGCAGCCGAGCATGGCTTGGCTCTACAAAAGCGGGGGTCGCCCGGGCCACGCCCGGTGTCATTGCAGCGTTGGCAACCCCGGCGGATTGGTCTGCGACTGTGGCACGGCTTCCTCGGCCACATTCCAGCGTGCCAGCGCCTGCGCGTAGGTGCCGCTGCCGATCTGGGTGTTCAGCGCCTGTGTCACCGCGTCGGCCAGGCCGCTGCCCTTGCGCGTGGTCACCGAGATCGCTGCGGCATTCGGCCAGCCGCCAGGGAACAGGCCCACGCGCCGCACCTTGCCGTCGCGCGCCGAATAGGCGCCGGTAGCATTGGGCTCGAACGAGACATCGGCGCGGCCGGTGATCACCGCCAATCGCCCGACCACCGCGTCATCGAAGTACTGGTATTCCACGGGCTTCAATCCCGCCGCGATGTTCTGCTGGTCCCACTGGCGCAGGATCTGGTCCTGGTTGGTGCTGGCACCGACCACCACCTTCAGCCCGGCCACATCGGCGGGCTTTTCGATTTTCTGGATGGGCCCGTCGCTGCGCGTGTAGATGCCCAGCAGGTCGTAACGATAGCTGGAGAAATCGAACTTCTTCTTGCGTTCCTCGGTAACCGTCACGTTCGACAGCACCGCATCGTACTTGCCCGACTCCAGCCCCAGCGGCCAGTCGGCCCAGGCCACCGGCACGATCACCAGCTTCAGGCCCAACGCATCCGCGATCAGCCGCGCGATGTCCGGTTCGACGCCGACCACGTCCTTGCTGTCGGCGCCGTAGTCGGCCAGCGGTAGCTGCCCCGGGTGGGTCGCCACGGTGAATGCGCCCGGCGTGACGAAGCGGTAGCCCGCGGGAATCAAGGCCTGCGCCTTCGGGTCGAGCGTGCCCTTCAGCACGGCGGTGTTGGTGCCGGCCAGGCTGGTCGCGGCCACAGCGGCAGCCTCCGGGGCCTGGCGCACGCGCGAGTAGACGATGCCGGCGATGCCGATGACCAGCACCCCCACGATCAACAGGGTGCTGCGCGAGGGGCGACGCGGTGCTGTAGGGCTCATGGTGTTCCTTCCGGGGTTACAGGGTCTTGGCCAGGAAATCGGCGGTGCGTTGCTGGCGCGGGCGCTCGAACAGGGCCTCGGGCGTGCCCTGCTCGATCACCCGTCCCTGGTCCATCATCACCACGTGGTCGGCCACGCGGCGGGCGAAGCCCAGTTCATGGGTGACGATCACCAGCGTGGTGCCGGAATGGGCCAGCTCTTCGATCACGCTCAGCACTTCAGCCACCAGCTCCGGGTCCAGCGCCGAGGTCGGCTCATCGAACAGCAGTACCTTCGGCTGCAACGCCAGCGCGCGGGCGATCGCGATGCGCTGCTGCTGGCCACCGGACAGCTGGCGCGGGAAGGCATCGGCCTTGTCGGCCAGGCCGACCCGTTCCAGCAGCGTGCGCGCCTGCTGCTCGGCCTGCGCGCGCGGTACACCGCGTACTGCGATCGGCGCTTCGATGATGTTCTCCAGCGCGGTCAGGTGCGGGAACAGGTTGAAGCCCTGGAACACCATGCCCACTTCGGCGCGCCGGCGGCGGATCTCGCGTTCGGGCAGCTCGTACAGGGTGTCGCCATCGCGACGGTAGCCGATCAGCTGGCCACCGACGGTCACGTAGCCGCTGTCGGCGCGTTCCAGGTGGTTGATCAGCCGCAGCAACGTGGACTTGCCGGCGCCGGACGGGCCGATCAGCACGGTCACGCTGCCGGCACGCAGGTCCAGGTGCACGTCTTCCAGCACCGGCTGATCGCCAAACACCTTGCCCACGCCGTGCAGCGACACCGCCGCCCCTTCACCCGCTTCCACCTGGGTGGCGATGCGCGGGCGGTTGATCACGCGGGGCGCAGCATCACCGGACCGGCGCTGCGGCGATGACACCCGCGACACCGAACGTTCGCGTTGCAGCTGGCCGCGTGCGAAGCGTTGCTCCACGCGCCGCTGCAGCAGCGACAGCGCGGTCAGGATCACCAGGTACCAGACCGTGGCCACCATCAGCAGCGGCACCACTTCCAGGTTGCGCCGGTAGATCACCTGGACGGTGTAGAACAGCTCCGGCAGCGCCAGCACGTAAACCACCGAGGTGCTCTTGGCCAGGCCGATCACATCGTTGAACGCGGCCGGCAGGATCGAACGCATCGCCTGCGGCAGGATGATGCGCCGCACCTGGCGCGCACGCGGCAGCCCGAGCGCGGCGGCCGCCTCATACTGGCCATGATCGACCGAGAGGATGCCACCGCGGATCACTTCGGCCGAGAACGCGGCCTGGTTCAGCGTCAGCCCCAGTACCGCGGCGGTGAACACGCCGATCAGCTGCGTGGTGGGGTAAGAGAACAGGCTGATGCCGGTGAACGGAACGCCCAGCTCGATGGTGCTGTACAGGTAGCCCAGGTTGTTCAGCAGCAGCAGCAAGACCAGCAGCGGGATCGAGCGGAACAACCACACATACCCCCACGACACCGCCGACAACAGGGGTGAGCCGGACACCCGTGCCAGCGCAAGCAGGGTGCCCAGCGCGAAACCGAGGCCGGTACCGAGTGCGGTCAGCAGCAGCGTCCGGCCCAGGCCTTCCAGCACCGGGCGTGCGAAGAACCACTCGGCGAAGGTGCCCCAGCCCCAGCGCGGATTGCCCAGCACCGATTGCAGCCCGATCAGGATCAGCGCCAGCGCCAATACCGTGCCGACCACCTGCAGCGGGTGCCGGGCCGGCACGATCTTCAAGGCCGGTGCGGGTGCCGGCCGTGCGCCGATCCCATCCAGCGCCGTCGAGGGCGTGCTCATGCGTGGACCCCGTGCAGCACCGCCTGCACAGGCGCAACGACAGGCGCGGGCGCCCGCAGATGTTTCTCGAACGGCAGGTGCGCGATGGATTCCGGATCCGCGTCCAGGTCGAACAGCGCAGTGTAGCCGTGGCTGAGGTAAAGGCCGACCGCCTCGGGCTGGCGGAAGCCGGTGGTCAGGAACACGCGCCGATAGCCCTGGCGCGCCGCCTGCTCTTCCAGTTCCTGCAGCACGCGCCGGGCGATGCCCTGCCGGCGCAGCCCGGGCAGCGTCCAGATACGCTTGAACTCGGCGGTGTCCGGATCGCGGTGCGGCATGAAGGCACCTCCGGAGATTGCCGCACCGTCGCGCAGCAACAGTACGAAGGCCCCTACCGGCGCGGCAAATGCCTGCGCCGGGTAGCGCTGCAGTTCCTCGCGGGCGCTGCCGCCGATGCGTCGGCGCACATCGGCGTAGCGACTGTCGTATTCCTGCTCCAGGCCATCGAACAGCGGCCGCGCCAGCGGGTCATCGACCGAGGTATAGAGGAAGCGTTCGTCGTGGCTCATGTCGCGTCCTTCACCAGGTAGTCTTCGGCCAGCCGCGCCCACAGGCTGGCGGCGGGGGCAATGGCCGCGTCGTTGAACACATAGCGCGGGCTGTGCAGCGGTGCACTGTCACCGTTGCCGACGAACACGAAACTGCCCGGCCGCGCCTGCAGCAGGAACGCGAAATCCTCGCTGGCGGTGCGCGGCGCGAAGTCGGGCACCACCTGGCCGGCGCCGAAGCCCTGCACCGCCACCTTGCGGACGTAGGCGGTCTGCTGCGGGTGGTTGATCACGCTGGGGAAGCCGCGCGGGAATTCAATCTCGGCGCGCGCACCGAACGCAGCGGCGGTGTGCTCGGCAAGTTCCGTGACCCGGCGTCGCAGCGTGTCGCGCACCTCGGGCAGGTAGGCGCGCACGGTCAGCTTCAGCTCGACCACGTCCGGAATCACATTGGCGGCCTGCCCACCGTGGATCGAACCGACGGTCACCACGCCCATCTGCCGCGGGTCGACATTGCGCGACACCACACTCTGCAATGCCGTGATGATGTGCGCGGCGACCAGGATCGGGTCCACGCTGCCCTGCGGCTCGGCCCCGTGGCCGCCCTTGCCGATCACTTTCAGCCGCGCCCAGTCAACCGACGCCATCGCTGGGCCGTCGACGAAGCCGAAGTGGCCGACCGGTACGCCAGGCCAGTTGTGCAGCCCATAGATCGCATCCACCGGGAAGCGCTCGAACAGGCCGTCGGCGATCATCTTCGATGCACCCGAACCGGTTTCTTCCGCAGGCTGGAACACCAGCTGCAAGGTGCCGTCGATATTGCCGTGATGGGCCAGGTAATGCGCGGCGGACAGCAGGATGGCGGTGTGACCATCGTGACCGCAGGCATGCATCAGCCCGTCGGTCTGGCTGGCGTAGGCCAGCCCGGAGTCTTCGTGGATCGGCAAGGCATCGATGTCCGCACGCAGCCCCAGCCGACGACTGCCCTGCCCGCGTTGCAGCGTGCCGACCACGCCGGTGCCACCGAGGCCGGTGGTCACGTCATAACCCCATTGCTGCAGAAGTTCGGCCACGCGGGCGCTGGTGCGATGCTCTTCGAAGGCCAGCTCCGGGTGCCGGTGCAGGTCATGGCGGATCGTGATGGCAGCCTCGGCGCGTGCCGCGATCTCCGGCAACACGCCAATCGCTGGGGAACTCCGCCGGGCCTGGCCCGGTGCTACCGCAGTTTCTCCGCTCATTGCCCTACCCCACCTTCCGCGCCGGTTCGGCGTCGGTCGCATACCGGCTGGCCTTGTACGGCAGGCCCAGATGCTCGCGCAGGGTCTGCCCTTCCAGCTCGCGCTGGTGGTAGCCGCGCGCCTGCAGGATCGGCAATACCTGGGTCACGAAATCGTCCAGGCCCTCGCGCTGCGCGGCAAAGCCCAGGATGAAGCCATCGCTGGCACCGGCGTCGAACCAGCGGATCAACTCATCGGCCACGTGCTCCGGCGTACCGATGAAGTTGGGTCGCGGGCTCACTGCCTCCAATGCCACCTGGCGCAGGCTCAGCCCCTTCTCGCGCGCATCCTGCTTGATGCGATCAGTGGTGGAGCGGAACGAATTGCTGCCGATATCGCCCAGTTCGGGGAACGGTGCGTCAGGGTCGTACTGGCTGAAATCATGGTGATCGAAGAACCGGCCCAGATAGGCCAGCGCATCTTCCAGCGTCGCCAGTGCGGCAATTGCCTGGTACTTGGCCTCGGCCTCCTCGGCCGTGCGGCCGACGATGGGGCCGATACCCGGAAAGATCTTCACGTCGTTGCCGCTGCGGCCATGGGCGATCGCCGAGTTCTTCACCTTCTGGGTGAACGCGCGGGTTTCTTCCAGCGACGGCGAATGGGTGAACACCGCATCGGCGTACTTGCCGGCCAGCGCGATGCCGTCATCGGACGACCCGGCCTGGAAGATCACGGGCTGGCCCTGTGGCGAACGCTGGATGTTGAGCGGCCCTTCCACCTGGAAGAAGCGGCCCTTGTGGTCGAGCCGGCGGAATTTCTCCGGTGCGAAGAACGTGCCGCTGTCGCGCTCGCGCACGAACGCGCCGTCATCCCACGAATCCCACAACCCCTGCACCACCTCCAGGTATTCATCGGCGATCTGGTAGCGCAGCGCATGCTCCGGATGGGGGCGGCCGTAGTTGCGGCCGGAACCTTCCAGTGGCGAGGTCACCACGTTCCAGCCGGCGCGGCCGCCGCTGAGCAGGTCCAGTGAGGCGAATTGACGGGCGACGGTGAACGGATCGCTGTAGGACGTCGACAGCGTACCGGCCAGGCCGATCTTCTTCGTCGCCGTGGCCAACGCCGACAGCAGCGAGATCGGCTCGAAGCGGTTGAGGAAGTGCGGGATCGACTTTTCGTTGATGTACAGGCCGTCGGCCACGAAGCCGAAGGCGATGCCGTTGTCTTCGGCGGTGCGCGCAATGTCGATGTAGAACTGCAGGTTGACGCTGGCATCGGCCGGGTTGGACGGGTGCTTCCAGGCGTGCATGTGGCTGCCTGGGCCCTGCAGCATGATGCCGAACGGAATGTGGCGCGGGGTCGTGCTCATGGGAATCGCTCCTGCGGGTCAGGCCACCGCCGCGCGTGGCGCAGGCGACAGCAGTTCGAGGGATGTCAGGCGTGCATCGAGGTCGGCCACCGGCGCATCGAGGATGAACTCGCCCACGCCGAAGCGTCGGTGCAGCGCATCCAGTTCGTCGCGCACCTGTTGCGCATCGCCGGACAGCACGCTGGGCCGTGTTTCCTCGATGCGGTAGTCCGCCACGCCCACCTGGCGTGCGTACTCGGCAGCCGCCTCGGGGCTGGGCAGGTTCACCGTCTGCCCCGAGCCAAGGTGCAGCTTGTAGACGCGCAGTGCGCCGATGTGACGTGCAGCGGCTTCGGCCGTCGGGGCAGCAAAGGCCACCGTGGCCAGCAGCGGGGGCTGCGTAGCGGCACTGCGATAGGCATCGAACGCGGCCTCGATGTGCTTCGGGTCACCATCGAAGTGCGCGGCGTACACGAAGCGCCAGCCCAGCGCGGCCGCCTGCCGCGCGCTCTGCGGACTGGCACCCAGCAGGAACCGCTCCGGTGCCTGTTGCGGAACCGGCCGCGCCAGCACCTCGCTTTCGGCGCCGGAAAGATAGCCTTCCAGATCGCGCAGTTGCTGGTCGAAGTCGGCAAACGCCGGGCGCCCTGCCGCCAGCGCGGCGGTCGATGCCGGCAGGCCGCCGGGTGCCTTGCCCACGCCCAGGTCCACGCGCCCCGGCGCCAACGCCGCCAGCAGGTTGAAGTTCTCGGCCACCTTGTAAGGCGCGTAGTGGCGCAGCATGACCCCGCCGCTGCCGATGCGGATGCGCCGGGTCTGCGCCAGCACCCAGGCGGCCAGCACCTCCGGCGCAGGGCTGGCCAGCGTCGGCGCGGCGTGGTGTTCGGCAAACCAGTAACGGTGATAGCCCAGCTGCTCGGCGCGCTGCGCCAGCAGCAGGCTGTTGCGCAGTGCCTGCTCCGGCGAGGCCCCGTCGGCCACCGGGCTCTTGTCCAATACGCTGATCAGGTAGCTCATTGACGCGTCCTCGCTCAGGGATGGGCCACGGGGATGCCGAGCAACCCGTTCAGCGCCGCCAGGATCGGCTCGGCACCGGAGACGTACTGGCGATCCTTGTGGGCGCCACTGGCCAGCGCGCTGTGCACGCCCTGCGGCAGCACCAGCTTCGGCAGCGACTGGTCCTGCTCGCCAATCTCCGCGATCACCTCGCGACGCGGCCGTGCGAAGCCGATGCGACGTACGTCCAGCTGCGCGTCGAGGCCTTCGATGCTCGACAGCGCACCTTCCAGCAGCAGGCTGTGCCGGCAGAAGAAACGCTGGCCGGGAATCTGACCGTCCTCGAACTCGCGGTCCAGCAGGAACAGGATGGGTTTGCTTGCTGCGTCGAGCGTCACTGGGGTGTCCTCATCTTGGGCGGCCATGCGATGCCGCTTCGATATCGATGCTAGAGATGCCAGCGGTTGCGGCGGCGATGCCTGGCGACAATCGGCGGTCAGATCCGGCCATGCAGATGCGCCTTCGCCATAAGAAAAGCGCCGCCGGTTATGGCCTCAGGCAATGCGCCGCAGCGGCGTCGGCGGCGCCAGTCCCTGCGTGGCCAGATGCGCGGCGGCACGCTCGGTCGCCAGCGCGATACGCGCCTGCAGGGCCGCGCTGCTGACGTGCTCGCCGTCGAAGTCAGCCGGCGTGGCATACACCCCGATCGGCAGCGTGTGCGCCTGCAGGAAACTGAACAACGGCCGCAACTGGTGGTCGATCACCAGCGCATGGCGCTCGCTGCCCCCGGTCGCGGCCAGCAGCACCGGTGTATCCACCAGCGCCTCCAGCCCGATGAAGTCGACCAGGTGCTTGAACAGTCCCGGGTACGATCCGCGGTACACCGGCGCGGCCACCACCAGCAGGCCGGCGCCCTCGATGGTCTGCAGCGCCTGCTCCACCGCCGGCTCCGCTTCATCGCGCGACAACGACTGCCCCAGCGAGCGGGCGATCGGCGCCAGCTCCACCCGCTCCACGCTGGCGTGCACCCGCTGCTGCAGCGACGCCAGCAGATGCCGCACCAGCAGCAGCGTGCGCGATGTCGCCGAACTGGCCGGTGAGCCCACCAATGCAACCACCCTCAATGCAGAAGACATGAACTGCTCCTCGATGATGGCGGACCCTGTCCGGCCGCCTTTCGCGTTATGTAGAGCCGAGCCATGCCCGGCTGCTTCCCGCCTCAGAACCGGTAGTTGATCCGCCCGTACCAGAACGCCCCGATCCGGCTCAGCACATCGCCCGAATCCCAGGTCGTCTCGATGCTCGCCACATCGGTGGCACTGCGTGCATACGCGGGCACCTTGCGCGTGCGCTTGTCGAACACGTTGTTGATGCCCAGCGCCGCACTCCAGCCTGCGCCCAGCTCCACGGCGCCGGAGAGATTGGTCACCAGCACCGGCGGCTGCTTGTACTCCACGCCGTTGTTCAGGCGCTTGATCGGTCCGTAGTAGGTGAAATCCAGGTTCGAGCGCCAGCGCCCGTTCTGCCAGCCCAAGCCCGCCACCTGGGTGTAGCTGGGCGTGCGGAAGCGCAGCGCGTATTCGCTGCTCTTGGTCAGCAGGTTGATGTTCGGCAGCCCCTGCAGCGCCGCCGGAATGTCGCTCACCTTCTGGATGGTGGTACGCCCGACGTTGGCCGCGTAGCTCCAGCGCAGCTTGCCCCACGCGGTGTCCTGGTTGGCTTCCAGGGTCAGCTCGACACCGCGTGTGCGGGTATTGCCCACATTGGTGAAGTAGCTGGCGTAGAACGCATCACCCGGCAGGATGCTGATGCCGGCGGAACCCAGCAGCGCATCGATGGTGTTCTTCTGCGCCGCACTCAACACCGTACCGCTGTTGTCGGTGATGCGCGCCGGGTCCTGCGCGTTGTAACCGATCTGGCTGGACTGGCCGAGCTGGCCGCGGATGTCGATCTGGTAGGCATCCACCGCCAGGTGGAACGCAGGGCTCGGGTCCCAGGTCACGCCCAGGCTGTAGTTGGTGGCTTTCTCCGGCTTCAGCGGCGTGGCACCCAGCGCAATCGCCGCCGGCGAAGACACCTGCGCCACCAGCGTGGTACCGCACGGGCAGCTGCCGGTGGCCTGGTAGTACTGCGCGCCGAGGCTGGGCGCATGGAAACCATTGCTGACCGTCGCGCGTACACCCAACGCGTCGGTGAAGTCGAAGCGCGTGGTCAGGCGGCCGGTGGACACGCTGCCGAAGTCGGAATGATCTTCCCAGCGTGCAGCCGCATCCAGATACCAGCGCGAGGTGATGTTGCTCGCCGCGCCCACATAGACCGCCTTGCTGTTGCGCGTCGCCTTCACCGCATCGGCGGTGGAGTAGCCCACGAACGCGGCGGCGCCGAAGCCGGTGTACGACTCCCACTGCCCGGCCCCGCGTTCGTACTGTTCGTGCTGGTACTCGGCGCCTGCGCTCACTTCCAGCGGTGACGCAAAGGCGGCCACCTCGAAGCCCCGGCGCAGGTCCAGGTTGGCGATGCCCTGCTGGTAGTCCAGCTTGCCGTCATAGAAGTCGGTGGGCGATCCGGGGTACGGCAACGAGTAGTTCACCGAGTTGCGGGTATAGGTGCGCACCGTGCTGCGGTTGCCGGTCAGGCTGGCGTCGTAGTCCCAGCCTGCCACCTGCCCTTTCACGCCCGCAGTGCCGGTGTACTGCTTCTCCTTGGTTTCCAACACGGGCAGGAAGCCATCGGGAAACACGCTCAGCACCCCGGGCGCCTTGTAGGTGGTGAAGATGGTCGCCGGCAGGCGGAAGTTCTGGATCGCCTGCGCGGTGCGATCGCTGGCCGTGGCGTTGGCGTAGAACTGCGCGCGCTCGCCCAGGCCATGGCCCGCATTCACTGCGAAGGCCTTCAACGCGTACGACGGCGAGCTGAGGATGATGTTGGCCTCCGCATCGCGGCTGGCCTCGGCCGGGTTCGGCGACGCACCCGCGGGCAACCGGTTGTTCGGGCGCAACGCCACCCGATTGCCATTGGCATCCACCGCCGGGTAGCTCAGGTAACCGTCGATGTAGCGGCGGCTGCGGATCGCATGATGCTGGCGGGTGGTTTCACCGGACAGATTGACGAAGCCGTCCTGGCCCCATGGCAGGCCGACGTTGGCGCGCACACTGGTACGCGAACCGTCGCCATCGATGCTCTGCCCGCTCTCAACCGACAGGTCACCGCCATGCGCCTGCGACTTCAGGATCACGTTGACCACGCCGGTGATCGCGTCCGAGCCATAGATGGCCGACGCACCATCGCGCAGCACTTCCACATGGTCGATGGCCGACACCGGGATCAGCGCCAGGTCGGCCCAGGCGTGGCCCGGAAAGCCGCCGCCGTTGGCCCCACTCACGTACGCGCTGGCATTGCGGCGCTTGCCGTTCACCAGCACCAGCGTGTAGCCCGGTGACAGGTTGCGCAGCTGGTAGCCACGGATCAGGCTCTCCTGGTCGCTCTGGTAGCCGCCGATCTGGCTCAGCGACGGCAGCGCACGTTGCAGCGCTTCCAGCAGGTTCGCCTGGCCGGTGGCGGCCAGGTCTTCGGCAGAGATCACATCGATCGGCGTGGAGCTGTTCTTCACGGTGCGCGTGCTGGTACGCGAACCGGTCACCACCACCGCATCCAGCGTGGACGCAGCCACGTTGGCTGTCGCGGCGGTGGCAGCGGGATCGGCATCGGCTTCGGCCGCGTGGCCAGGCGATGCGGCCAGAACGGCAGCGATCAGGACAGCAAGGGTGCTCAGGACAGGGGCGTGGGCGGCAGGCATGGGGGCTCGTGGGGGTGGGCCGGAAACACGCTTCCATTCAAGGGCCTGTTCACCCGCGGCAACAGGCGGGATCGCGTCACCCAACCGTCATATCCGGCCAGCCACATGATTGCTGGTAATGACGTTAGGCAGGCCTGCAGGGCACGCGCATGGCACGGCGATGGGCAATCGAGGTTGGATGATGTGCGGCGGGTGGTGGGCGACCGGCGGCGGTCGGCAACCGACGGGGTAGAGTCGACTGTTAGTCGACTGCTGTTGGCGATACCGCCTAGAAGCCCGCGCTGCGCGCGATAGTCGGCTAACAGTCGACCCTACCCCCGTCGGGCGCCCCTAGCCAGGAATGCCCCTCGTGCACATGCTCCACAGGCATCACCTCATGCCCGCGCGCCACTCAGCGCCGCGCACCGCCACCCGTAGCATCTAGCCATGCCCAGCCCCTCCGCCGATCCCAGCGCACCGCTCGTCGCCATCGTCGCCTGCCACGGCCAGGGGCTGTTCGAGTTCGGCTGCGCGGTTGGCCTGTTCGCGCCGGTGCGGCCGGAACTCGGCGTGGCCTGGTACCGCACCCAGCTGTGCGCGGGCGAGCCCGGCGCGCTGCGCATGCTCGGTAATGCGCAGGTGCAGCTGCCCTACGATCTCAGCACGGTCGATGACGCCGACATCATCGTCATCCCCGGCTGGCGCGAGCCCAGCGAACGTCCGCCACAGGCGCTGCTCGATGCACTCGTCCGTGCGCATGCCCGTGGCGCGCGCATCACCTCGATCTGCTCCGGTGCCTTCGTGCTGGCCTGGGCAGGGCTGCTCGATGGCCGCCAGGCCACCACGCACTGGCGCCTCACCGAAGCACTCGCACGCGACTTCCCGCGCATCGATGTGCGCGAGGATGTGCTGTACGTGGATACCGGTAGCATCATCACTTCGGCCGGCTCGGCCACCGGCATGGACATGATGCTGCACATGGTGCGCAAGGATTACGGCGCGCGCGTGGCCAACCTGGTGGCCGAACGGCTGGTGCTGGCGCCGTGGCGCGACGCCGGGCGCAGCCAGCGCGTCAGCCGCGCCATTCCCCACGGCGAGCCCACGCGGCTGGCGAAACTGATGGAATGGATGCGCCGCAACCTGCGCGAGCCGCACTCGCTCGGCAGCCTCGCCGAGCAGGCGGCCCTCAGCCAGCGCACCCTGCAGCGGCAGTTCCTGGAAGCCACCGGCCTGTCGCCGATCGACTGGCTGATCCGCGAACGCGTGGCCTTCGCGCGCGAGCTGCTGGAAACCACCGACCGGCCGCTGCAGTGGATCGCCGAGCAGGCCGGCTTCGGCTCGCAGGAATCCTTCCGCCGGCACTTCCGCGGCCAGGTCGACGCCAGTCCTGCCGAGTACCGCAACCAGCACCGCAGCGGTCTCGGTGCCGACCGCCTGGTGGGCTGTTGACCCAGCGCGCGGTGCAAGGCGTGGCGTGAGCAAAGCCTCACGACGGTGCGGGCTTGCGTGCGTATAGTGACGTGCGTCACAAGAAGCCCCTTCCATGCTCCATGCATTTGCTTACTCCAGCCGCATGTCGGCTGGGCTGTCCAATCACGCCCTCCGCCAGATCGTCTTGCAATCTGCCGCGTTCAATCGCCGGGTGGACGTTACCGGTGCGCTGATCGTCGACGGGCAGCGGTTTTTCCAGTACATCGAAGGCCCGCCCGACGGCCTGGCGGCGGTCAGGCGCCGCATCCAGGACAGCCGTTCGCACGCGGCCGTCGCCCCGGTACTGGACATGGCCATCAGCGCGCGTGCCGTTCCGTACTGGGCGATGACCCACATCGAGACCGGGCAGATCGTGGTGTCCGGCCTGGTGAATGCGCGCTGGGACGAGTTCGGCCACGCCATCCCGGGCATGGACCAGCTCGTCGGCCTGCTCCGTCCGCATTTTCCACGCGTCGGCAGCGTCGGCGCGCCACCCGCAAACGCCTGATACACACTGAACCGTCGCCTTGCACGCGCACGCCGCCGCGGCCGCGCGCTGCGTTCAGGCGTCATCATCCAGATCCCCCTTCCCATCGTCTTCGCCACGCCCATCGCATGCCCGTACCCGCCCACCCTGCAACGGAAACACGCGCATCGCCTGCCGACCTGTTCGAGGTCATCGTCGTGCGTGCAGGCACCGTCCTGTTCGCCATCGACGTCCAGGCGGCGGTCGAAATTCGCGGTCCGGAGAGATTCGGCCCTGCAGACCTCCATGGCAGGGCGACCCTGGAGGTCCGTGGGCAACCGTTACCCGTCGTCGACCTGCGCCGCATGAGCGGCCAACCGGCATTCGAGGGTGGCAGCCCGGCCATGCTGTTGATCAACGCCGGCACCGCCCCCCTGGCGCTGGCCGTGGATGAAGTGCTGGAGATTGAGGCACCCGACGCGACCGCACGCGTCCCCGAGCGTGCCGCGGGCCAATCGTTCGGCTTCTGCAGCGGGCACATTCAACTTGACCCGGCACGCTCGGCTGCACTGATCGAACCGGTGGCACTGCTGGCCGCACTCGCCACGCAGGGGTGACCGGCGGCGTCTCAGGATCGTCCTGCCAAGGCACGGTTTCGCAGCCTCCAGCACTGCGCGGCAAAGCCGATCACGAACACCACCAGGCAGGCCAGCAGGGTGTGCAGCACCACCGGGGCCATCGGCGCCGCTGCAATCGGATGCGCTGCCGGCAAGCGGGTCAGCGTTTCGTTGACGCCGGGCACCAACGAGAGCAGGAAGCTGAACGACAGTGCGAAGGTCGACAGGTAACGCGCGGCGCGCCCCAGCCAGCGCAGCCGCGCGGCCAGCACGCCGCCGAATGCCACCAGCAGCACGACCACCCCGAACGCGTGGCCCGGATTGAGCCCCCCGGTGCTGGAGACGGTGAACGAGGTGGCCACCGACAGCACCAGCCCCACCAAGTACAGCTTGCCCGCGCGCGTGACGGGATCGATTGCGCGGTGGCGGATGAAGGCATACAGGCCGCTCAACACCGGGATCAGGCTGACAGCGGTATGGATCACGCCGAGCGTGGACAGAGGGTGCGACATGGACATATCTCCGGAACAGTATGAACCTACTAGTAGGTAGGCATTGGACTCAAAAAGAAGGCCCGCGTCGCCGCAGGCCCACCACACATCGCTCAGGTCGCCGCGCTCACCCGCGCGATGGCCAGCCGTGCCAGCGCAGCAAAGGTCGCCGCGTCACCGAAACCGCGCGCGGCCAGCATCGCGCCATGCACCGATGACATGAAGGCCTTGGCCTCGTCCGCCGCTGAACCCTGCAGCCGTAGTTGCCCAAGCTCCGCACCCTTTTCCAGGGTGAGGGCCAGCCAGCCGCTCAGGTCCTCGAAATGCCCACGCACTTCCTCGGCAATTTCCGGCGGAATCATCGGCGCCTCGGCTGCCAGCATCGCGCAGATGCAGAACGAGGACGTCCCCCCTGCAATACAGCTGGACCAGTACTCCACATACGCGTTGAGTTCCTGCAGCGGATCGTCGAGCTGGCGATCCAGCAGCGCCAGGCCCTCGCGCGCCTCGGCCCGGTACAGCTCGACCACCGTGCGCACCAGGTCCGCCTTGCTGGGGAAGTGGTGATGGATGCTGGCCTTGCTGATGTTCACCCGCGCCGACACGTCGGCGTAGCTGAAGCCGTTGTAGCCACCGGCTTCCAGCAGCGCACGGGCGTGGGCCAGGATTTCCTGGGCCTTGGGCGAGAGCGATTCCTTCATGCGTTCAATCTACTAGTTGGTAGATTCGTCTGTCAAGCCCCCGGGAGTTCGCGCGGAAAGCCCGGCACCGCATTCGCACGACTTCGGCGCCGCGGCAACCGGTCGATTGCCAGTGAAGCGGTCAGCAACCGCCGTCAGCAGCCTCGTCGGTAATGAACCAGCGCTGGAACCCCTCGATCGCATCCGGCATCAGCGCGCGGGCGCGTTCGCAGACCAGCGCTTCCGCTTCACGGAGGGCGCTGATCGCATCCGGCTGCGCACACAACGCCATCGCCACATCCGACGCGTCCAGCATCGCCAGGTTCACGCCCACGCCCACTGGCGGCATCAGATGCGCCGCATCACCGACCAGGGTCACGCCATCGCGCGGGGTCCAGCGGAAATCCGCCGGCAGGCTGTAGATCGGCCGCCGCACGAAGTCCGTGCAGGCCTCCAGCACGCGCCGAAGATTCGGGGCCCACCCGGCATAGCTGCCTGTCACCAGCGTCCGCATGCCGTGCTGCGCGATCCGTGCATCGAGCCACTCGGAGGAGCGCTTCAGCGCCGCATACACGCAGAGCCGATCACGGCTGTTGCGTTGCACGAACAGGGCCTCCTCGCCGCCAAAGCAGAACAGGCTGCCCTGCCCGACCATCGCTGCGATGTCGGCTGCTGGCCGCTCGATCCAACCCTCGAAAAAGGTAATGCCGGTTGGCAGCGGCTGGCACGCACTCAACGCCGCGCGCACTTTCGACCACGCGCCATCGGCACCGATCACGATGTCCGCCTCGTGCTCCACGCCGTTGGCGAAGCGCAGGCGGTGGCCGCCCGCCTGTGCAGGGACGAGCTCGGTCAGGCGGTGGCCCCACTGCACCGCGTCCGCCGGCAGCGCATCCATCAGCAGTTGGCGCAGATCGCCACGGTCGATCTCTGGCTTGTCCTTGCTCCCTTCCGGCCCGAACCCACCGGTGGTGATCACCCCGGACCACGGGTCGCCCGTTCGCGCCTCCTGCCCCTCGTGGCGCGCCACTGCGCGGAAAGCCTCCAGCAGGCCCGCGCGCTGCAGCGCCACCTGGCCGGAATCGTCGTGCAGATCCAGCGTGCCGCCCTGCGTGCGCTGCTGCCCGGACGCTTCGCCCTCGTACACGCGCACGCGGTGGCCGCCGCGATGCAGGATCAGCGCAGCGGTCAGGCCAGCGGGGCCTGCGCCGATGATGGCGATGCGGGAAGGGGGTTGCATGGCGCGATCCAGATTAGTTGACACGTCAACCGTAGACTTGAGTTGTTGACATGTCAACCCTGTCGCGGCAACGTGGGGCCATGAGCTCTCCCCGCATCACCCCCGACGAATGGGCCGCCTGGCGCGGCTTCCGGCGCATGGCCGAGATCACCACCGGCCGCATCGTCCAGGACATCACCCGCAGCACAGGCCTATCCAAAGCGGACTTCATCGTGCTGATGGAGTTGAGCCAGGCCAAGGATCGCTGCCGCCGCCAGCGCGAACTGCTGGACTACCTGGAATGGGACAAGACGCGCCTCTCGCACCAGCTGACCCGCATGGCCGGGCGCGGGCTGATCGAGCGCGATACCGACAGCGACAACGTCGTGCTGATCCGCATGACCGAAGAAGGTCACGCACAGCTGCGCGCGGCACGGCCGGTGCACGTCGCCGGCGTCCGCCAGTACTTTCTCGACCATCTCTCCGCCGATGATCTGGCCGCCCTGCAGCGCATCACGGACAAACTGCATGCCGCCTTGCAGGACGCGGAGAGCTGACGCATCGCCCCGGTAGTGCCGGCCGCTGGCCGGCAACTGCAGTCACCCAACGCCACTGGCATGCCGGCCAGTGGCCGGCACTACCACGGTCGCAACGCCATGGGCTGGATTTGACATGCAGGCATTTACCTGCATATAGTCCGTCCCAAGGGCGGCGCCTGCCTGCCCATCGCGAGGAACCTGCAATGGTGGATATCGCACACCGGGTCGGCATCAAGGCCCCCGCAAGCCAGGTGCACCGGGCCCTGGCCACCCCCGAAGGCGTGGCGGCCTGGTGGGCTGAAGACACCCACGGCGACCGTGAGACCGGCGGCACGGTCAAGGTCCGTTTCACCAACAACGGCCAGGAAATCGGCGCCATGGAAATGCAGCTGGAACAGCTCATTCCCGGCGAGCTGGTGCTCTGGAAGTTCCTCGCCGGCCCCGCCGAGTGGATCGGCACGCATGCGCGTTTCGCACTGAAGCAGGAAGGCGACTACTGCATCGTGCTGTTCACCCACGAAGGCTGGAAGGAACGCGTGGAGTTCACCTCCCACTGCAGCACCAAGTGGGCGGTGTTCCTGATGAGCCTCAAGGCCCTACTGGAAACCGGCAAGGGCCAGCCCAACCCGCACGACATCAGGATCGACAACTGGAACTGAAGACATCCCGCATGAATGCAGACAAGGTGTTCAAGGCCTTGGCCGACCCTACGCGCAGGACGCTGCTCGACCTGCTCTGCGAGGACAACGGCCAGACGCTGGGCCAGCTGTGCGAACACCTGGACATGGCCCGGCAATCGGTCACCCAGCACCTGGGCCTGCTGGAAGACGCCAACCTCATCAGCACCGTACGCCGCGGCCGCGAGAAGCTGCACTTCATCAACCCGGTGCCGCTGCATGAAGTCTACGAGCGCTGGGTACGCAAGTTCGAGCAGCAGCGCCTCAGCCTGCTGCATGACCTGAAACGCGAACTGGAAGGAGAATGACGATGTCCGCAGAGACTACCCGCTTCATCCACGTGATCTATATCGCGTCCACGCCACAGAAGGTGTTCGAGGCCATCACCCGCCCCGAGATCGCCAGCCGCTACTGGGGCCACGAGAACGTCTCGGACTGGAAGCCCGGCTCGCGGTGGCAGCATGTGCGTGCCAACGAAACGCGCTCGGTCGAGCTGGTCGGCGAAGTGGTGGAAAGCACGCCACCCTCGCGGCTGGTCATCACCTGGGCCGCCGCCTCGCAGGCCGACAACCCCGCTGCCTACAGCCGGGTCACCTTCGACATCGTGCCCTACCAGGACATGGTGCGGCTGACGGTAAACCATGAAGAGCTGGAACCGGGCAGCGGCATGGATACCGGCATCCGCCAGGGCTGGCCGATCGTGCTGTCCAGCCTGAAGTCGCTGCTGGAGACGGGCAAAGGCTTGGATGTGTTTGCGAAGCCAGCGTAGCCGTCGGGATGGTTGGCCCGCGCGAGCGGCACCGGGCAGACGGCCCCCGGTCGCCGCCGCCGCCCAATACCCAATCACTCCCAAAAATTGAATTTCATGGAACAATAGGTAGCACATGGTTCTCGAGTTCCGATATGTCCCCCGCGTTGCTAACCGTCGAACAGGCTGCTCAGCAGCTCAGCCTGCACCCCAAAACCGTCCTGCGGCATATCCGTAGCGGCCAATTGCGCGCGACCCGCATCGGCAAGTCCTATCGCATCACCGCTGAAGACCTCGACATGTTCACCGGCACCGTGCGTGAGCCCTCCGCTGCGCGCCCACAGATGACCACGGTGGTGGATATTCCCGGATGCGGTGCGGCACGTGCCGCCGACCTGGTCCGTGCCCTGCATGCGCGCGTCACCGGCCGCGAGGCCGACGATGAGCCGCTGCGCATGGAGACGATCTATTCGCCTGAGCACGATGTGCTCAAGCTGATCGTGATCGGTGGCCTGGCAGGTTCCACGGCACTGCTGGTCAGCCTGCAGCGTCTGCTGCAGGACCGCAGCGCATGAAGCGGCAGCGCCCCGGCATTCCCACCCAGCGCGTACTTGCCGCCTACCGCCAGGTGCTTTCGGACTGGCCGGTACCACACGAATCGCACCATCTCGCCACCCGCGCCGGTTCGACATTTGTGGTCAGCTGCGGCCCCGAACACGGCCCTGCCCTGGTGCTGCTGCATGGCACCCTCAGCAATGCCGCCAGCTGGATGTTCGATGCCGCACGTTGGAGCGAGTACTACCGCGTGCATGCCGTCGACATCATTGGCGAACCGGGTCTCAGCGAAGGCACGCAACCTGCGCTGGACAGCGATGCGCATGCGCAATGGCTGGATGATGTCCTCGACGCACTCGGCGTGGAAAGCGCTGCATTCGTGGGCCTGTCGTTCGGCGGTTTCCTGGCAATGGATTACGCGTTGCGAAGGCCTGCCCGGGTTAACGCACTGGTTCTGGTCAGCCCCTCGGGTATCGGGCGCCAGCGTGCATTCCTGCTCAAGGCGCTCCCACTGTTGCTGCTTGGCCGATGGGGGCGTGAGCGCCTGCGCCGTGCGGTCATGGGCCCCGCGCCACTGCGTGCACCTGCACGTGCGCAGCCGCTGCTCGACCTGCTGGCATTGATCCGTGCCGAGGTCCGGCCACGTCCGCTGCGCATTCCCCGCATCAGCGACGAGCGCTTGGCTACGTTGCATCCACCGGCAGCCCTTGTCATGGGCGCGCGTGATGCCCTCATCGATACCCCTGCCGCCGCCGAACGCATGAAACGGCTCGTCCCGACGGCGGACGTCACCCTGCTGGCAGACGCCTACCACTACATCCCCGGCCTGCGCGAAGACATCCTCGCCCGGCTGCGTCGACTGCAGAGCCTCCGGCATGAATGATTCCATTGAGTACATCGGCACCATCCGTCTCCTGCGCATCGCGCCGCAGGGCCCGACACTCGATGCCAACGCCCTGCGCGACCTGGTCGGCGATGCCCTCGGGCACCAGGCCGAGTGGATCGCCATTCCGGTGCAACGCCTCTCTCCAGACTTCTTCGAGCTGCGCTCCGGCATGGCCGGGCAGTGGCTGCAGATGCTGGTGAACTACCGCCTGCACTTCGCCGTACTGGGCGATGTCAGCGCCTACCGCGCACAGAGCGAATCGCTGGACGCGTGGATCACCGAATGCAACCGCGGCCGCGACGGCTGCTTCGTGGCCGACTGGGATGCCCTGCTGGCCCGCCTGTCGGTCTCGGCCAGCGCGGGCTGAACGCCAGCCCCACACTCACCCTCACCGAACCCGGTTCCGACCGCGCTCCGACGCCCGCCGCCACAGCATCGCCCGCAGGCTCCCCAGGCGACGTTCCATGAGTGCTTCAGACGCAGACTCCCTGCACAGCAAAGTGGCGGCGGTCACCCTCGGCTTCTGGGTGATGAAGATCGCCGCCACCACCCTCGGCGAGACCGCCGGCGACCTGCTGTCGATGACGCTCAACCTGGGCTACGTGGCCAGCTCGGCCATCCTGCTGGCGATCTTTGCCGTCCTGCTGGGCGCGCAGCTGTCGGCGCGGCGCTTCCACCCGGTGCTGTTCTGGTCGGTGGTGCTGGCCACCAGTACCGCCGGCACTACCATGTCCGACCTGCTCGACCGCACGCTCGGCCTGGGCTACGCCACCGGCGCCAGCCTGCTGGCCGGCTGCCTGGCGCTGGTGCTGCTGGCCTGGCGCATGTCGGAAAAGTCGATCTCGGTCAGCAACATCGCATCGCGCCGCGCTGAAGGCTTCTACTGGACCGCCGTGCTGTTCTCCAACACGCTCGGCACCGCACTGGGCGACTTCCTCGCCGACGATTCCGGGCTGGGCTTCACTGGCGGCGCACTGCTGATCGGCAGCCTCATCGCGTTCACCGCACTGGCCAGCCGCATCAAGGGCATCAACCGGGTCATCCTGTTCTGGATCGCCTTCGTGCTCACCCGCCCGTTCGGCGCCACCTTCGGCGACCTGCTCACCAAGCCGCTGGAAAAGGGCGGCCTGGGCTTCGGCACGGTCGGCTCGTCGCTGGTGTTGTTCACCATACTCGCCACACTGGTGGCACTACCGATGCTGCAGCGCAAGGCGCAGCCAGCCAGCTAGCGCGCCGTCCAGCCCCCATCCACCGGTAGCGCCGCTCCGGTGATCTGCGCCGCCGCGTCCGAAGCCAGGAACACCACCATCTCACCCAGCTGCTCGGGCGTCACGAACTGCAACGACGGCTGCTTCTCAGCCAGCAGCGCACGCGCGGCCGACTCCTGATCCGTGCCTTCGCGCTCGGCCAACGCGGTGATCTGCTGCTCGACCAGCGCCGTCCGCACCCAGCCCGGACAGATCGCATTGGCGGTAATGCCGGTGCCCGCATTCTCCAGCGCGGTCACCTTGGTGAACCCCACCACGCCATGCTTGGCCGCCACGTAGGCCGACTTGTTCACCGAGCCCACCAACCCGTGCACCGACGCAATGTTGATGATGCGGCCGGCGCCCTGCTGCTTCATGTGCGGCAGGGCCGCCGCCGTTGCATGGAACACCGCCGAGAGATTCAGCGCCAGGATCGCATCCCACTTCTCGACGGGGAACTCCTCGATCGAGGCGGTGTGCTGGATGCCAGCATTGTTCACCAGAATGTCGATGCGCCCCATCGTCGCGACGGCGTGGTCGATCATCCCTCGCACCGCCTCGCCCTTGGACAGGTCGGCACCGTCATGCACCACCCGTACGCCGAACTCGGCTTCCAGGCGGGCACGGGTGCGTTCGATCTCCGCCGCATCGCCGAAGCCATTCAACACGATGTCGGCCCCTTGCCCGGCCAGCGCGGTGGCAATGCCAAGACCGATACCACTGGTGGAGCCGGTAACCACCGCAACCTTTCCACTGAACATGGGTGAGCTTCCATGAAGTACAGGCAACCAGTGTAGCCCCGCAGATCCACGCCACACGTGACTGCCGCGCTTCCAGTAGCAACTGTCTTGTCAGGGGCAGCCGAGGGCCACCTCGGCGTCCCGCTTACGGGCGTTGAGGATCACCAGCATTTTGCGCATGACCGCCACGAGCGCCACCTTGCTCGCCTTGCCCTTGGCCTTCAGGCCAGCGTAAAACGCGCGCAGTCTTGGCTCGTACCGGATGGCCGTCAGGGCCGCCATGTAAAGGGCTTCGCGTACCACCGCGCGCCCACCACTGATCCGCCGTTGGCCCTGCCAGGTGCCACTT
>NZ_JCAFUK010000009.1:0-200425 GCF_059371235.1 Stenotrophomonas sp. YJH_SMC_29 | reverse complement strand
TGGCAACGTATCGCTTGCTTTAAAACAATTAATAGTTGCTTGATCAAACGTCTGCAAGATGGACAATCATCCTTCCTGCAGGCGCCTTCACAAGATACCTGCGCATACTTTCAAAGATCCGGGGAAGTGGCCTCAGCGCCGCTCCCGTGTGCTGCGAAGCTTCCTTCGTAGCGAGCCGCCCATTATGCCAGACTTTTTCAGTCCGTCAACACCTTCGTTCGATCATCTCGTTCGGCGGTGGTGGGCGCCCTGTTGTCGCTGAAGCCCCTTGGTGGCGACCCCTGCGACGGGGGAGGAGAAGTATGGCCCCATCCACATCGTTTGTGAAGGGGGTGTGGCGATTTTTTTCACCGGATGTTGCATCCGTTCATCCGTCGCGCCCGTGGAGGCATTCCGCGAAGAGCAAGAGCAGTCGAGCATGGCTCGACTCTACAAGGGAAGGGCCGGCTGCGCCGGCCCTTCCCTTGTCTCAGGCAGCGACCAGGCGCACGCGGGCGAAAGTACGCTTGCCGACCTGCAGCAGGCCTTCGAAGCCCGGCTGCAGCACCTGCTGGCCGTCTTCGACCACTTCGCCATCCACCTTCACCGCGCGCTCCTTGAGCTTGCGGTTGGCTTCGGAATTGCTCGGGGTCAGGCCGGCCGCAGTCAGCAGCGCAGCGATACGCAGGCCTTCGGCCGGAATCGCCACGTCCTGCAGCGGCAGCTGGGTGATGTCACCCTGCCCGGTCACCGCTGCTTCCCAGCCTGCAATGGCCTGCTCGGCCGCCGCGGCGTCGTGGAAACGGGTCGCCAGTTCGCGCGCCAGGCGCAACTTGACCACGCGCGGGTTCAGGCCGCCATTGCCCACCTGCTCGCGCAGCTGCACGGCTTCGGCCTGGCTGATGTCGAAGGACAGCAGCTCGATCCAGCGCCACATCAGGGTGTCGTCCACCTTCATGGTCTTGGTGACGATGTCGATGGCCGGCTCGCTGATACCAATATAGTTGCCCAGCGACTTGGACATCTTGTTGACGCCGTCCAGGCCTTCCAGCAGCGGCATGGTCAGCACCACCTGCGGCTTCTGCCCGTGGTGTTCCTGCAGGCCACGGCCCATCAGCAGGTTGAATTTCTGGTCGGTGCCGCCGAGTTCGACGTCGGCCTCCAGGGCCACCGAGTCGTAGCCCTGCACCAGCGGGTAGAGGAACTCATGGATGGCGATGGACTGCTGGGCCGCATAGCGCTTGGCGAAGTCGTCGCGCTCGAGCATGCGCGCCACGGTGTGCTGGCCGGCGAGGCGGATCATATCGGCCGCGCCCATCTTGCCGAACCACTCCGAGTTGAAGCGCACTTCGGTACGGCTGCGGTCCAGCACCTTGAACACCTGTTCCTCGTAGGTGCGGGCGTTGGCCAGCACGTCGTCGCGGCTGAGCGGCTTGCGGGTCAGGCTCTTGCCGGAGGGGTCGCCGATCATGCCGGTGAAGTCGCCGATCAGGAAAATGACCTGGTGGCCGAGGTCCTGGAACTGGCGCATCTTGTTCAGCAGCACCGTATGGCCCAGGTGCAGGTCGGGCGCGGTGGGGTCGAAGCCGGCCTTGATCCGCAGCGGACGGCCTTCCTGCAGGCGCGCACGCAGATCCTCAAGCTTGAGGATCTCGTCGGCACCACGGCCGATCAGGGCAAGGGCTTCTTCAATCGAGGACACGTGACTACTCCCGGCAACGCCGATTCTTGTGTGGGGTGTTAAAGCAAAGTTAACCCGATTGGCTTCACAAAAGCCAATGGGCACAAGGGTTTGACGCGGTTTTCTCAGGTGTCTATGGTAACCGGCGATCAGGCCCGCGCTCCCGGGCTGCCAGGAAAGAACCGCCGATGCACAATTCCGAACAAGGGCGCGCACGCAAGCAGCGCTTCCAGGAACGCCTCCACGTCCTACACGACAACACCCTGCATCGGAAGCTCAGGCAACACCTTCCCGCCGCCTTCAATGAGCGCTGGACCCGCCGCCATTGGATGCATGCCAGCCTGTTTGCGACCATCGGCGCCCTGGTGGCGACGATCGTCCCCGGTTTCTCGCACACCATCGATGCCCCCTACGCCGACAGCCACACCAGCCTGGCGCTGCCGCCACTGACCCTGGCCCGCCAGCAGCAGGTGCCGGGCGACAGCTGGCAGGTGCTGCGCGTGCAGCGCGGCCAGACCCTGAGCGACCTGTTCGACCAGGCCGGCATTCCGGCCACCACGCTGCACCGGGTGCTGGACCACCCCGGCGCGCGTGAGGCGCTGACCCGCCTGCGCCCGGGTGCCGAGATCGCCTTTGACATGCCGCTGTCCGGCGACCTGCGCAGCATCCGCTTCGACCGCGATGCCGACAACCGCGTGGAGCTGAGCCTGGCCGGCGATGACATCAAGGAAAAGGTGACCCGCCGCGAGACCTCCACGCGCACCGTGGTCACCAGCGGCGAGATCACCAGTTCGCTGTATGCCGCCGCGCGCCGCGCCGGGCTGTCGCCGTCGGCGATCGCGACGATGACCGACGACATCTTCAAGTACGACATCGACTTCTCCAAGGACCTGCAGCCGGGTGACCGCTTCAGCGTGGTGATGGATGAAACCTGGCGCGAAGGCGAGAAGGTGGACACCAGCAAGATCCTGGCGGCGACCTTCACCACCGGGGGCAAGACCTATTCCGGCTTCCGCTTCGACCGCAACGGCAAGTCCGAGTACTACGACATCAACGGCCGTTCGCTGAAGAAGAGCTTCATCCGCATGCCGATCCCGTTCGCGCGACTGAGCTCCACCTTCGGCGCCCGCAAGCACCCGGTGCTGGGCAAGATGCGCATGCACAAGGGCGTCGACTACGCCGCGCGCACCGGTACCCCGATCATGGCCGCCGGCGACGCCCGCGTGCAGTTTGCCGGCGTGCAGAACGGCTACGGCAACGTGGTGATCCTCGACCATGGCCGCGGCCACACCACCCTGTACGGCCACATGTCGCGCTTTGCGAACATCAAGACCGGCCAGCGCGTGGCCCAGGGCACGGTGATCGGCTACGTCGGTTCGACCGGCCTGGCGACCGGGCCGCACCTGCACTACGAATTCCGCGTCAACGGCGAGCACCGCAACCCGCTGACCGTGACCATGCCGCCGCCGGAACCGCTGAAGGGCGCCGAGCTGGTCGCCTTCCGCGCGCAGACCGCGCCGGCGATGGCGCGCATCCAGGGCATGGAGAAGCTGATCTACGCCGACGCCAGCCCGGCACCGACCAGCCGCGACGAGGCTGCGCCCGCGGTGGCCAGCGCCAAGGACAAGCCCTCCAGCAGCCGCAAGCGCGGCTGAGCCCCTGCGTTGACGAAGAAGGACGCGGCAGCCCAAGCTTGCCGCGTCCTTTTTTTATGCCTGCCATGAACACCACTGCCGACGCTGACGCCCCCCTGTACCTTGGCCTGATGTCGGGCACCAGCGCCGACGGCATCGACGCCGCGCTGGTGCAGTTCCCCGCCGGCGGTGGCTGCCGCTTCGTGCACGGCCTGACCGCCCGCTGGGAACCGGTGCTGCGCGCGCAGCTGGTGGCGCTGGGTGAAGGCGGCCCGCTGGAGTCGCTGGAGGAACTGGGCGCGCTGGACGCGCGGATCGCGATCAGCTTCGCCGACGCCGCCAATCAGTTGCTGGCCGAGGCCGGCGTGGACCGCCGCCAGGTCCGCGCGATCGGCTCGCACGGCCAGACCGTGCGCCACCGCCCGCTGGCCAGCCCGGCCTTCACCGTGCAGCTGGGCGACGGCAACCGCATCGCCGAACTGACCGGGATCACCACCGTGTCCGACTTCCGCCGCCGCGATGTGGCAGCCGGGGGCCATGGTGCGCCGCTGATGCCGGCCTTTCACCTGGGCATGCTGGGCACCGCCGACGAAGACCGCGCGGTGCTCAACCTGGGCGGCATCGCCAACCTGACCCTGATCCCGCGCGAAGGCGAGGTGCGCGGCTTCGATACCGGCCCGGCCAACGCGCTGATGGACGCCTGGTGCCAGCGCCACATCGGCCGCACCTTCGATGCCGATGGCGCGTATGCCGCCAGTGGCGCGGTGGACGAGTCCCTGCTGGCCGGCTGGCGTTCCGACCCGTGGTTCGCGCTGCCGCCGCCGAAGAGCACCGGGCGCGAGCAGTTCCACTTGGCCTGGGCCGAGGCGCACATGGGCGAAGGCCAGTACGCCGCCGCCGATGTGCAGGCCACCCTGCTGGAGCTGACCGTGGCAACCGTGGTCGATGCGCTGCTGGCACAACAGCCGCAGACCCGTCGCCTGCTGGTGTGTGGCGGCGGCGTGCGCAACCGGCAGCTGATGAAGCGGCTGGCGGCCCAGCTGCCGGAGGTGCAGGTGGAATCCAGCGCAGTGCACGGGCTGGACCCGGAGTACGTGGAGGCGATGGGGTTCGCCTGGCTGGCGCAGCGGACGATGGACGGGCTGGCCGGCAACCTGCCGAGCGTGACCGGGGCCAAGGGCCCGCGGATCCTGGGGGCGATCCACCTGGCGTGAGGTGGGCCATCCGCGCAGGTGAGGCGCTGTTGCAGAGACGAGCCCAGCTCGGCTTCGCGCAAGCCAGGCCAGGCCAGGAGCAGCCGAGCGTGGGCTCGGCGCTACAGCATGGCAGCGCGGCCGCTAATCGAAGCCCTGCCCTGCCGGCAGGGCCTGCAGGGCGGCAATCGCGGCGGAGAGGGCGTCCACTTCGGGATCGCCGAAGCCGGAGCGGACCTCCAGTTCACTGCTGAACAGGCCCTGCTCCAGCAAGGCGGCGCAGGTCTGTTCGTGGGTCCAGCCGCGGGCGACCGCGACCCGTCGGATGCGTTCCAGCAGCAGCGGGTCCAGGTCCCGCAGCACAACGTCGGCCATGCTCACTTCCCCGTTCGCAAGGCACCGCCCCCTCGGCGCGTCGGGGGCGATGATCCCGCAGTCCGGGCGGGCAGGCAATCAGGCGACCGGCGGCGGCCCGCGATCGGCGATCCGCGGCCACAGCCACGCCAGCAGCAGCAGGGTTGGCACCACGGTGATCGAGCTGAGGATGAAGAACGTGCTGTAGGACGTGGCTTCGACGATGTAGCCGGAGACGCCACCGACGAACTTGCCCGGCAGGTTGGCCAGCGAGACCAGCAAGGCGTACTGGGTTGCGGTGAAGTTGCGGTCGGTCAGCGACGACATGAAGGCCACCAGCACGGTGCCGGCAAAGCCCTGGAACAGGTTGTCGGCACTGAGCGCGGCGTAGAACGCCCACAGCTTGCCCGGGTTGTGCGCCATCAGCAGGAAGGCCAGGTTGGACAGCGCCACGCCCAGCGCGGCCACCAGCAGCATGCGGCGGAAGCCGAACGCAGCCACCGCGATGCCGCCAAGGAACGCGCCGCCGATGCCCATCCACACACCGAACAGCTTGGAGACGGTGGCGATGTCGGCCTTGTCGAACCCCGAGTCGAGATAGAACGGCCCGGCCATCACCCCGATCACCTGGTCGGGGAACTTGAACAGGCCGACGAAGGCCAGCAGCACCAGCGCCAGTGCCACGCCATTGCGGCTGAAGAAGCTGGAGATGGGCTGGACGAACGCTTCGGCAATATCGATGCGGCGCTGCACGGCGGTGGCCGGGCGTTCCGGTTCGGCGCACAGCAGGGTGGTGACGATCGGCAGCAGCATCAGCGCGGCCATCGCCAGGTAGGCGACGATCCAGCCTTCGAACTGGGCCAGGTACAGCGCGCCGGCACCGGCCAGGATCAGGCCGATCCGGTAGCCCAGCGTATAGGTGGCGGCCAGCGCCGCCTGGGCGGTCTGCGGCGCGATCTCGATGCGGTAGGCATCGACGGCCGAATCCTGGGTGGCGCCGGCGAACGACGCCACCAGCACCCACATCACCAGCGGCCACACGCCCTGTTCGGGCCGCACGAAGGCCAGCGCGACCAGCCCGACCAGCACCAGCACCTGCGACACCAGCAGCCAGGAGCGGCGGCGGCCGAGCCGCCCCAGCAGCGGGAAGGCGTAGCGATCCAGCAGCGGCGCCCACAGGAACTTGAGCAGGTAGAAGAAGCTGGCCAGGCTGATCAGGCCGATGCTGCCCAGGTCCAGGCCGACGTCGCGCAGGCGCGTGGACAGGGTCTGCGAGGCGATCAGCAGGAACGGCAGGCCACTGCCGAAGCCGAGCATGGCCATGGTCAGCGCCGACGGGGTGCCGAAGGCGCGCTTGATGCCTGCCCAGCCCTTGTAGCTGACCGGCGTGACGGCCTCGGTCACAGGTCGTAGTCCACGGTGAACGGGGCGTGGTCGGAGAAGCGCTCGTCGCGGTAGATCGAGCAGCTGCGCAGGCGGTCACGCAGGCCCGGGCTGATGAACTGGTAGTCGATGCGCCAACCGACATTGTTGGCGCGGGCGGCGCCGCGGTTGCTCCACCAGGTGTAGTCCTCGCCGGTGGGGTTGAGCAGGCGATAGGCATCGGCCCAGCCGCGGCCGGCGGCGACATCGGTGGCCTGGCCATGGTCGGCGCACAGCGCGTTGAGCCAGTCGCGCTCTTCCGGCAGGCAGCCGGAGTTCTTCTGGTTGGACTTCCAGTTCTTGATGTCCAGCGCCGAACGCACGATGTTCCAGTCGCCGCACAGCACGTAGTCGCGGCCGCTGCGCGCCCACTCCTCGAGGATCGGCCGCAGCCATTCCATCACTTCGAACTTGAAACCCTGGCGCAGGTCGCCCGAGCTGCCGGACGGGATGTAGAAGGACACCACGCTGAGATTGCCGTAGCGCGCCTCGATGTAGCGGCCTTCGTCGTCGAACGGCGCCCAGCCCAGCGAGGTGATGACCTGGTCCGGCTCGCGCTTGCTGTAGATCGCCACGCCGCTGTAGCCCTTCTTGGTGATGGCATCGCGATAGAAGCAGTGGTGGCCGTCCGGACGGAACATCGGGTCGGTCAACTGGTCTTCCTGTGCCTTGGTCTCCTGCAGGCACAGGACGTCGGCGTCCTGGGCCCGGAACCAGTCGAGGAAGCCCTTGGTCGCGGCGGAACGGATGCCATTGGCGTTGAAACTGATGATGCGCATGCGGGGGACCTGCGGCGGGAAACCGGGCAAGCATACCGGTTGCCCGCGGGGCTGCGCAGTCCGCCAGGCCGGGCTGCGGTGCGCGCCGCAGCGGGCCGGACGAGCGCGAAAGGCCCAGCTGGATTAGGATTTGTGCTCCAAATGAAGATGAATCGAGTTTTGATGAGCGACCACCGCCACCGTTTCCTGCAGCTGGCCCTGACCGCCGACGCCCTGCGCTTCGGCCAGTTCACCCTCAAGTCCGGCCGGCTGAGCCCCTATTTCTTCAACGCCGGTCGTTTCGACTCCGGCTCGCTGCTGTCCCAGCTCGGCGCCTGCTACGCCGACGCCATCGATGCCAGCGGGATCAAGTACGACGTGGTGTTCGGCCCGGCCTACAAGGGCATTCCGCTGGCCACCGCGATGGCCTGCGAACTGGCCCAGCGTGGCCGCGACCTGCCGCTGTCGTTCAACCGCAAGGAAGCCAAGGCGCATGGCGAAGGCGGCCAGCTGATCGGTGCCGACATGAATGGCAAGCGCGTGCTGATCGTCGATGACGTGATCACGGCCGGTACCGCCATCCGCGAAGCGCTGGGCATCATCCGCGCTGCCGGCGGCACCCCGGCCGGCATCGTGGTGGCCCTGGACCGCCAGGAGATCGCCTCGGAAGCCGACCGCCGCTCGGCGGCGCAGTCGGTGGCCGAAGAGGCCGGGATTCCGGTGATCGCCGTGGCGTCGCTGGCCGACCTGCTTGATTTCGCCTCCGGCAACCCGGAACTTGTGGGTTACCGGCAGCCGCTGGAAGCCTACCGGGCCCAGTACGGCGTCCGTTCGATCCGCTGACCGACCAGGGGAAAGGTCATGTCCCGAGTTCCTGCTGTTCTCTTTGCCGGCCTGCTGCTGGCCGTGCCGTTCACCGCGCCGGCGCAGTCGCGCGATGGCGGCAAGGTGGAAAAGAAGCTGTACTGCTGGAACGAGGGCAAGGAGCGGATCTGCAGTGATTCGCTGCCGGCCGATGCGGTCAATCATGCCCGCGAGGAGTTCAACGCGAAGAGCGGCCTGCGCAATGCGCAGGTCCAGCGCGCGTTGACCGACGAGGAGCGTGCCGCAGCCAGCACTGCGGCGCAGCAGCAGCAGCTGGACCTGATGGCCGAGCAGACCCGCCAGCGCACCGAACAGGCAATGCTGTCCACCTATGGCAGCGAGGACGACCTGCGCCGGGTGTTCGCCGAGCGCCAGGAAGTGCTGGACAACAACCTGAAGACCGCCGAGTACAACGTCACCAGCCTGCGCGAATCGCTGGTGGCGCTGTTGTCGGCCGCTGGCGACCGTGAACTGGCCGGCGGCAAGGTGGCCGACAAGCAGGCCGAGGCGATCCGCCAGCGGCACGTGCAGCTGCAGTCGCAACAGCGCCTGCAGGCCGGATTCCTGCAGCAGCAGCAGGCGCTGAAGGCGGAAATCGAAAGCACGCTGCAGCGCTATCGCGAGCTGAAGGGCGTGGCGCCGGCGAGCCAGGCCCCGTGATCCGCTTGTGGAGCCGAGCCCATGCGCGGCTCCGGCGCCCGGTTACGGCTTGACCCACCGAATTTATGCACTCTTTACGCGTCGGCCCGGTCCGGCGCGTAGTGCGTTTATGGGCGGCAGGACGACGATGGCGGCCTGAGGTGGAGGGGTTCCACCAGGACGCTATTGCAATGTCCCCCTGGCTGTCGTTGTTGTGTGGCGTGCTGGTGCTGGTCGCCGCCGCCTATCTTCTCTATGTCGTGCTGCGGCCCGAGTCGTTCTAACGGAGCCGGCCATGACTGAGATGTTTGTCATTCTTGCCGCCAGCCTGCTGCTGGCGTGGCCGCTGGGCCTGTACCTGGCGCGCGTGATGCGCGGCACGCCGATGAAGGTCGACGTGCTGTTCAACTGGATCGAAAAGCCGCTGTACACGGTGTTCGGCGTCGATCCGTCGCGCGCGATGTCCTGGCGCGGCTACGTGCTGGCCTTCGTACTGAGCAACGTGGTGGTCGCTGTATTGACCCAGGCGGTGTTCATGACCCAGGCCTGGCTGCCATTGAATCCGGACCAGATCCCGAACATGCGCTGGGACACCGCGCTGCACACGATGATCTCGTTCCTGACCAATACCAACCAGCAGCACTATTCGGGCCAGGCGCAGCTGTCCTACCTCTCGCAGATGACCGGCATCACCGGCCTGCAGGTGGTGACGCCGATGATGGGCCTGGCGCTGGCGGTGGCGACGCTGCGTGCGCTGTTCGCGCGTGCGCCGCAGGCTGCGGCGACCACCGGCAGCGGCGATGACCGCCAGATCGCAGTGGGCAACTACTACGTGGACGTGGTGCGCCTGTGCGTGCGCTTCCTGCTGCCGCTGTGCCTGGTGTGGACCCTGCTGCTGACCAGCCAGGGCGTGCCGTCGACGATGGCCGGCGGCCCGCAGGCCGCGCCGATCGACGCCAGCGCCGGCATGGCCCAGCAGAAACTGCCGCTGGGCCCGGTGGCGGCGATGGTCGCGGCCAAGCAGCTGGGCGCCAACGGCGGTGGCTGGTATGGCCCCAACAGCAGCTTCCCGCTGGAGAACCCGACCCCGCTGTCGAACGCGCTGGAGGTGGTGGGCATCCTGCTGGTGCCCATCGCGGTGATCTTCATGATCGGCGCGTTCACCGGCCGGCGCCGCTTCGGCGCCTTGGTGTTCAGCTGCATGCTGGGCATGTCGCTGCTGTCCACCGGCGCGATGATGTGGAGCGAAGGGCATAGCGCCAGCGCCGCCACGCCGCTGCTGATGGAGGGCAAGGAAGTGCGCTTCGGCGCCGACGGCACCGCGCTGTGGGCGGCGGTCACGACCCAGGTCTCCAATGGCTCGGTCAACGGCATGCACGATTCGCTGGCGCCGCTGAGCGGTGGCATCGCGATGGTCAACATGCTGGTCAGTGCGATCTGGGGCGGCATCGGCTGTGGCCTGCAGCAGTTCATCGTCTACCTGCTGCTGGGCGTGTTCCTGGCCGGCCTGATGACCGGGCGCACGCCGGAACTGTTCGGCCGCAAGCTGGAGACGCCGCAGGTACGCCTGCTGGCCCTGCTGGTGCTGCTGCAGCCGATCACCCTGCTGGTGTTCACCGCGATCACCCTGGCCGTGCCCGGCCTGGCCGGCACGTCCAATCCCGGCTTCCATGGCATCAGCCAGGTGTTCTACGAGTATGTCTCGGCTTACGCCAACAACGGGTCGGGTTTCGAAGGGCTGGGTGACGCCACGCTGTGGTGGAACCTGAGCTGCTCGCTGGTGCTGCTGCTGGGCCGCTTCCCGCTGCTGATCATCCCGCTGGTGGTGGCCGCACAGCTGGCCGCCAAGCGCCAGGCGCCCGAGTCTGCCGGCAGCCTGCAGATCGAAACCCCGACGTTCGCCCTGACCCTGGTCTCGGTGATCGTCATCCTGACCGTGCTGCAGTTCATGCCGGCGCTGGTACTCGGCCCGATCGCCGACCACCTGAGCCTGGGACTGCACTGAGGACACCGCCATGAGTAGTCTTGCAAGTTCCACCCGTAGTTCCTCCGCCGCGCGCCCTGCCCTGCTCGACGGCGCCGGCCTGCGCCGCGCACTGATCGAAGCCGTGCGCAAGTTGTCGCCGATGCACCTGGTCCGCAGCCCGGTGATGGCGGTGGTGATGGCCGGCACGATCGTGGCCGCGATCGTCACCCTGACCGGCAATGCGCCGCTGGGCTTCGGCCTGGCGGTGACCGCGATCCTGCTGGTGACCGTCCTGTTCGGCAATTTCGCCGAGGCGGTCGCCGAAGCCCGTGGCCGCGGCCAGGCCGCTTCGCTGCGCCGTGCCCGCCAGGACCTGGTGGCGCGCCGGCTGGCGGCGCCGCAGCCGGGAGCGCCGGAAGCCCAGGTGCCGGCCGCCGAGCTGCGCCCGGGCGACCACGTGATCGTCAGTGCCGGCGAGCTGGTACCGGCCGATGGCGAGATCGTGCAGGGCCTGGCCACCATCAACGAAGCGGCGGTGACCGGTGAATCCGCGCCGGTGCTGCGCGAGGCCGGCACCGACCGCTCCGGCGTGATCGGCGGCACCAAGGTGCTGTCCGACCAGATCATCGTGCGTGTCACCGCCGAGCCGGGCCACAGCTTCCTGGACCGGATGATCGCGCTGGTGGAAGGCGCCAACCGGCAGAAGACCCCGAACGAGATCGCACTGACCCTGCTGCTGGCGGCGATGACGCTGACCTTCCTGGTAGTGGTGGCCACGCTGCCGGCCATCGGTGCGGCCGTGGGCGTCAAGGTCGACCCGCTGCTGCTGATCGCGCTGCTGGTGTGCCTGATCCCGACCACCATCGGCGGCCTGCTGCCGGCCATCGGCATCGCCGGCATGAACCGTGCGCTGGCCGCCAACGTGCTGGCCAAGTCGGGCAAGGCGGTGGAAGTGGCCGGCGACGTCGACGTGCTGCTGCTGGACAAGACCGGCACCATCACCTACGGCGACCGCCAGGCCAGCCACTTCCATCCGCTGGCCGGCATCGACGCCAGCCAGCTGCGCGAGGCGGCACTGCTGTCCTCGCTGGCCGACCCGACCCCGGAAGGCAAGTCGATCGTGCGCCTGGCGCGCGAACAGGGCTGCGCCACCGCCGAGCCGGACCGTGCCGAGTACCTGGCCTTCAGTGCGCAGACCCGCATGTCCGGCGTCGATCTGGAGCATGGGCGGCAGATCCGCAAGGGCGCTGCCGATGCGATCCGCGCCCACGTGCAGGCGCTCGGCGGCAACGTGCCGGCTGAACTGGCCGGCCGCGTCGAGCAGGTCGCGCGCAATGGCGCCACCCCGCTGGTGGTGGCCGAGGGCCGCCACGTACTGGGCGTGATCGAGCTGTCGGACGTGGTCAAGCACGGCATGCGCGAGAAGTTCGCGCAGCTGCGGGCGATGGGCATCCGCACGGTGATGATCACCGGTGACAATCCGCTGACCGCTGCCGCCATCGCCGCCGAAGCCGGTGTCGATGACTACATCGCCGAAGCCCGGCCGGAAGACAAGCTGGCGCGCATCCGCCAGGAACAGTCCGGTGGCCGCCTGGTGGCGATGGTGGGTGACGGTACCAACGACGCTCCCGCGCTGGCCCAGGCCGACATCGGCCTGGCGATGAACTCCGGCACGCAGGCGGCGAAGGAGGCCGGCAACATGGTCGACCTCGATTCGGACCCGGCCAAGTTGCTGGCGGTGGTGGAGGTGGGCAAGCAGCAGCTGATCACCCGCGGCGCGCTGACCACCTTCTCGCTGGCCAACGACGTCTCCAAGTACTTCGCGATCCTGCCGGCGCTGTTTGCCGCTGCGGTTCCGGCCATGGCCGCACTGAACGTGATGCAGCTGTCGAGCCCGCGCAATGCGGTGCTGGCGGCGCTGATCTTCAACGCGCTGGTGATTCCCGCGCTGATCCCGCTCGCCCTGCGTGGCGTGCGCTTCCGTCCGGCCACGGCCACCGCGCTGCTGCGCCGGAACATGCTGGTGTACGGCCTCGGCGGCGTGCTGTTGCCGTTCGCGGCGATCAAGCTGATCGACCTCTTCCTTGTCCTGGTATTCGGCGCATGAACCGTTCTGCTTCCACCTCCACCTCCCTGCCCCGCGAAGCGAAAGCCGAGGCCCGCGTGGCCAGCCTGCAGGACGGCGCCGGCTGGCGCCCGGCGATCGGCCTGGGCCTGGCCACCCTGCTGCTGGCCGGCGCGGTCTACGCCGGCATCGCCACCGGTTTCGCCGGCCTGGCCTACCCCACCCAGGCCGAGGGCAGCCTGCTGCGCGACGGCAACGGCCAGGTGCGCGGCTCGGCCTGGCTGTCGCAGCCGTTCACCGGTGATGGCTACTTCCAGGCACGGCCGTCGGCGGCCAACTACGACCCGATGGCCGCGGCCGGTTCCAACCTGGCGCGCAGCAACCCGGCCCTGGCCGAGCGGGTTGCCGCCAGCACCGCGGCGGTGGCTGCGCGCGAAGGCGTCGCGCCGACGCAGGTGCCGGCCGATCTGGTCACCCAGTCCGGCGGCGGCCTGGATCCACAGCTGTCGCCGGCCGCTGCTCAACTGCAGGTGGCACGCGTGGCGCGTGCCCGTGGCCTGCCGGTGGAGCGCGTGCAGGCGCTGGTGCAGGCACATACCGAGGGGCGCCAGTGGGGCCTGTTCGGCCAGCCGCGGGTGAACGTGGTCACGCTGAATTTCGCGCTGGACCATGCGGCCAAGGCACCGTGATGCCAGCCTGCACCGGCTGCGCGCACAATGGCGGCCATGACAGCGGCCCCCATGACTGATGCGCGTACCCGCCAGGCCGATGCCCTGGTGGAAGGCCTGCAACGCGAAGCCGGTGGCAAGCTGACCGTGTTCCTCGGCGCCGCGCCGGGCGTGGGCAAGACCTACACCATGCTGACCCGCGCCCAGGAACAGCTGCGCCGCGGCGTGGACCTGATGGTCGGGCTGGTGGAAACCCATGGCCGTGCCGATACCCAGGCGCTGCTGGAGGGCCTGCCGCAGCTGCCGCTGAAGGAAGTGGCCTACCACGGCCACACGTTGCAGGAGATGGACCTGGATGCCGTGCTGGCACGGCATCCGGCCCTGGTGCTGGTGGATGAACTGGCCCACCGCAACGCGCCGGGCAGCCGCCACGAGCGACGCTGGCAGGATGTGATGGAGCTGCTGGACGCTGGCATCGACGTCTGGACCACGGTCAACATCCAGCATCTGGAAAGCCTCAACGACGTGGTGATGCGCATCACCGGCGTGCGCGTCAGCGAGACCGTACCGGACGGCGTGCTCGATCGCCTGCACGACATCGTGCTGGTCGATCTGCCCCCGCGCGAACTGATCGCGCGCCTGCAGCAGGGCAAGGTCTATGTGCCCGAGCAGGCCGCGCAGGCGCTGCAGGCGTTCTTCTCGCCGGCCAACCTGACCGCCCTGCGTGAGCTGGCGATGCAGGAAGCCGCCGACCGCGTCGACAGCAGCCTGCGCGAAACCCGCGCCGCGCGGGGTGAAGGCAACCTGCCGCTGCGGCGCGGCGTGCTGGTGGCCATCGATGGCGGTGGCCAGAGCGAGTACCTGGTGCGGGTGGCGCGTCGCATCGCCGAGCGCCGCGACGCACCGTGGACGGTGGTGACCGTGCAGGGCCGGCGCCAGGACGAGGCCACGCGGCGCGAGATCGATGCGGCCTTCGCCCTGGCACGTCGCCTGGGTGGCGACGCCGAACTGCTGCATGGATCGAGCATTGCCGATGCCCTGCTCGACCACGCCGCGCACAACGGCGTGTCGACCCTGGTGCTGGGGCGGACCCGTGAGCGTCCGCTGGCGCGGATGTTCAACCGTACCCTCACCCAGCAGCTGATCCAGCGCGGCGCGCACTACGAGATCACCATCATCAGCACGCCGCAGGCCCGGGCGCGCTCGCGCCGCGAGGGCCTGCTGCCACCGATGCGCGGCATCAGCTACGAGCCGGTGCAGGCGCTGATCGCCACCGCGCTGGCCTGTGCGGTGGCCTGGCTGGCCGAACGCTGGGTCGGCATGGCCGACCTGTCGATGGTGTTCATCGTGGCAGTGGTGCTGGTGGCGGCGCGCACGCGCGCCAGCGTCGCGGTGATGGCGGCGATTCTGTGCTTCCTCGCCTACAACTTCCTGTTCATCGCGCCCCGCTTCACCTTCGCCATCGGTGCACGCCAGGGCGTGATCACCGTGTTCCTGTTCCTGGCCGCGGCACTGGTGGCCGGGCGCCTGGCCTCGCGCCTGCGCATGCAGGTCATCGCGCTGCGTGCGGCCAACCGCCATGCGCGCGCGCGCCAGCAGCTGGGCCGCCAGCTGGCCAGCGCCGCTGGCAACGGCGAGGTGGCGCAGGCGGGTCGACATGCCCTGGAACAGGCGATGGACGTGCCGGCGTGGCTGCGGATCGGCGCGGATACCGCAACCGGTGGCCGCAGCCAGCCCGGCGACACCGACCTCGCCGCCGCCGACTGGGCGCTGCGCCATGGCCAGCCCAGCGGGCGCTTCACCGACACCCTGGCCGGTGCGCAGTGGTGGTTCCTGCCATTGCTGGATGGCGAAGATCGCGCGATCGGCGTGGCCGGCCTGTACCTGCCCGGCGCACAGGCACGCCTGCTGCCCGAACAGCGGCAGCTGGCCGAAGCGATGGTCGATGACATCGCGCAGGCCGCACTGCGTACCCGGCTGGTGGCCGAACTGGAGCAGGCACATGTCAGCAACGAGACCGAGCGGTTGCGCTCGGCCCTGCTTTCTTCGGTGTCGCACGACCTGCGCTCGCCACTGGCGGCGATGATCGGTTCGGCCGACAGCCTGGCCAGTTACGGCGCGGCAATGGACACGGCCGATCGCCGTGCCCTGCTGGACACCATCCTGGTCGAAGGCGAGCGGCTGGACCGCTACATCCAGAACCTGCTGGACATGACCCGCCTGGGTCACGAAGGGCTGAAGATCAACCGCGACTGGATCGGGGTGGACGAACTGATCGGCTCGGCGGCGCGGCGCCTGCAGCGCTACCAGCCGAAGGTGCGGCTGGAGCTGGACATTCCGGCCACGCTGGCGCCGATCTGGGTGCACCCGGCGCTGGTCGAACAGGCGGTGTTCAACGTGATGGAGAACGCGGCCAAGTTCTCGCCGCCCGACGCCGCCGTGCAGGTGCAGGCGCGCGAACTGGACGGACAGCTGCGCATCGATGTGATCGATGCCGGCCCCGGCATTCCCGATGACGAGCGTGCGCGCATCTTCGACATGTTCTACAGCGTCGAGCGCGGCGACCGCGGCCGCCACGGCACCGGCCTGGGCCTGACCATCTGCCAGGGCATGATCGGCGCACATGGCGGCAGCGTGCAGGCGCTGCCCGGACGCGACGGTCGCGGTACCCTGATCCGCATCACCCTGCCCCTGCTCAAGCCAGCCTCCCACGATGAGCCCGACCCCGATTGATGCCAGCGTGCCGGCCGCACGCGTGCTGGTGATCGACGATGAAACCCAGATCCGCCGGTTCCTGGACATCAGCCTGCGCGCGCAGGGCTACCAGGTGCGGCAGGCGGCCACCGGCCAGGAAGGCCTGCAGCTGGCCGCCAGCGAGGACATGGACCTGGTGATCCTGGACATCGGCCTGCCGGACATGGAAGGCCACGAGGTGCTGGAACAACTGAGGCAGTGGAGCCAGGTGCCGGTGATCATGCTGACCGTGCGCGCCGGCGAAGCGGAGAAGGTGCGCGCGCTGGACACCGGCGCCAACGACTACGTGACCAAGCCGTTCGGCACGCAGGAGCTGATGGCGCGGGTGCGGGCGCTGCTGCGCACGCGCAGCGTGCCGACCGACGGCACCCCGCCGGTGTTCGACGATGGCCATCTGCACGTGGACCTGGTGCGCCGTGAAGTCACCCTTGATGGCGAAGCGGTGGCGTTGACCCGCAAGGAGTATGCGTTGCTGTCGCTGCTGCTGCGCAATGCCGGGCGGGTAGTGACCCAGCCGCAGATCCTGCAGGAAATCTGGGGCCCGACCCACCAGCACGACACCCATTACCTGCGCATCCTGGTGGGCAAGCTGCGGCACAAGCTGGGCGACTCGGCGCTGGATTCGCGTTACCTGTTCACCGAACCGGGCGTGGGATTGCGGTTCAAGGGGTAGTGCCGGCCGCTGGCCGGCAATTGGGCTTGCCGGCCAGCGGCCGGCACTACCCATTCTGCTGCAGCGTCCAAAGGGGTCAGAACCCCAGCGGGGTATCGCCCAGCACCGGTTGCAGCTGGCTGCGGAACAGGGCCTGGATGCGCTCCAGTGCCGCCTCGTCGTTGCCCTCGAAACGCAGCACCAGCACCGGGGTGGTGTTGGAGGCACGCACCAGGCCCCAGCCATCGGCGAAGTCCACGCGCAGGCCGTCGATGGTCGACAGGCGACCGCCCACGTACGGGTTGTCCGGCGACTGCGCCGCCGCCACCAGCATCGCCACCAGCGCATGCGGCGTCCCCTCGGCCACCGGGACCTTCAGCTCCGGCGTGGCGACCATCTCCGGCAGTTCGCCCAGCACCTCGTCCGGGGTTTCCTCGCGCTGGGCCAGGATCTCCAGCAGGCGCGCAGCGGCGTACAGGCCGTCGTCGAAACCGAACCAGCGCTCCTTGAAGAAGAAGTGGCCGCTCATCTCGCCGGCCAGTTCGGCGTCGGTCTCGCGCATCTTCGCCTTCATCAGCGAATGCCCGGTCTTCCACATCAGCGGGCTGCCACCGTTGCGCAGCACATGGTCGGACAGCTTGCCGGTGCACTTCACGTCGTAGATCACCATCGCGCCCGGATTGCGCATCAGCACATCGGCGGCGAACAGCATCAGCAGGCGGTCGGCATAGATGATCCTGCCTTCGCCGGTGACCACGCCCAGCCGGTCGCCATCACCATCGAAGGCCACGCCGAGATCGGCACCGAAGCGCTTGACCGTCTGCACCAGGTCTTCCAGGTTGGCCGGCTCGCTCGGGTCGGGATGATGGTTGGGGAAGGTACCGTCGACATCGCAGTACAGCGGGATGACGTCGGCGCCGATTGCTTCCAGCAGCTGCGGGGCCAGTGCGCCGGCCACGCCATTGCCGGCGTCGGCCACCACCTTCAGCGGACGGTCCAGCTGCACGTCATCGGCGATGCGCTGGATGTAGTCGGCACTGACGTCGCGCTGCTGGTAGTCACCCGGCTCGGCGGCCTGCACCAGGCGGCCCTCGACGATGCGCTGGTAGAGGTCGGTGATCGCCTCGCCGGACAGCGTTTCGCCGCCGATGACCACCTTGAAGCCGTTGTACTCGGGCGGATTGTGGCTGCCGGTGACCGCCACGCAGGTGCCGGTCCGCAGGTGGAACGCGGCGTAGTACACGAGCGGGGTCGGCGCCAGGCCGATGTCGATCACCGCGCAGCCGGCACGGCGCAGGCCTTCGGCCAGCCCGGCCGTCAGCTCCGGTCCGGACAGGCGGCCATCGCGGCCGACCACCACCTCGCGCAGGCCCTGCTCCAGCGCCACGGTGCCGATGGCCTGGCCGATCAGCGCGGCGGTCTTCGGCGTCAGTTCGCTGCCCACCACGCCGCGGATGTCGTAGGCGCGGAAGATGCCGGCGGCCAGTTCTTCGACAGGCACCGGCGGTGGCGGCGGTGGCGTGGCATCGCCACTGCCGGCCAGGTTCGCCACCGGTGGCGGCGCCTGCTGCAGGCTCTCGCTCAGGGTCGGGCCATGGTCGGCTTCGGACGCTGCGGCGCGGCGCGGCAACGGCAGCGACTTCGGCAGCCGGTCGCGGCCGACCACCAGCAACACGGCAATGAACGCCAGCAGCAGCGCGACGATGGCACTGGCCAGCGCACCGAGGCCGAGCGGGCCGGCCTCGACGTTGGGCACCGACGCGACCAGCCGCAGCGGCGTGCCGGCCACGGGTCGCGCCAGCGCCTCCGCACTTTCGGCCAGGCTCGGGTCGCCCTGGGTGACCAGATCGAATCCTCCCTGGCGCAGGCCGAGGAAGCCGGCCGACGGCGCGCTGACCTGGTCGAGCGGTGAAGTCAGCCGCAGCAGCGGTTGGCGCACATAGATGACGGCCGGCCCCAGGCTGCCCAGCTGCACCGGCGCGGCCAGGCCCAGGCGGTTGCCACCGCCGTCGCGGACCACGCGCAGGCTGGGCTTGGCGTCGGCCAGCGCGGCTTCCAGCAGCGCCAGCCGCGCATAGCCGAAGGCGGCCGGATCGGCATAGGCGTTGGCCAGATCGGCCGCCAGCACCTCGACCTGCTCGACCCCGCTCCAGCCCTCGCGCACGGCCAGCGCCGCCGCAGCGGCATCGCCAGCCTGCAGCGCCTGCTGCACGCGATCGTTCTTCAACTGCTGCTGCAGCTGCTGCAACTGGCCCGCAGCGGCCTGCTGCAGGCCCTGCACGGCCTGGTCACGCGCCTCTTCCAGCGCCTGCCCGTTGGCCTCCTGCCGCCACTGCTGCACCGCACTCCATCCGAACCAGCCGGCCAGCAGGATCAGCAGTACCCCCAGCAGGGGTGCACTGCGTCCCAACGACCGTCCCCGCTGTCCTTCCCCGATGCCGCTCATCGATGCCCCCTGTCAACGCACCCCGGTATGGCCGAATCCACCCGCGCCCCGCACGCTGTCGGTGAAAGTATCCACCACCTGCAGGCTCACGCGGGCGATCGGAACCACCACCAGCTGCGCGATGCGATCGCCCGGCTCGATGGTGAACACCTCGCGGCCACGGTTCCAGACGCTGATCAGCAGCGGCCCCTGGTAGTCGGCGTCGATCAGGCCGGTGCCGTTGCCCAGCACGATGCCGTGGCGATGGCCCAGCCCCGAGCGCGGCAGGATCACCGCGCACAGGTTCGGGTCGGCGATGTGGATGGCCAGGCCGCTGGGCACCAGCGCGGTGTCGCCCGGCTGCAGGGTCAGCGCGGTATCCAGCGCCGCGCGCAGGTCCATGCCGGCGCTGGCCTCGGTGGCATAGGCCGGCAGCGGCCAGCTGTCGCCGAAGCGCGGGTCGAGCAGCTTGACCTGCAGCGGTTGGGAAAGGGATGCCTGGGTCATGCCTGGAGTCTCCGCGCGATCAGCGCCAGCAGTTGTTCGGCCAGCTCGCGCTTGGAGGTGGCCGGGAATACCTGTTCACCGTCCTGCCAGAAGGCCGTGGCGGCATTGTTGTCGCTCTCGAACCCGCCGCCGCTGATGCCCACCTGGTTGGCGATCACCAGGTCCAGGCGCTTGTCGATCAGCTTGCCGCGTGCGTACTTCTCCACGTCGTGGGTCTCGGCGGCGAAGCCGACCACCAGCTTCAGCGACTGGGTCTGCGCCGCAACTTCGGCAAGGATGTCCGGCGTGCGCACCAGCTCGATCACCAGCGACTGGCTGTCAGCGGTCTTCTTCAGCTTCTGCGTGGCAACCTGGCGCGGCGTGTAGTCCGACACCGCGGCGGCACCGATGTAGATGTCGGCAGGCAGGGACGTCAGCACGGCATCGCGCATCTGCGCGGCCGAACGCACATCAATGCGCTGCACGCCCGGCGGCGTCGGCAGCTGTACCGGTCCGCTGACCAGCACCACCTCCGCGCCCAGCGCGGCGGCGGCGGCGGCCAGGGCGAAGCCCATCTTGCCGCTGCTGCGGTTGCCGACGTAGCGCACCGGATCGATGTCTTCGTAGGTCGGGCCGGCGCTGATCAGCAGGCGCAGGCCCTGCAGCGCGCGGGTCTCCGGCGCGGCAACGGCCGCGGCGCTGCCGCCATTGGCGGCCAGCGCGGCCACGATGTCGCCGGGCTCGGCCAGGCGACCGGGGCCGGATTCGCCTTCGGCCAGCGGGCCATCGACCGGGCCGATCACCTGCGCGCCCCGCTGGCGCAGCAGCGCGATGTTGGCCTGGGTGGCCGGATGCAGCCACATGCGATGGTTCATCGCCGGGCAGATCGTCAGCGGCGCGGTGCTGGCCAGGCACAGGGTACTGACCAGGTCATCAGCATGGCCCTGGGCCAGGCGTGCCAGCAGGTCGGCGGTCCCCGGCGCGACCACGATGCGGTCGGCCCAGCGGGCCAGCTCGATGTGGCCCATGGCCTGTTCGGCGGCGCTGTCCCACAGCGTGGTGCGGGTCGGCTGCCCGGACAGGGCCTGGAAGCTGAGGGGGGTGACGAACTGCTGGGCGCCGGCGGTCATCGCCACCTGGACCTGGGCGCCGGCGTCACGCAGCCGCCGCACCAGTTCCAGAGCCTTGTAGGCCGCGATCCCGCCTCCGACGCACAACAGCAGTTTCTGGCCTTCCAGCGCGCGAACCGGCGCGGGGGAAGCGTTGGGGGAGTCAGCCACCTGGAATTCCTGTGCAAACGAGGGCATTAGCTTACCCGATGGTCGGTAATGTCCCGGTACACGGCGCACATAGCGGGCGGCTATCAGCAGATGGGACTTGGACCACAGCGCTTCCGGGGTTCAGGCCAGTGCGATTCGGAACTTTCCTATACCTGCGGGCCGGCCACGTTTGCAGAATCGTCGGTGGCCACCACAGGTGTGCCGCTTCGCTTTTCGAGGATCCCGCGTGCACCCGCGCATCATCATCGCCGACGACCATCCCGTCGTCCTGCACGGCATCCGCATCGTGCTGCAGACCCACCTGATGGAGGTTGTCGGCAGCGCGCGCGACGGCGCCCAACTGCTGCACCTGGTCGAACGCCACGACTGCGACGCCGTGCTGACCGATCTCTCCATGCCGGGCGACGGTCCCGACGGCGCGGACCTGATCGCTGAACTGCGCGCACGCCACCCCGGCACGCCCGTGGTGGTGCTCACCGGCGCCCGCCACCCCGGCCTGCTCGACGGCCTGCTGCGCGACGGGGTCGGCGGCCTGGTCGACAAGTGCGCCGATTTCGGCGAGTTGCCGCAGGCGCTGAACGCCGCCCTGGCAGGCCAGGTATTCGTCTCGCAGCAGCTGCGCCACCACCTGCAGGCGCGCGACCTGATGTTCGCGCGCGAACCGGCCGCGCTGTCGGCCCGCGAGCAGGAAGTACTGGACCTGCTGGCCGCCGGGCTGAAGGTGAACGCCATCGCCGTCCACTGCGGGCGCAGCCCGAAGACGATCAGCCGGCAGAAGGCCGAAGCCAAGCGCAAGCTGGGCCTGCAGAACAACCAGGAACTGTTCGCCTACCTGCAGTCGCGGCGCGGCTGAGGCAACGGCCGACCCTGGCATGCGTGCTGCCCCGATGGGACGCCTCACCCGCACCGGCGATGATGCAGGCATGCCCATCCATGACTGGCCCGAACAGGAACGTCCCCGCGAGAAGCTGATCGCCCGCGGCCCCGCCACCTTGTCCGACGCCGAGCTGCTGGCGCTGTTCCTCGGCTCGGGCTTCGGCGGGCGCGACGCGGTGCAGACCGCGCGCGACCTGCTGCAGGCGCATGGCCCGCTGCGCGTGCTGCTGGACCGCCCGGCCCGGGAGCTGGCCCGGCTGCCTGGGCTGGGCCCGGCGCGCAGCTGTGCCCTGGCCGCCGGGCTGGAACTGGCCCAGCGCTACCTGGCTGCCGAGCTGCAGCAGGGCGAGGCGGTCGGCAACAATCCCGTCGCGGTGGGCCGTTACCTGCAGCACCGCCTGCGCGGCCAGGCCCGCGAGATCTTCATGGCGCTGTTCCTCGACAACCGCCACCGCCTGATCGCCTGCGAGGAGCTGTTCCAGGGCACCATCAACGCCGCGCCGGTCTATCCCCGCGAGGTGGTGCGGCGCGCCCTGCTGCACAACGCGGCGGCGGTGATCCTCAGCCACAACCACCCCTCCGGCGACCCGGAGCCCTCCGGCGCCGATACCCGCATCACCGACGAACTGCAGCAGGCGCTGGCCCTGGTGGACGTGCGCCTGCTGGACCACTTCGTGGTCGGCGAGGGCCGCCCCGTTTCATTTGCTGAACGAGGGCTGCTGTCCCCGCCCCAGCCGCGCCTGTTCGGCTGAGCCCCGCCCGCCAGGCGCGGGCGGGGCCCCCACAGGCATGTTCTGGTCAGCGTGGGCGCGGGCATCTGCGCTAAAATGGGCGATTCCGCCGCTCATTCTCACAGCAGGCCTCGTGAAAAATCTCCTCCGCGCCCTGATCAGCCAAGGCATCGAAGCCTTGCGCGCCAATGGCACCCTGCCCGCCGACTCCCTGCCGCCGGACTTCGTGGTCGAGCGCCCGAAGACCCGTGACCACGGCGACTTCGCCACCAACGCCGCGATGCTGCTGGCCAAGGCCGCGCGCAGCAATCCGCGCGCACTGGCGCAGGCGCTGGTCGAGGCGCTGCCGCGCAGCGAGGACGTCAGCAAGGTCGAGATCGCCGGTCCCGGCTTCATCAACTTCCACCTGGCTCCGGCCGCGTACCAGCGCGAAGCCGCCTCGGTCATCAAGGAAGGCCACGATTACGGCCGCAACCTCTCCGGCAACGGCCGCACGGTGGGCGTGGAATACGTCTCGGCCAATCCGACCGGCCCGCTGCACGTCGGCCATGGCCGCGCAGCGGCCATCGGCGACTGCGTGGCCCGCGTGCTGGATGCCAACGGCTGGAATGCCAAGCGCGAGTTCTACTACAACGACGCCGGCGTGCAGATCGAGAACCTGGCGCTGTCCACCCAGGCGCGGATCAAGGGCATCGCACCCGATCAGGACGGCTGGCCGGAAGGCGGCTACCGCGGTGAGTACATTGCCGATGTCGCCCGCGCCTACATGGCCGGCGCCAGCGTCGATCTGGAAGGCAGCATCGTGGTCGGCGCCAAGGACCCGGACGACATGCAGGCGATCCGCCGTTTCGCGGTGGCGTACCTGCGCAACGAGCAGAACCTGGACCTGGCCGCGTTCGGTGTCGACTTCGACATCTACTTCCTGGAAAGCTCGCTGTACGCCGACGGCAAGGTTGCCGAGGCCGTGGCCAAGCTGCAGGCGTCCGGCCACACCTATGAGGAAGGCGGCGCGCTGTGGCTGCGCAGTACCGACTTCGGTGACGACAAGGACCGCGTGATGCGCAAGTCCGACGGCACCTTCACCTACTTCGTGCCGGACGTGGCCTACCACCTGTCCAAGTGGCAGCGCGGCTATGAGCGCGCGATCACCGAACTCGGCGCCGACCACCACGGTTCGCTGGCACGCGTGCGCGCCGGCCTGCAGGCGCTGGAAGTGGGCATCCCGCAGGGCTGGCCGGAATACGTGCTGCACCAGATGGTCACCGTGATGCGCGGCGGCGAGGAAGTGAAGCTGTCCAAGCGTGCCGGCAGCTACTTCACCCTGCGCGACCTGATCGAGGAAGCCGGCCGCGATGCCACCCGCTGGTTCCTGATCGCGCGCAAGCCCGATTCGCAGCTGACCTTCGACATCGACCTGGCCCGCCAGCAGAGCAACGACAACCCGGTGTTCTACGTGCAGTACGCGCACGCCCGCGTGTGCAGCCTGCTGCGCCAGGCACAGGAAAAGGGCCTGGTCTACGAGCAGGGCGATGGCCTGGCCAATCTCGGTCGCCTGGCCGACGACGCCTCGCTGCTGCTGATGAACGAGATCTCGCGGTACCCGGAAGTGGTGGAAGCGGCCGGCGTGGCGCTGGAGCCGCACCTGGTGGCGCAATACCTGCGTGAATTGGCGCATGCCTTCCACACGTGGTATCACGGGACGCCGGTGCTGGTGGACGACGCCGCCGACCGCAACGCCAAGCTGACCCTGGCCTGCGCGGCGCGCCAGGTGCTGGCCAATGGCCTCGAACTCCTGGGCGTGAGCGCCCCGGAAAAAATGTAAGCATCAGGAGACGCAGTACACATGGCAGCACGACGCGGCAAAAGCCAGGCACGACGCAACAGCAGCAGCCAGGGCACACCCGGATGGGTGTGGCTGGTGGCCGGTGTGGCGATCGCCGCCGTGGTGTTCCTGGCGGCGCCGAACCTGTTCAAGGGCGATGGCGATGGTTTCCTGCGCGCCGGCCCGCAGCCGAACCCGAACGCGCAGCCGGCCCCGGTCGCTGATGCCGACAGCGATGTCGGTGGCCAGCCGGCCGCACCGCCGGCCACGCCGAAGCCGGCCGAGGCGGAGAAGCCCGCCGCGACGCAGTACGACTTCTACACCCTGCTGCCGGGCAAGGAAGTGGAAATGTCCGATGCCGAACTGGCCGCCAGCGCGCGCGCCGAGGACCAGCGCCGGGCCAAGGCGGAAGCGTCGCGCGCGCAAGCCGCGCTGGAGGGCAAGCCGGTACCGCCGGCCAGCACCGCCCCCGCGGCAACCGCCAGCGTCGCCAGCACCGCACCGGCGGCCGCCGCCAGCCGCCCACTGCCGGCACCGCTGAGCGAGCGCCCGACGGCGGCAACGCCGCCGGCCAGCACCGCGCCGGCGTCCACCAGCACGGCGGCCACCCCGGCGGCACCGCGGGCGGAGACCGCGCCGGCAACGGCCGCTGCCGCACCAGCGGCCGCCGACAACGCCCGCTACATCCTGCAGGCAGGCGCCTTCGGTGCCTCCGGCGACGCCGAAGCCACCAAGGCCAAGCTGGCGATGATGGGCCTGGCCGCACGCGTGGAGTCGGCGCAGATCAACGGCAAGACCGTGTACCGCGTGCGCATGGGGCCGTACGGCAGCGCCAGCGAACTGTCCGAAGCCAAGCAGAAGCTGGACGGCACCGGCCTGCAGGCGATGGCGATCAAGGCGCAGTGAGGCTGCCGATCTGAATGAAAAAGCCGGGCAGTGCCCGGCTTTTTTTTGTTCCTGCTGAGTCGAACATGGCTCGACTTTACATACGGCGTCAGCCCTCGCGGGCAACCTGGAAACCGGCGAACGACTGGCTGACCGGCATCAGCTCCAGGCGATTGATGTTCAGGTGCGGGGGCAGCGTGGCCACCCAGAAGATCTGTTCGGCGATGTCTTCGGCCGTCATCGGATTGGCACCGCTGTACAGCTTGTCCGAGGCGTTCTGGTCGCCATGGGTGCGGACCACGGTGAACTCGGTCTCGGCCATCCCCGGCTCGATCGTGGTCACGCGCACGCCGGTGCCGTGCAGGTCCGAGCGCAGGCCGAGCGAGAACTGGCTGACGAAGGCCTTGGTACCGCCGTAGGCATTGCCGCCCGGGTACGGGTAGACACCGGCTACCGACGAAATGTTGATGATCGCGCCCTTGCGCTCCACCAGCTGCGGCAACAGGCGGTGGGTCAGGGTCACCAGCGCGGTGATGTTGGTGTCGATCATCGTGGTCCAGTCCGACAGCCTGGCGCTCTGTGCCGGTGCGGTGCCCTGCGCCAGGCCCGCGTTGTTGACCAGCAGGTCGATCTCGCCGAAGGCCGGCGGCAGCGCCAGCAGCGCCGCTTCCATCGCCACCGCGTCGCGGATATCGAAGGCGGCGGCGTGCACCACGTCCTTGCCGTAGCGCTCGACCAGCGGCTGCAGGCGTTCACTGCGGCGGCCGGTGGCGATCACCTTCCAGCCCGCCTGGGCGAAGCGGTGGACAGCGGCGGCGCCGAAGCCGGACGTGGCGCCGGTAATCAGGACAGTGCGGGTCATCAGGCAACTCCAGGGGAAAAACCAGACCCCCATTCTGGCACCGTCGGTTGGTCTCTGTGTTGCCCGATCAGCCAGATCCGGGGTCAGATCCCCCTTCCTCCGCAAAGCGATCTGACCCCCAGCTGCAGGGTGACCGGTACAATCGGGCCATGATCAACAACGATGTCCTGCGCAGCGTGCGCTATTCCCTGGACCTGGGTGACCAGCACGTGGTCGCCCTGTGCCAGATGGCCGATCCGGCCTTCACCGTGGATACCGAACAGGTGAAAGCCTGGCTGCGCCGCGAGGACGAAGCCGGTTTCGAGGCGATGAACGACAGCGCGCTGGCGCACTTCCTCGACGGCCTGATCGTGCACCTGCGCGGACGCGACGAGAGCCAGCCGCAGCGGGCGGTGGAAACCCGCATCGACAACAACCTGGTGCTGAAGAAGCTGCGGGTGGCCTTCCAGCTGCGCGACGTGGACCTGATGGAGATCTTCGCCAGCGCCGGCTTCAACGTGTCCAAGTCCGAAGTCGGCGCGCTGTTCCGCCAGCCCGGGCACGCCAACTACCGGCGCTGCCTGGACCAGATGCTGCGCAACTTCCTCAAGGGCCTGAGCCTGCGCCTGCGCGGCTGAGCACCGCCTCGACGAAGGCGCGCGCGGCCGGCGCCGGCAGTCGCTGCCAGACCAGGTGCACGCGCCGGGTCGGGGTCGGCTGCAATGGAATCCGCACCACGCCCTCGAAGCCGTCGGCGATCGACGCCGGCACGATGCCGACGGCCAGCCCATGGCGGACGAAGCGTTCGACCAGTTCCATCAGGTTGACCTCGAAACGCACCGCGTGCGGCACGCCAGCGGCGGCGAACGCATCGTCGGTCTGCCGGCGCGCACCGGTGCCGCGCGGGAAGTCGACCAGCGCCTCATCCTGCAGCGCGGTCAATGGCAGGCGCGGCTGCCCGGCCAGGCGATGCGACGGCGCCAGCACGGCCACCAGATCCTCCTCCTGCAGCATCTGGTGGCAGACCCCATCCAGGGGTGCCGAGGGTGCCAGCCCGACCAATGCCACATCCAGCGCGCGCGACTGCACCTGCGCAATCAGGTCCTCACTCCTGTCCACCCGCAACTGGAATTCCACCTGCGGGTGCACCTGCTGGAACGCCGCGAGCATCGCCACCAGGTCGATGCCGGCCAGCGAGGAGATCTGCCCGATGGCCAGCAGTCCGCGTACCTCGCCGCTGACGGCGGCCACGTCGGCGCGCAGGTGGCGCAGGCTGGCCTGCACCTGGCGCGCATGCACCAGCAACGCCTCGCCGGCCGCGGTGGCCCGTACCTGGCGCGGCAGGCGCTCGAACAGCGTGACACCCAGTTCCTGCTCCAGATGGGCGATCTGGTGGCTGAGCGCGGACTGCACCACGTGGCAGCGTTCGGCGGCACGGGTGAAATTGCCCTCTTCGGCCAGGGCCACGGCGAACTCCAGCTGCTTGAGATTCATCCTGCTATCTTGTTTTCAGATGACACGGATGATGATGATTCATTTCCATCATGTCCGCAGCAGGCGGACACTGTGTACCCCACTTGCTGGAACACCGCGTGAGTCCGTCGCTCCCCCCTCTGCACCGCTGGCAGGTGCTGCTGATGTCGGTTGCCACCGGCGTGGCCGTGGCCAGCAACTACTATGCGCAGCCACTGCTGCACACCATCGCCGACGCGTTCGGCGTGCCGTTCGGCCAGGCCGGCATGGTGGTCACCGCCGCGCAGCTGAGCTATGCCGCCGGCCTGATCCTGCTGGTGCCGCTGGGCGACCTGTTCGAACGCCGGCGCCTGATCGTGGTGATGAGCCTGCTGTCGGCCGGCGGGCTGGTGATCAGTGCCTGCGCACCGTCGCTGACCTGGTTGCTGGTGGGCACCGCGATCACCGGCCTGTTTTCGGTGGTGGCCCAGGTGCTGGTGCCGTTCGCGGCCACGCTGGCGGCACCGGAACACCGTGGCCGCGTGGTCGGCACGCTGATGAGTGGCCTGCTGCTGGGCATCCTGCTGGCGCGCACCGTGGCCGGATTGCTGTCCAGCCTGGGTGACTGGCGTCTGGTGTATGCGATCGCCGCCGGCGCCCTGGTGCTGACTGCACTGGCACTGCAGCGCGGCCTGCCCCGCTTCCACCACAGTGCAGGGCTGGGTTATTTCGCGTTGCTGCGTTCGATCGGCGTGCTGTTCGTGCAGGAACCGGTGCTGCGCCAGCGCACCCTGCTGGGCGCCTGCAGCTTCGCCATGTTCGCGATCTTCTGGACACCGCTCGCGTTCCTGCTGGCACAGCCGCCCTACGGCTACAGCGACGCGACGATCGGCCTGTTCGGGCTGGTGGGTGCGGCCGGCACGCTGGCCGCCGGCCTGGCCGGCCGCATGTCCGACCGTGGCCAGAGCGGTCGCGCCACCGCCATCGCCCTGGTGCTGTTGCTGCTGTCGTGGCTGCCGCTGGGGCTGTCGTCGCACTCGTTGTCGGCACTGCTGATCGGCGTGGTGATGCTGGACATGGCCGCGCAGCTGCTGCACGTCAGCAACCAGAACCTGATCTACGCACTGCAGCCTGCGGCGCGCAACCGCCTCAATGCCGGCTACATGACCGGCTACTTCATCGGCGGCTCGCTGGGTTCACTGCTGTCGGCACAGGTCTACCCGCGCTTCGGCTGGACCGGCGTGTGCGTGGCCGGTACCGCCGTGGCCGTGCTGGCGCTGCTGCTGTGGCTGCCCGGCGCGCTGCGTGCGCGCCAGGCGGCATCGTCGAACTAGAAGCTGCCCTGCAGCGCCAGCTCCCAGCGTCCACCGGCATTGCCCGGGAACAGGCGCTTGGCGGCGTTGTCGGTGTCATGCACGGTGGCGCGCAGTTCCCATGCCGGGGTCAGCGTGGCAATGGCACTGAGCTGGCCATGCAGGTAATCCGGGCCCTGTGCGGTGGCCAGCCAGTACTGGCCCACGGCCGCTTCCAGGCGGAAGCGTTCATGCAGCGGCACACGCACGCCCAGCTGGGCATAAGTGCCGCGATGGCCGCCGGCCAGTGCATCGTTGGAATGGGCGACCTGCAGCCAGGCACGCTGCTTCCAGGTCGCGGTGGTGCTGAGCTCGGTCCAGTCCAGCGCGCGGCCGGTGCCCGGGTACACATAGCGGGTCAGGTTGGCATCCAGGGTCCAGTCCGGTGCCAGCGCGCCGGACCAGCCTGCCACCAGATCGAACTCGCTGCGCGCGCCATTGTCCGGTTTGAACGAGACGTTGGAACCCCAGACGCTGGCGTACCACCCCGAAGCGATCGCGATCTTCGCGCCGGCCTGTACTGCCGGGTCACCCTCGCTCTGCGAACTGCCGCGCCACACGTAGTCGCTGGTCAACGCGGCGCTGCCACTGGCCTGCACCTGTGCCTGCGCGCTGCCGATCCCGAGCAGCCCTGCCAGTGCGGCCACCACTGCCGCCATCATCCCCTTGCTGTTCACTGCACTGTGTTCCTCGTCGAAGGCGGTCGCGCCGCCGGGACGGCAGTGTCGGGCGCGTGCCCGTAACGGATCGAGGGTGCTGCCCGGCCAGCGGCGCAAATTCGGCGTAAATCCCGTGGATCGGGGCCATGTGCCAGCAGCGCGGTATCATGGCGCCCTGTTTCCAGGAACCAACCGCGTGGACGCCATCCTGACCCCGGTATCGATCGGCGAGCTGATCGACAAGATCACCATTCTCCAGATCAAGGCCGAACGCATCGACGACGCCGTCAAGCTGGCCAACGTGCGCACCGAGCTGGACGGCCTGCTGCCCCTGTTGCAGCAGCAGTTGCAGGCACAGCCGGCGCTGGCCGCGCTGCAGCAGCAGTTGAAGGCGATCAACGAGCGCATGTGGGACATCCAGGACCAGCTGCGCGACAAGGAAGCGGCGCAGGTGTTCGACGATGCGTTCATCCAGCTGGCACGCGGCGTGTATGGCACCAATGGCGAACGCGTGCAGGTGAAGAACGAGATCAACCGCGTGGCCGGTTCGGCGCTGGTGGAAGAGAAGCAGTACCAGGGCGAGTGAGCGCGCTCATCCGCATTCCAGCAGCTGCCGGAAGCGGAACAGGTCGCCGTCGCCGCGGATGCCGAGCTTGCGGTAGGCCGAGGTTTTCTGCGAACTGATCGTGCTGGCCGAGCGCCCTGACCGCAGGGCCATTTCGCTGGTGCTGACCCCTTTCAGCACCAGCCCGAGCACTTCACGTTCGCGCCGGCTCAGTGGCGCCAGCGTGGGCGCCGGCATCCTGCGGGTGCGTGGCAGGTTGAGTGCCGCACGCAGCTCCGGAGGCACGAAGCGCCCGCCGCGGGCGACCACATCGATCGCGCGCAGCAGCAGGTCCGGCGGCGTCGACTTGGACAGGAAGCCACGCGCGCCGGCACGCATGGCGGTCGTTACCGTACTGGCATTGCAGTGCGCCGAAAGCACCAGTACCGGCAGTGCCGGCCAGCGCTGCGACAGCACGTGCAACAACGCCATGCCATCGCCCAGGTTGCCCATCGGCAACGCATCGATCAGCAGCAGGTCGACGCAGCGTGGACTGCGCTGCAGCAGCTGCAGCAGATGGGCCTCGCTGGACAGGCTCACCCGTACCTGCACGCCACTGTGCTGGCGCAGCAGCACTTCCACGCCCAACCGCAGCACAGGATGCGGGTCCAGCAGCGCCAGGCGGCATGGCCGATCAGGCAGCAGGGGCGGGAGAGTCGGCGGCATCGCGGCATGTCCAGGCAACATGGGGCATCCACCGTAGGCCGGTGCCCGCAGCGGCGGAATCCAATTCCTTGCAATGCCCGGCCCGCGCACGCCACCAGTCAGATGGCATTTCGTTTTGCATCCCCGCAAATGCAACAGGCCCGGCGAATGCCGGGCCTGTCGAAGCGTCTGCAGCGCGGAATCGCGCCGAGGGCGCAATTACCAGCTGAAGCGCGGGCCGACGGTGTATTCCTTGTCGCCGTGGCGGTTCATCTTCAGCTCGCCGTTCAGGCCCCAGTTCTGGTTCAGCTTGACCTGACCACCCAGGCGGCCGTACCACTGGCCATCCGGATTGACGCCGTGCTTCTTGGCGTAGTCTTCGTAGCCGACCATGCCGTAGACCTCGGCGTGGGCGCCGAAGGCGGTGCGGATACCGGCTTCAGCGCTGTAGCCGTTGAAGTCCAGGCCGTGCTTCGGGTCGAACTTCTGGTAGGCGACGCGGGCAACGAAGTCGGTGGTCGGCGCGATTTCGACGTTGTAGCCGGCACCGATCTTCCACTGGTCAACCTTCAGGTTGGTGTGGTCGATTTCCTGGCGGCTGTACTCGCCGAAGGCGTGGAAGTTCGGCAGGAAGCCGTACGAACCCTTCACGCCCCAGCCGTCGGCCTTGATGCCTTCAACGTCGGTCTTGGCGTAGTCGGCTTCGGCGTAGTTGTAGGACAGGTTCTCAGCAGCCGAGGCGGTGAACGGCAGGGCAGCGGCCAGGGCCAGAGCAATCAGCGAATTCTTCATGGGGGTACACCTTTACTTTCTTATGGTGTGCAGCAGCGCCAGGGCGCCATCGCATCGGGAATGTAAATTCTCCGTTATTCGCCACAACGCTCCCTGAAAACAGCAGTCTTCGCATTGCTGAATTTTCTGGCTTGATTCAGGCTCCATCTGGCATACGCGCGCGCCGCGCGTGCATTCTGCTTCCAGCTTTCACCCACCTTTCCCCCGATGTCGATCCGCGATGCCCGGGTTCGTCGGTTACTTGAAGACCGTGCATGCGGCACGGTCCATGCGGAGGCAGGCAATGAGCTACATCGATGGTTTCGTCCTGGCGGTACCCACCGCCAACAAGGAAAAGTTCCTCGCCCATGCGCGCGCCGGCGACGTGGTGTTCATCGAATACGGCGCGCTGCGCGTGGTTGAGTGCTGGGGTGACGACGTACCGCACGGCAAGACCACCGACTTCTTCGGCGCGGTGAAAGCCACGCCGGAGGAGACGGTGGTGTTTTCCTGGATCGAATGGCCGGACAAGCCGACCCGCGACGCCGGCATGAAGAAGATGATGGAGGACCCACGGCTGGATCCGACGAAGAATCCGATGCCGTTCGACGGGGCGCGGATGATCTACGGTGGCTTCGTGCCGATCTACGAGCTGACGCGCTGAAGCCGGCGGACGTGCTCAGCGCGCGTCCGTTTCATCGCTGCCAGCGGCATGGCCGGCGCCCAGTGCGGCGCCGGCGCCGAGGCCCATGCCGCCCATCCCGGCGCCCATCCCGGCGCCCATGCCGCCACCGCCGCCACCGCCCGCACGCCCACTCCTGGCATCGCCATCATTGCGGCCCTTGCCACCGCCACTGGCACCAGGCCGGGTCGGGCCCTGCGGTGGAATCTTCAGGTCGGCCGGAATCGGGGCGAGGTCCAGTGCTTCGCGCACGAAGTCACGCAGCGACACCACCAGTTCGTGGGTATGCACCGGACGCCCCTGCGCCAGTTCATGGGCGGCACGCGCGGCCAGCCGCACCTGTTCGTCGGTGCCCAGCAACAGGATGTCCGACAATGCGGCTTCGACCGCGTCACGGATGCGCCGCGCGCGGTCCGAGCGCGGCTCGGCGATGGCTTCGGCACCTTCGCGCTGGCCCAGGTCGCGACGATGGCGCGGATCCACGCCCAGCTCGCCGGTGAACGAACCACCGAGGGTCTTGTAGGCCGCCATCAGCGTGCGCAGCCGCTCGTTGATCTGCCGGTTCTCGCGCTCGCGGCGCTGCTGCAGGGTCTGCATCACCAGCAGGCGGATGCCCACGCCCAGCAGGGTGATCAGGACCAGGCCGGCCAACGTGGACAGCACGCCCTGCCAGGAACTGAAGTCGATACCGCGCATGCGTGGGCTCCGGCGGGAAGAACCTGCATCTTGCCCCAGACCCTGCCCCGGAAACGCGAAGGCCCCGCCACCCGGTGGGCGGCAGGGCCTTCGGTCACGGCGCGATTACTTGCGCTTGGCGATCTTGCGCACGGCCTTGGCCGGGGCCTTCTTGGCCGGCGCCTTCTTGGCGGCGACCTTCTTCAGCGGCGCTGCCTTCTTGGCGACCGTCTTGCGGGTGGCGGCAACCTTCTTGCCCACCGCCTTCCTGGCGACGGCGGTCTTCTTGCCGACAACCTTCTTGGCAGCGGCGGTCTTCTTGCCGACGGCCTTCTTGGCAACAGCAGCCTTCTTGCCGACCACCTTCTTGGCGGCTGCGGTCTTCTTGGTAGCGACCTTCTTGGTGGCGGCAACCTTCTTGCCGACAACCTTCTTCGCAGCCACGGCCTTCTTGCCGGCGATCTTCTTGGCGGCAACGGTCTTCTTGGCCACAGCCTTCCTGGCGGTGGCGACCTTCTTGCCGACCACCTTCTTGGCGGCCGCGGTCTTCTTGGCAACGGTCTTCTTCGCGACGGCGGCCTTCTTGGTGGCGGCCTTCTTCACGGTGGCGACCTTCTTGCCGGCAGCCTGGGTGGCGGCCTTGGTGGTCTTCTTGGCGGCGGCGGCCTTCTTGGTCACGGCCTTGCCCGCGGCGGCCTTCTTCTTGGCCACTTCCTTCTTCAGGGCAGCGGCTTCGGCCTTGGCGTTCTGCTTGGCCGCTTCCAGCTTCTTCCTGGCGTTGGCAACGGTCTTGCCGACCGACTTGGCGGCCTTCTCGGCCTTCTTGGCCACGGTCTTCTCGACCTTGGCGACAGCCTTCCTGGCCTTGGCAACGCGGGTGCCGGCAGCCTTGGTGGCGCGCTTGACGGTCTTCTTGACCGACTTCACTGCGTCTTCGGCAGCGTGGGCGATGGTCTCGCCAACGTTGGTGGCGGTTTCTTTGACGTTCTCGACGGCGTCGGTCACGACCGACACACCATTACCGTTGCTCATGTTGCCCTCCTGCGGGCCTTAAGTATCAAAACGGGGCGATGCTATACCGACATTGACGATCGTGGAACGGGGCATGTGCCCGCAATCGCATCTGCTGCGACACCGATGGTGTACGCAGCCGTCCCCACCATCGCCTGCGCTTTGCAGCAAACCCCTTTTTTTCAGCGATGTGCCGCGCCCATCGCGTGGTGTCCGGCAGGCCCCGCGCGTGCCCGCGCGAAGGCGGCAGCCTGCACGCGCCGTGGCGCATTGCGGCGCCGGCTTGCGCGGAACTGCGCAAGGTTCGGCTGCGGCCGGCGCGCTCGGCGATCGCCTTCGGTGGCGCGCGAATCCGCTGCCCGGTGTGTCGCTACGGTCCTGTTTCCGCCCCTGCCGCCGACGTCCAGGCACGCCGTTTTCATGGCGCATTTATCCAGATCGCGACACACTCATTCAGCTTGTTTTACCGTAGGGCCGACCCGCCCCCACCCACGCCAGCGAACCGACTCCCATGCGACCGCTACCTACCCTGCTCACGCTCGCAATCGCCGCCGCCTTCGGTGGCTTCGTTGCCACCGGCCTCAATGCGCACCTGGACAACCGTGCCGACGCAGCGCCACTGCCTGCGGTGCTGCCGACCACCGCGGCGCTGCCGGCCTCGGTGGCCGGGCAGGCGGTGCCGTCGCTGGCGCCGATGCTGGAAAAGGCGATGCCGGCGGTGGTCAGCGTCAATACCAAGCAGGTGGTGCGCGTGCGCAACCCCTTCTTCAACGACCCGTTCTTCCGCCGCCTGTTCCCGGACATCCCGCAGGAACGCATCAATGAATCACTGGGCTCGGGCGTGATCATCGATGCCCGGGAGGGCCTGGTGCTGACCAACCACCACGTCATCGACAACGCCGATGACGTGCAGGTGACACTGGCCGACGGGCGCACGGTGAAAGCGGAGTTCCTCGGTTCTGACCGCGATACCGACATCGCGCTGATCCGCATCCCGGCGCAGAACCTGACCGACATCAAGCTCGGCAACAGCGACCAGCTGCGCGTGGGCGACTTCGTGGTGGCGATCGGCAATCCGTTCGGCTTCAGCCAGACGGTCACCTCGGGCATCGTTTCGGCGGTGGGCCGCAGCGGCATCCGTGGGCTGGGCTACCAGAACTTCATCCAGACCGACGCGTCGATCAACCCGGGCAACTCCGGTGGTGCGCTGGTCGACCTGCAGGGCCAGCTGGTCGGCATCAACACCGCCAGCTTCAACCCGCAGGGCAGCATGGCCGGCAACATCGGCCTGGGCCTGGCCATTCCATCCAACCTGGCGCGCAGCGTGGTGGACCAGCTGGTCAAGCACGGCGTGGTGGTGCGTGGCACGCTGGGTGTGGAGAGCCAGAACCTGACCGCGCAGATCGCGCAGGGCCTGGGCCTGGGCGAAACCCGTGGCGCGCTGATCACGCGGGTACTGGCCGGCTCGGCCGCGGCCGCGGCCGGACTGAAGCCGGGCGACGTGGTGGTTTCGGCCAACGGCCAGCGCGTGGACAGCGCCGAAGCGCTGCACAACGTGGAAGGCCTGGCGGCGGTCGGCAGCCCGATGACGCTGGACGTGCGCCGCGAAGGCAAGCCCCTGCAGATCAAGGCAACGCTGAAGGAACAGGCGCGTGCGGTCAGCGGTGAGAGCCTGGACCCGCGCCTGACCGGCGCGACCTTCGTCGACCTGCCCGAGTCGCTGCGGCAATCGGGTGTCGGCGGCGTACTGGTCAGCGAGGTCAAGCGCGGCAGCCGCGCGGCCAGCAATGGCCTGCAGCAGGGCGACATCATCACCGACGCCACCGTTGGTGAGTTCGCCGATCTGGCCAGCTGGCGTGCCAACTTCCAGCAACGCCCGCCGACCCTGGTGGTGCGCGTGCTGCGCAACAACGGCCAGCAGCAGGGCCAGCTCGTGATGCGCTGATCGCCCTGCCGTAACACCCCCTATACCCTGGCAATGGTATTGCTGTCAGTCCAGGTCGGCACCGCCGACGCCCGTTCCCCCATCGCAACAGGAGTGATTCGATGAGCCCCACCAATACCGAGAACCTGAAGGAACACCTGGGTGAAGCCGGTTCCCACCTGAAGCAGGCCGCCAGCGCCGCCGGCGGTGCGATCAAGGGCGCCACCGGTGCAGCAACCGACGAGCTGCGCATCGGCAAGGCCAACGTGAAGGCCGAACTGTCCGACAGCGCGCTGTCCGGCCTGGCCGCCGCCGAGTTCGGCGGTGCCGCCGCCAAGGAACAGGTCGACGCACTGATGGACAAGGGCAAGGACCTGATCGACAGCGCCGCCGAGCTGATCCGCGAGCGTCCGCTGGCCTCGTTCGGCGTTGCCTTCGCTACCGGCTGGATCATTGCCAAGCTGACCCGCGGCAGCAGCGACAAGTAAGCCGCAGCGTGAGCGAAGACAACGCGCAAGCCCCTGATCCGGCGGCGACCCCGCCGCTGGATGAGAGCATCCGCCAGGTCGGCGCGGCCGGTCGTGCCGCCGCCGATTCGGCCAAGCACACCGTGCGCTCGCTGCGCCGGCTGGCCTCGGCCGACTTCGCCCTGGCCCGCAGTGCCTTCGGCCGTGCACTGGCCTGGGCCGGCGTGGCGATCGTATTTGGTGCCTCGGCCTGGCTGCTGATGGCGGCCACCCTCATCGCGCTGCTGCAGAGCTGGGGGCTGAGCTGGCTGCAGGCGCTGCTGATCACCTCGCTGCTGAGCCTGGCCGTCACCGGCTATGCCATCTGGCGGGTGTCCTACTTCTTCCACCACACCGGCATGCACGCCACCCGGCGCCAACTGTCACGCCTGGGGCTGTTCGACGAGCCCAGCGAGGACGATCCGGATGCCGAGGTGCAGCTGCCCGAGGGCAAGCCATGAAGTTCGGTGCGCTTCAGCGGCGGGTAAAACGCTGCGAACAGGTGGTGACCGTGCGCCTGGTCGAAACCCAGGACCACTGGTCCACGCTCAGCCAGGTCTGGCGCCGGGGCTGGTCGCCGCTGCGCATCGTCGTGGTCGGACTGGCCGGCGGTTTCATCGCCGGCAAGCTGGAAGTGCCGGGCAAGGTGAACGGTGCGCGCTGGCTGCAGATGGCCGGTTCGGTCTCGAACCTGTTCGCCAGCGCACAGGCGGCGTTCGCCACCGCGATGGCGGCACAGGCGGCAGCCACAGCCGACGACGCGGCCGAAGAAGCCGGCGATGCCAGCGAACAGGCGCAGGCAGCCGTCTCCGCCGCCGACGCACGGCCCGCACCGGCGCCGCGACCGGTGCCGGAAGCAGAGCTGCGCGAACCGCGTCCGGCCGAAGCGGCCACCGAGCTGTCCGAACGTTGATCCATGGAAACCGCCGCGCCGCAGACGGCCGGCGGATAATGCGTTTCCCTTTCCGGCTGGTGCGTCGATGAGCGAGTCCCTCCTGTCCCCGTCACCGGCCGATCCACAGGAACCGGACGCGCCGCTGCCGCCTCCCTCGCGCCCGCGCGGGCCGATGTCACTGGTGGTGCTGGCAACCCTGGCCGTGGGGTACACGCTATGGGCCGCGCAGGACATCATCCTGCCGGTGCTGCTGGCGATGTTCTTCGCGCTGGTCGGCAATCCGATCCTGCGCCTGCTGCAGAAGCTGTGGATTCCGCGCGCCCTGGGCGCACTGCTGATCCTCGGCGCCGGCCTGGGCGTGACCGGTTCGCTGGCAGTGCAGCTGATCGGCCCGGCGATGGAATGGGCGCAGGAAGCGCCGCAGCAGCTGCGCAAGGTCGCCCGCCAGGTACAGAACCTGACCAAGCCGGTGCAGCAGGCCAACCAGGCCGCGGAGAACTTCGCGCGCGTGGCCGGCGGTGACAGCAACCACAAGGTGCAGGTGATCCGCACCCAGCTGGACGACCCGTACCGCATGCTGACCCGTGCCCCCCGACTGGCGGCATCGGTACTGGCGGTGGTGTTGCTGACGCTGTTCTTCATGATCTACGGGCAGAGCCTGCAGCGCGCGGCGATCGCCCTGTTGCCCAACCGCCAGCAGCAGCGCTTCACCACCGACATCCTGCGTTCGATCGAGCGCGAGGTCTCGCGCTATGTGCTGACCATCAGCGTGATCAATACGCTGGTCGGGCTGGTGTTCGCCGGCGTGCTGATGCTGCTCGGCATCGGCCTGCAGGAAGCGCTGTTGTGGGGCACGGTCGCCGCGCTGCTGAATTTTGCGCCCTACGTGGGCCCGCTGATCGGCGTGGCGCTGATGCTGCTGATGGGCTTCGTGGAATTCCCCGACCCGCTGCAGGCGCTGCTGCCGGCCGCCGCCTACCTGGCCCTGCACACGCTGGAAGGGCAGATGGTGACCCCGATCGTGCTGGGCCGGCGCATGAAGCTGTCACCGCTGGTGCTGATCCTGGCGCTGATGGTGTTCGGCTGGGCCTGGGGCATGATCGGCCTGCTGCTGGCGGTGCCCCTGCTGGTATGCATCAAACTGGTGCTGGCACGGCTGGATGGCACCCAGGGCTGGGCGCGGCTGCTGGAATGAAAGCCCGCGCGGGCAGGCGTAGAATGGCGGGGTGAATTTCCCCGTCCAAGCCATCACCCTCGACCTCGACGACACGCTGTGGCCGTTCGCTCCGATCGGCGCCCGCATCGAGCAGGTCCTGCACGCATGGATGCGTGAACACAGCCCCGCCACCGCCGCGATGTATCCGGTGGCCGCGATGCGCGAACTGCGCGAGCGCCTGTACCACGCCCACCCGCATCTGCACCACGACCTCAGCGAACTGCGCCGGCTGACCCTGCACGAAGCGCTGCACAGCAGTGGCGCCAGCCTGGACCTGCTGGAGCCGGCGTATGAAGTGTTCTACGCCGCGCGCAACCAGGTCGAGTGCTACCCCGATGCGATCGATGCGCTGGCGCGGATTGCCGCGCGGGTGCCGGTGGCTGCGTTGAGCAACGGCAATGCCGACCTGGAACGGATCGGCCTGGCCCACCACTTCGCCTTCCAGCTGGGCGCGCGCGAACACGGCGCGGCCAAGCCCGAAGCAAGCATCTTCCACGCTGCCTGCACCCGCCTCGGCGTGGTGCCGGCACAGGTACTGCATGTCGGCGACCACGCCGAGATGGACGTGGCCGGGGCGATCGCCGCCGGCCTGCGCGGCTGCTGGATCAACCGCGACGCAGCCACCTGGACCCATCCGCAGCTGCAGCCGGACCTGCAGTTCGACACCCTCACCGGCCTGGCCGACTGGTTGGACGCCAACCTCGACGCCGCCGCATCCCGGAGTACCTGACGCATGAGCGAGATCACTGGTTTCACCGCCGACAGCGGCGCAGCACTGCCGCTGTACGTGCTGGACCGCGAACAGTTCGCGGCCTGGAAGGACGGCCAGCCGGCCGCCACCCGGGCCTGGCTGGCGTCGCAGGGCTTCAGCGCCGGCGCGCACAGCGTGGCGTTGCTGCCGGGCGCCGATGGCCTGGCCGGCGCCGTGGTCGGCGTCGGCGACCGCGCCGATGCCTACAGCTATGCGCACGCCCCGCACGCACTGCCCGAAGGCAGCGTGTGGCAGCTGGCCAACGAACTGCCGGCCGCCGAACGGGCGCTGCTGCAGCTGGGCTGGGGCCTGGGCAGCTACCGCTTCGACCGCTACCGCAAGCGCAACCGTGCACCGGCACAGCTGGTGGCGGCACCGTCCGGGGAAGTGGCCGACCTGATCGCTGCCAGCCTGCGCGTGCGCGACTGGGTCAATACCCCGACCGAAGACATGGGCCCGCAGCAGCTGGAAGACGCCGCGCGTGCCCTGGCCGCTGCCCATGGCGCGCAGGTCGAGGCGATCACCGGCGATGAACTGCTGAAGCAGAACTTCCCGGCCATCCACGCCGTCGGCCGTGCGTCGCACCGCGCGCCGCGCCTGGTCGTGCTGCGCTGGGGCAAGGACACCGATCCGGCGCTGGTGCTGGTCGGCAAGGGCGTCTGCTTCGATACCGGCGGGCTGGACATCAAGCCGGCCGACGGCATGCGCAACATGAAGAAGGACATGGGCGGCGCCGCGCATGCACTGGCGCTGGCCGGCCTGGTGATGGCGCGCGGGCTGCCGGTGCGCCTGACCCTGCTGGTGCCGGCGGTGGAAAACGCGATCGGTCCGGATGCGTTCCGCCCGGGCGAAGTGATCGCCACCCGCAAGGGCCTGAGCGTGGAGATCGACAACACCGACGCCGAAGGCCGGGTGATCCTGTGCGATGCGCTGACCTTCGCCAGCGAGCAGAAGCCTGACCTGGTGCTGGACTTCGCCACCCTTACCGGCGCTGCACGCATTGCGCTGGGTCCGGACCTGCCGGCGCTCTTCAGCAATGACGACAGCGTGGCCCAGCAGTGGCTGCAGGCCGGCGACGCCACCCGTGACCCGGTCTGGCGCATGCCGCTGTGGCGCCCCTACCTGCGTTACCTGAGCAGCGGCATCGCCGACCTGGCCAACGCCGGTTCGCGCATGGCCGGCTCGGTGACCGCCGCGCTGTACCTGGAACGCTTCCTCGAAGACGGCCAGCGCTGGGCGCATCTGGACGTGTACGCCTGGAACGACGGCGAGCGCCCGGGACGCCCAGCCGGTGGCGAGGCGCTGGCCCTGCGTTCGGCGTGGGCGATGCTCAAGGCGCGTTACGCATGATGGCGGCGCCGGGCACGGCCCGGCGCGTCCCCAGGCGGGGCTGGCAAATCTGACGAAAAATTGAATTCCGGCCCCGGCCGGGTTCTGCGAGGATGTGAGGGTCGACCACCCACACGCTCCGTGAAGGCAGGACTCCGACCATGTCGCTCTTCCGCTACACCCGCGCCGGCCAGACGGCAGGCGCACCGCGCAGGCATTCGCCGCTGCTCTGGATCGCATTGATCGCACTCATCCTGGGTGGCGTCGCGCTGGCCTTTGCCTGGCTGGCCGGCTGGATGGGCGACCGCCTCACCGCGCAGCGCTTCACCGACACCATCGAGGCCACCGGCCCAGCCCATCCGGGCTTCCGTCGTGCGCACAGCAAGGGCATCTGCGTAAGCGGCTGGTTCGAACCCAGCGCACAGGCCCCCACCCTGTCCAGCGCGCGGGTGTTCTCGCAGGCCCGCGTACCGGTGATGGGCCGCCTGTCGATCGGTGGCGGTGATCCCTACGGCGCCGACAACACCGCACGCGTGCGCAGCCTGGCGGTGCAGTTGGTCAGCGACGATGGCCAGGAATGGCGGATGGCGATGAACAGCTTCCCGTTCTTCGCTGTGCCCAGCGCCGAGGCGTTCTACGAGCAGACCCGTGCCTCCATTCCCGACCCGGCCACCGGCAAGCCCGACCCGCAGAAGATGGCGGCGGTGCTGGCCAGGTACCCGAGCGCACAGGCGTTCCAGCAGTGGGCGAAGACGGCACCCTGGACCAGCAGCTGGGCCGACACCACCTTCAACAGTGTCAACAGCTTCTGGTTCACCAACGCGCAGGGCCAGAAGCGTGCGGTGCGCTGGCGCTGGCAGCCGCAGGCACCGGTAGTGGAGATGGACGCGGAAACGCGCAAGCAGGCCAGCGTCGATTTCCTCAGCGAGGAACTGCAGCAGCGTCTGGCCAAGGGCCCGGTGCGCTGGAACCTGGTCGTGACCACTGCCGAGCCCGGCGATGCCATCGACGATCCATCGGTACCCTGGCCGGAATCGCGTGACCAGGTGGTGGCCGGCGTGCTCAGCCTGGACCACATGCAATCGCAGGAACAGGGTGCGTGTGGCCAGATCAACTTCGATCCGTTGATCCTGCCCAGCGGCGTGCGCGGCAGTGACGACCCCATCCTGGCGGCACGCTCGGCGGTCTATTCGCAGTCTTTCAACCGCCGCGAACGCGAGCGCGCCAGCGGTAACGTCGAGCCACCGAAGGAGGCCGCACGATGAGCACCGGCAACGGCCACTTCAACCTGCTGGCGCGGGTGCTGCACTGGTCCATGGCGCTGATGATCATCGCCATGCTGTTCATCGGTGTGACCATGGTCGCCTCGCTGCACCTGCGGCCGATGCTGATCGACCTGCACCGCCCATTGGGCATCGCCCTCGGCGTACTGGTGCTGCTGCGCCTGTACAACCGGCTGCGGCATCGCCCGCCGCCGCTGCCGGCGGATCTTCCGGTGTGGCAGGTAATGGCGGCCAAGGCATCGCACTGGATGCTGTATGCACTGATGCTGGCGATGCCGCTGATCGGCTGGGCGATGCTGTCTGCCGGCGGCTACCCGATCGTGCTGTGGGGTGGCCTGCACCTGCCGCCGATCGTGCCGCACACTCCGGCGCTGTATGCCGCGTTGCGCAATGCGCACAGCCTGCTGGCCTATGTGTTGTTTGCCACGGTGCTGATGCATGTGGGTGCGGCGCTGTTCCACCTGTGGGTGCGGCGTGACGGGGTGTTCCAGGCGATGGCGCGCGGCAAGGAGTGATGATCGGGTTCGCCGGGAGTTCCCGGCGGGTTGTTTGCGCGACCGCGGGGGTGTCACTTTCTTTGCGCGCAAAGAAAGTAACCAAAGAAACGCTCCGCCGGCCGCGAGCCGCCGCTACGCGACGGTTCCCTGCGCTCCTCGGTCCGTCGAGGTACGGCGCGGGAACTCGCTGCGCTCAAACACCCGCGCCTCTTCGCCCTCGCCGGACCTGCGGTGCTCGGCTCGCTCAAGGCGGACTGGAAGGTCAAGATCAACAGCAAGAGCATCCACGCATGGCGTGGATCTACTGGGTGCTGCTTCTGCCTTTGACGTTGGGTCCGCCTTTTAGCGAGCCAAGCATCGCAGGGGAATCAGGGGCGTAGAGGCGCCGGTGTCTGAGCGCAGCGAGTTCGGCGCCGTCCCCTGATTCGCCGAGAAGCGCAGGGAACCGTCGCGTAGCGACGGCTCGCGCTCTGGCGGCGTGTTTCTTTGGTTACTTTCTTTGCACGAGCAAAGAAAGTGACACCCCTCCACGGTCGCGGAAATGATCCGCCGGGCAGCGCCCGGCGCTACCCGTGCGTCGGCGCACGCCGCTACAGCCACCCCTTCTGCCGCGCCAGCCGGTACGCCTCGATCCGGTTGGCCACGCCCAGCTTGCCGATGCACTCGGACAGGTAATTGCGCACAGTACCGTGCGACAAGCCCAGCTGCTCGGCGATCTCGCTGGCGGTACGGCCTTCGCCCGCCAGCCGCAGCACACGGCGCTCGCGGTCGGTCAGCGGATCGGCCTGTGACCATGCATCCAGCGCCAGCTGCGGGTCGATCGCACGGATGCCCTGCTTCACCTTGCGCAGTGCATCGGCCAGGTTCTCGGCCGGTGCATCCTTCAGCAGGTAGCCCAGCACGCCGGCTTCCAGCGCGCGGCGCAGGAAGCCGGCGCGGGCGAAGGTGGTCACGATCACCACCTTGATCGGCAGCTCGTGGCGCGCGATGCGCTGGGCAAGCTCGAGCCCGGACAGGCCCGGCATCTCGATGTCGGTCACCAGGATGTCCGGCTGCAACTGCTGCAGCATGCGCCACGCGGTTTCGCCGTCGGCGGCGCTGCCCAGCACTTCGATATCCGGCTCCAGGCCCAGCAGCGCCGACAGTGCGCCGCGTACCATCGCCTGGTCCTCGGCCAGCAGGATGCGGATCATGCGGCACCGTCCTGCGCCAGCGACGGCGGCGTTCCCGGCGGCAACGGTGTGGTCGCGGCAGCCAGTGGCACGCGCACGGTCAGTCGCGTGCCCTCGCCCCTTGCGGACTGTACCTGCAGGTTGCCCCCCAGGGCGGCCACGCGTTCGCGCATGCCGCTCAGCCCGTTGCCCTCGGCCTGCACGCCGCCACGGCCATCGTCGCGGATCTGCATCGCCAGCATGCGTCCCTCCAGCATGAACTCCACCCGTGCCTGTGTTGCCTGTGCGTGGCGCACGATATTGGTTGCGGCCTCGCGCAGCACCAGCGCCAGCCCGCGTTCGACATCCACCGGCATCGCCGGTGGTGGTGCGTATTGAAGGTGGACCTGCTGGCATTCCAGCAGCAGCCGCGCCGATGCCAGCTCACCGGCCAGGTCGCTGGCGCGGATGCCGGTGACCGCGCTGCGGACCTGTGCCAGCGCTTCGCGGGCGATGGCCTCGGCCTCGCCGATCTCCAGCCGCGCGCGCGCGTCGCCGCGGTCGTGCAGCTTGCGCGCCAGCTCCAGCTTCAACGTGATCAGCGACAGGGTGTGGCCGAGCAGGTCATGCAGGTCGCGGCCGATGCGTTCGCGCTCGGCAGTGGCCGCCAGCCGCCGCACCTCGTCCTGCGACAGCTGCAGTGCCGCATCCTTCTGCTGGTTGAGCGCTTCCACGTTCACGACCAGCCCCACGATATAGGACACGGCGGGGATCCAGACCAGGCTCTGCCATGGGTACTGGAACACCAGCGCGAGGCTGCAGAACAGCAGATTCAGGCCAGTGAGCTGCAGCAGATACTGCCACCAGCCACCGCGTCCGCTCACCCGCAGCAGCACGCAGCCGAACACGAAGTAGGTCAGCCCGGACGGGTACCAGGGCAGCAGCACCAGCGACATCGCGATCAGGCCCAGTGCATAGCGCGGAGCGTGATGGCGCGGCGCCACCATCACCTTGGCGTACAGCAGCAGGAACACCGGATAGCTGGCCAGCGTCAGCAGCAGCCAGCGCAGGGTGAAGCCGTGGCCAAGCAAGGGCGTCAGGAAGATCCACACCGACCACAGCAGGTGGATTGCCTCGCTCCAGGGCGATTTTCCCCGGCGCAGCGTATCGGCCACCGCCGAGTCCGGCGCGGGGCGCAGCAGCGAGGCAAGCCATGTCGAGGGCACGGGCGGTTCCAGGCGGGGACGATCGCCGCCGATCATGCCAGTTCAGCGGCCTGCGCGCAGGCGCCGCCGACCGGGCGGCACCGGCGCAACCGGGCGCAGATCACGGTACGCTTGGCGGCGCCGCTGCGGCGTGCCGGCAATGGGGCGATCGGATCCATGGGCAGTACCGGTAGCGGGAACGTTGCCATCCTGTGCCGCCGTGGTCACATTTCGCAGTTGCCGCCGTCAGTGTCATCGGGTGACAGCTGTCACTGCCGTCATCGCTGTGCCTGCCGTCATGCTGTGCCGCACGCTCCACCGCCGGAACCGCCGCCGTCCGCCCTTCCGGCCACACCCGCCCGAACGCCTGTGATGGAACGAATGAACGCTTCTGCCGAGCTGTTGAAGGAACTCCGTATCGACCGCAAGTCGCCGCCGCCGGCCTCCGGGGGCAATGGCGGTGGCCGCCGCTGGCTGTGGATCGCGATCATCGTGGTCGTGCTGCTTGCTGCTGCCGTGGCCTTCGTGTTCGGCCGCGCGCCGGCCGTGGAGGTGGAAACCGCGCCGGCGGTGGCCATCCAGCAGGGCAGCGCCAGCAGCTCGGTGCTCGACGCCAGTGGCTACGTGGTCGCCCGGCGCATGGCCACGGTATCGGCCAAGATCACCGGCAAGGTGCGCGAGGTGATGATCGAAGAAGGCATGCGGGTCGAGGCTGGCCAGGTGATGGCGACGCTGGACCCGATCGATGCCGACGCGCAGCGCAGCCTGTACGCCTCGCAGCTGCAGGCCGCACGCAGCCAGGTCGCCGGGCTGCAGGCGCAGCAGAGGCAGGCCGCCGCCGAAGCCAGCCGCCTGCAGGCGCTGGTCGGCCAGCAGCTGGTGTCGCGCTCGCAGTACGACCAGGCCGTGGCCCAGCGCGACAGCCTGCGCGCGCAGCTGGATACCGCGCAGCGCAACGTCAAGGTCGCCCAGGACCAGCTGGCCATCGCCGACCTTGGCGTGGACAACAACGTGGTACGCGCGCCGTTCTCCGGCGTGGTCACCGCCAAGGCGGCGCAGCCGGGTGAAATCGTCTCGCCGCTGTCGGCGGGCGGTGGTTTCACCCGCACCGGCATCGGCACCATCGTCGACATGGACTCGCTGGAGATCGAAGTCGAGGTCGGCGAGGCCTTCATCGGCCGCGTGCAGCCGAAGATGCCGGTGGAAGCCATCCTCAACGCCTACCCGGAATGGAAGATTCCCGGCGAGGTGATCGCCATCATCCCCACCGCCGACCGCGGCAAGGCCACGGTGAAGGTACGCGTGGCGCTGAAGGTGAAGGACCCGCGCATCGTGCCGGAGATGGGCGTGCGCGTCAGCTTCCTGGAACAGGCGCAGCCGCAGGCCGCGGCCAAGCCGCAGGGCGTGCGCGTGCCGGGCGGCGCCGTGGTGCAGCGCGACGGCGCCTCGGTGGCCTTCGTGCTGGGTGACGAGAACCGCGTGCAGCAGCGCACGGTCGAGGCTGGCCAGGCGATGGGCAAGGACCGCCAGATCCTCAAGGGCGTGAGCGCCGGCGAATCGGTGGTGGTGAACCCGCCGGACACCCTGCGCGATGGCGCCAAGGTGCAACAGAAACAAGCGCAGTAACGGCCTGGCGCCCGTGGGCGCCGCCGGCAGCACCGCTCGACGCTCGCCCGCGGCCATCGCGGGTGCGCTTCCCCGTTTCCCGCCTTCCGTGGAGAACCACCCATGTCGACCCTGGTTTCACTGCGCAACATCACCAAGACCTACCAGCGTGGCCCCGAGAAAGTGCAGGTGCTGCACGGCATCGACCTGGACATCGCCAGCGGCGACTTCGTCGCGCTGATGGGCCCGTCCGGCTCGGGCAAGACCACCCTGCTCAACATGATCGGCGGCCTGGACAACCCCAGTGGCGGCGAGATCAGCATCGAGGGCGAGCGCATCGACCAGATGAGCGGCGGCCAGCTGTCGACCTGGCGCAGCCACCATGTCGGCTTCGTGTTCCAGTTCTACAACCTGATGCCGATGCTGACCGCGCAGAAGAACGTGGAACTGCCGCTGCTGCTGACCCACCTCAATGCCGCTCAGCGCCGCCGCAATGCCGAGATCGCGCTGACCCTGGTCGGCCTGGCCGACCGCCGCAGCCACCGCCCGAATGAACTGTCCGGCGGCCAGCAGCAGCGCGTGGCGATCGCCCGCGCGATCGTCTCCGACCCGACCTTCCTGATCTGCGACGAACCCACCGGCGACCTCGACCGCCAGTCCGCCGAGGAGATCCTCGGCCTGCTGCAGCAGCTCAACCGCGAGCACGGCAAGACCATCATCATGGTCACCCATGACCCGAAGGCTGCCGAGTACGCCACCCACACGGTGCACCTGGACAAGGGCGAGCTGGCCGACGCGCCGCTGGCCCACTGACGGAGGCCACGGCGATGAAATACTTCTCGTTGGTGTGGGCACAGCTGTTCCGCAGCCGCACCCGCACCCTGCTGACCCTGCTTTCGGTGGTGGCCGCGTTCCTGCTGTTCGGCATGCTCGATTCGGTGCGCGTGGCGTTCTCGTCCGGTGGCAGCGTGGAAGGGGCCAACCGCCTGGTGGTCGCTTCTCGGCTGTCGATCACCCAGTCGCTGCCGATCCGCCTGGAAACCCAGGTGCGCCAGGTCGCTGGCGTGCGCGACGTGGCCTATGGCATGTGGTTCGGCGGCATCTACCAGGACCCGAAGAACTTCTTCCCGAATTTCTCGGTGTCGCCCAACTACTTCGACGTCTACCGCGAACTGCAGATCGACCCGGCGCAGCTGGAAGACTGGAAGCAGACCCGTACCGGCGCCATCGTGGGCGAGACCCTGGCCAAGCAGTTCGGCTGGAAGATCGGCGATACCATCCCGCTGCAGGCCACGATCTTCCCGCGTGGCGGCAGCAACGACTGGCCGTTGGTGCTGAAGGGCATCTACCGCTCCAAGGACCGTGCGCTGGCCGCCAACGAAGAGCGCCAGCTGATGATGAACTGGAAGTACTTCGATGAATCCAACGACTACATCAAGAACCAGGTGAGCTGGTACACGGTGACGCTGGACAACCCGGACCACTCTTCGCGGGTGGCTCAGGCCATCGATGCGATCTCGGCCAACTCCGACCACGAGACCAAGACCCAGACCGAATCGGCGTTCCAGCAGGCCTTCGTCAAGCAGTTCGCGGACATCGGCATGATCGTCACGTCGATCATGGGCGCGGTGTTCTTCACCCTGCTGCTGCTGACCGGCAACACCATGGCGCAGGCGGTGCGCGAGCGCGTGCCGGAGCTGGCCACGCTGAAGACGCTGGGCTTCAAGGACAGCACCGTGCTGACCCTGGTGATGGTGGAGTCGGTGCTGTTGATCGGCCTGGGCGGCCTGATCGGCATGGGCCTGGCCGCGCTGATCCTGCCGGCGATCGGGCCGAAGAGCATGGGCATGCTGCCGCCGCACGTACCGACGCCGACCTGGCTGATGGGGCTGGGCCTGATCGTGGTGATCGGCATCATCGTCGGCCTGTTGCCGGCGCTGCGTGCCAAGCGCCTGAAGATCGTCGACGCACTGGCCGGCCGCTGAGGAGGACACCGACATGTTCAAGAGCAAACTCAAGAAGTGGCTGGGCAATGGCGTGACGGTGCTGCTGCTGGCGGTCGGCCTGGTGCTGTGGATCGGCCTGCCGTGGATCGGCGTGCTGGCCGTGGCCGTGCTGGTGGCGCTGTGGCTGCTGCTGACCCGCGGTGGACGGCTGGCGCTGGCCGCCACCCGCATCGGCGTGGCCAGCCTGCCACAGCGCTGGGGCGCGTCCTCGGTGATCGTGGTCGGCATCGCCGGCGTGGTCGGCGTACTGGTGGCGATGCTGGCGATGGGCGAAGGCTTCCAGGCCACGCTCAACAACACCGGCGATGACACCACCGCCATCGTGCTGCGCGGGGGCTCGCAGGCCGAGACCAACTCGGTGATCACCCGCGAGCAGGTACCGATGCTGTCCACCCTGCCCGGCATCAGCCGCGATGCGCAGGGCCGGCCGTTGCTGTCGCCCGAGTTGTCGCAGGTGGTCAATCTGGTGTCGAAGTCCGATGGCACCGACGTCAACGCGCAGTTCCGCGGCGTCGGCCCGCAGGCGTGGGCGGTGCATGACAAGGTCAAGATCGTTGAGGGCCGCAAGTTCGCCACTGGCCTGCGCGAGATCGTGGTCGGCCAGGGCGCCAAGGGCCAGTTCCGCGACATGAAGGTCGGCAGGACGCTGACGCTGGGCAATCAGACCTGGACCGTGGTCGGCACATTCGCCACCGGCGATGCGCATGATTCGGAACTGTGGACCGACGCCGATACGCTGGCCACCACCTACCAGCGCAGCGCCTGGCAGTCGATCAGCGTGCGCACCGAGGGCAAGGCTGGCTTCGAGCAGTTCAAGGCCGCCGTCGCCGCCGACCCGCGCCTGAAACTGGACGTGGAAACCACCCGCGTCTACTACAGCAAGCAGGGCGGCGGGCTGACCAAGCTGATCGACATCCTCGGCAAGGTGATCGGCACGATCATGGCGGTGGGTGCGGTGTTCGGCGCGCTCAACACCATGTATGCGGCCGTGGCCACGCGCGCCCGCGAAATCGCCACCATGCGTGCGATCGGCTTCCGCGGCCTGCCGGTGGTGACGGCAGTGATGCTGGAGACGATGCTGCTGGCGCTGCTCGGTGGCCTGCTCGGCTGTGCGGTGGCGTGGCTGCTGTTCAACGGCTACAGCGTGTCCACCATCGGCAGCAACTTCAGCGCGGTGGTGTTCAAGTTCCACGTGTCGCCGGAACTGCTGTGGACCGGCCTGAAATGGGCACTGGGCATCGGCCTGGTCGGCGGCCTGTTCCCGGCACTGCGCGCGGCGCGCCTGCCGATCACCACGGCGCTGCGCGAAACCTGAGCCCCCGGCTTCGCAGCGGCACACCCGCAAGGACGGAGCGAAGGCTCCGTCCTTTTTTTTTGTCATGCGTCTGTGGATTGTTGGACGCGATTCATCTTGGCGGCACGCTGCCGGACCATCGCCAATGGAAACCCTCTAGAATCGCGCGCCCATCATCTGTATCCGCGTTCCCACCACGGCCATCTCTCTCCTGGCCATGGCTGGAAGCAGAACGGCGCCTTTCGGGGCGCCGTTCTTTTTGCGCGAAGGCGGGGTCAGAGCCCTCCACGTTGCGGAGGGATCCGACCCCGTAGCTGCGCCTGCGCTACCGCTTGGCGCGCATCGTGCGGATGTTGTCGCCGACGAACAGGATCAGGCCGGCCCAGATCGCGGCAAAGCCGATCGCCTTGGCGGTATCGAACGCTTCATGAAAGAAGAACACGCCCAGCAGCAGCTGCAGGCTCGGTGCGATGTACTGGAGGATGCCGACCAGCGACAGCGGAATGCGCTTCACACCGTAGGCAAAGCCGATCAGTGGAACAGCAGTCACTACGCCACCGAAGATCAGCAGCAGGTCGTTGCGCCAGCCCCAGCCATGGAAGAACGCGCCACCATGGCCGTTCTCGGCCCAGATCGCAAAGGCCAGCGCCGGCAGGAACAGGTACATGCTCTCCACGCCCAGCCCCGCCACCGGGTCGACCGAGACCAGCTTGCGCAGCAGCCCATACAGGCCGAACGAACAGGCCAGGCCCAACGCGATCCACGGCGGCGTGCCGGCGTCGATGGTCAGCCACGCCACGCCCACCGCCGCCATCGCCACCGCCACCCACTGCAGGCGGCGCAGCCGCTCCTTCAGTACCAGCACGCCCAGCAGCACGTTCACCAGCGGGTTGATGAAATAGCCCAGGCTGGTCTCGATCACATGGCCGGCGTTGACCGCCCAGATGTACAGGCCCCAGTTGAACGCGATGGTCAGGCTCGAGACCAGCAGGATCGGCAGCGCGCGCGGCTGCGCGGCGATCTTGCGCCACCAGCCCAGGCGTGCGCTGAGCAGCAGCCAGCCCAGCACCAGCACGGTGCTCCAGATGATGCGGTGGGCGATGATCTGGAACGACGGCACCTCATTGAGCAGGTGCCAGTACACCGGCACCAGGCCCCAGATGACGAAGGTGGAGGCCGTGACCAGCAGGCCCCGGCGCTGTTCTTTCTCGTCCATGCTCATTTCTTGCGCGTCCTTGCCATCGTCAGTACCACCACACCCAGGAGAATCACCGCCATCGCCAGCAGGTCGCGCCAGCCGAAGCGCTCACCGTTGAGCAGCGCGCCCAGCAGCACCGCGATCACCGGATTGACGTACGCATAGCTGCCGGCCAGCGCCGGGCGCACGTTCTGCAGCAGCCACACGTAGGCGGTGAACGCGACGATGGAGCCGAACACGCACAGGTAGGCCATCGCCAGCAGGCCACCGGTATCGGGCAGCGTGGTCGGGCGCTCGCCGACCGCCAGGCCGATCAGCACCAGCAGCACGCCACCGCAGATCATCTGCCCGGCCGCCGTCATGAACGGGCCCGGCAGGTCCAGCCCGCGTGCCCACACCGAACCGAAGGCCCAGCCGATCGGCGCGATCAGCAGCAGCACCAGCCCGGTCGGCGAAGCGGTCAGGCTGCTGCCCGCATTGAGCCAGACCACACCGAGGAAGCCGATGGCGATGCCCAGCCATTCACCGCGGCTGGCGTGCTGGCCGCGCAACGCCGAGAACAGTGCCATCCACAGCGGCACCGAGGCCACCGCGGTGGCGGCCAGGCCCGAGGACACCTCACGCTCGGCCAGCACCACCATGCCGTTGCCCAGCACCAGCATGGTCACGCCCATGATGACCAGGTTGCGCCACTGCCGCAGGGTCGGGTTGGGCAGCTTCCAGAACAGGCGCAGCGCCAGGAACATCAGGCCGCCCGCGACGATGAAGCGGCTGCCGGACACCATCGTCAGCGGCAGCGCGCCGCCATGCAGGGCCTTGGCGATGCCCAGGTAGGTCGAGCCCCACACCACATAGACCAGCAGCAGCGCCAGCGCGACAAGGCCACCCCGGGGGGCAGCCGCAGACGAAGAGGGGGGAGCCGACATGACACACCAGGGAGCCGGGGGAAGGCGGATTCTAGGACGTTTTGAGTATGGTCCGGCACCCCGTACGGTGGCACGCTGTCATCCATCCATGCACCCTGCGCTGGTCTGCTACCCCGTGTTGACGGCCGATGCAGTACCAAGAAGGCTGCCCGGTCGCGCCGTCCCGATGACCGTGCGCCGTTTTCCCTGCGCACGGACGCGCCGCATCGAGGATTTCCACCCAGATGAGCACCACGTCCCAACCCGCCGTCCCCGCCAACGACCGCGCCGCCCTGCGCCGGTCGATCTCCAACACACTCAAAGGCTCCGCCGGCAACCTGGTGGAGTGGTACGACGTCTACGTGTACTCGGTGTTCGCCGTGTACTTCGAATCGCAGTTCTTCTCGCCGGACGACAAGAACTCCACGATGTACGTGTGGGCGATCTTCGCAGCGACCTTCCTGATGCGCCCGATCGGCGCCTGGTTCTTCGGCCGCTTCGCCGACCGCCACGGCCGCCGCCTGGCGCTGACCGTCTCGGTCACGCTGATGGCGCTGTGTTCGTTCCTGATCGCCGTCACCCCCACCGCCGCCAGCATCGGCATCTGGGCAGCCGTGATCCTGCTGTTCGCGCGCCTGCTGCAGGGCTTCGCCACCGGCGGCGAGTACGGTGCCAGCGCCACCTACATGTCCGAGGCTGCCATTCCCGGCCGACGCGGCTTCCTGTCCTCCTTCCACTACGTCACCCTGGTCGGCGGCCATGTGCTGGCCCAGCTGACCCTGCTGCTGATGCTGACCTTCTGGGGCAAGCCGGAGATCTCCGAGTGGGGCTGGCGCATCGCCTTCGGCATCGGCGGCATCGCCGCGGTGGTGGTGTTCTGGCTGCGCCGGGGCATGGACGAGTCGCTGTCGGAGTCGTCGATCGAAGCTGCGCGCGAGGGCAAGGCGCAGAAGTCCGGCTCCATGTACGAACTGTTCGTGCACCAGTGGCGGCCGCTGCTGCTGTGCTTCCTGATCACCGCCGGCGGCACCGTGGCCTTCTACACCTACTCGGTGAACGGCCCGAAGATGATCCAGAGTGCCTTCGCCGGCAACGATCCGATGACCGGCACCCTGATCAACCTGGGCGTGCTGGCATTCCTGATGGTGCTGCAGCCGGTCGGTGGCTGGCTGTCGGACATCATCGGCCGCAAGACCCTGCTGGTGTTCTTCGGCGTCGGCGGCGTGCTGTACAGCTGGTACCTGATCACCCAGCTGCCGCACCAGCATGATGCCACCCTGGCCTTCCTGACCCTGGCGCTGGCCTTCGTCATCCTCACCGGCTACACCTCGATCAACGCGGTGGTGAAGGCCGAACTGTTCCCCACCCACGTGCGTGCACTGGGCGTGGGCCTGGGCTATGCGCTGGCCAACTCGCTGTTCGGCGGCACCGCCCCGCTGCTGTACCAGGGCGCGCTGAAGACCGGCCACGTCGACTGGTTCGCCATCTACGTGACTGCCACGATCGCGGTATCGTTGGTGGTCTATGTGTTCTTCCTCACCAACAAGGGCCCGAACTGGCTCGACGGCACCCGCAAGTAAGCGCGCTGCCGTGATCGCGGCCACCGGTGCACTGCCGGTGGCCGCGGCTTCTCCCGCCGCCCCGTTGATGTGGATCGCGGCGACGCTGGTCGCAGCCACGGCACTGGCCTGGCTGCTGCGCCGCCCCAGCGCACAGGCCACGTGGCCACGCATCGGTTTCGGGATTGCCCTGCTGGTGTTCTGCGCCGCACTGATGCTGCAGCTGGCAGTGGACCTGGGCAGCGGCCACAGCTCGCTGCAGTTGCGCCTGCATCGCGGCGTCAACGGCGGATCGCTGGTCGGCCTGCGTACGATGGTGGCGTGCTATCTGGCAGCGCTCGCCGCCAGTGGTTGGGGCGCCTGGAAGCTGCTGCGCCGGCGCTGACGAACACCCGTTCGTGCCGGCCGCTGGCCGACACCTCCACATTCTTTCGGTAGTGCCGGCCGCTGGCCGGCAACCTCATGAACCTCCGGGAAGAGCAGGGAGTTGCCGGCCAGCGGCCGGCACTACCTCAACGGCGGGCCGCTTCGCTCTTGTCACGCGCGCTGCGGAACTCCGATTCCTTTTCCCACGTGGGCCAGCGGCGGCTGTTGGCCAGCTCCGCACCCAGGTCGTAGACCAGCAGGGTGTCGGCGGCGTGGCCGCTCGGGTCCCAGCTCGGCGTCCAGGCATCGCAGGCCTGGTGGTAGCAGTCGGCGAAGTACTTCTCGCGCAGCGCGCGGCCGGCTTCAACCCCACCGTCCAGCTTGTCCAGGCCCGGGCCGATGGTGATCGCCGGCACGCCCAGGCGGGCGAAGGCGAAGTGGTCGGCGCGGTAGAAGAAGCCGGCTTCCAGGTTCGGGTCCGGGCTGTAGCTGCGGCCGCGGGCCTTGGCCACACGTTCCAGGTCGCCTTCCAGCGACACCCGGCCCTTGCCCCACGACGCGATGTCGCGGGTCGGGCCATCCGGACTGAACATCTCGATGTTCAGCACCGCGGCGGTCTTGTCCAGCGGCGCCAGTGGGTGCGCAGCATAATAGCTGGCCCCCAGCAGGCCCTTCTCTTCAGCGGTCAGCGCCACGAAGTACAGCGTGCGCTGCGGCTGCGGGCCGGCGGCGAACACCCGGCCCAGTTCCAGCACCGTGGCCACGCCGGTGGCGTTGTCGATCGCACCGCGGCGGATGCGGTCCCCCTTGGCGTCGGGCTGGCCGATGCCGAAGGCATCCCAGTGCGCGGAAAAGATCACCGCCTCGTCGCCATGCTCGCCACCGGGCAGCTTGGCCACCACGTTGCGGGTGACCACCTGCTCGCGCTTCAGCGCGAAATCCACGCTCAGCTTTGCGTTGTCCAGTGCCACCGGACGGAAGTCGGCGCGCATCGCCTTGCGCTTCTCCGCATCGAAGTCGAGGCCGGCGTCGGCGAAGATCGCCTCGGCCAGCTCGCGCTGCATCCAGCCACGCAGCGGCGTGTGCTGCGCCATCGCTTCGGCCTGGCCGCGCTCGATGTCGAACAGCGGCGAGGTGCCCGAGCTCTTCACCGTGGCCCAGCCATACGCGGCCGGCGCGGTCTCGTGCACGATCAGCACGCCTTCGGCACCACGGCGTGCGGCTTCCTCGAACTTGTAGGTCCAGCGGCCGTAGTAGGTCACCGCCTTGCCATCGAACGCGCCCGGCGCATCGGCCTCGAAATCGGCATCGTTGATCAGCACCACGGCGATCTTGCCGTGCAGGTCCACGTCCTTGTAGTCGTTCCAGTGGCGTTCCGGCGCATCGATGCCGTAGCCGACGAACACCAGCGGTGCCTCCTTGATCTGCACGCGCTTGCGCGGCTGCAGGCTCTGCAGGGTCACGTCCACGCCGTTGGTCAGCGCGCGGCGGCCCTGCTTCAGCGCCAGGCTGGCCTTGGCCGGGCCGTCCAGCTGCGCGCGCACCAACGGCACCGGCTGCACCCAGCTGCCATCCACGCCGCCCGGCTGCAGCCCGTAGCTGCGGAACTGCTCGATCAGGTACTGCACCGTGCGCTCTTCGCCCTCGGTGGCCGGCGCGCGGCCCTCGAATTCATCCGATGCCAGCACCTGCACATGGCGAGACAGCGCCTGCGGATCGATGCCGCCACCTGGCAGGTCATTGGCCGCATGGGCCAGGCCACCGACAAACAGGCAGGACGACAGCAGCAACACGCGCATCGGATTCACGGCAATACCACGGCTAGCTTGGAAGTCACCAGAGTGTAACGTGGACGTGACATCACGGCGCAGCGTTGGTCCCCCTCATCCACGCATGGCGGGGCTTTACGGGCGGATGCGGTCCAGCCAGCAGGCCAGGCCCTGCGCGTTGAGTTCGATGTCCATCGCCAGCACCGCAGTCACCGCCGCATCGTCCAGCGCACAGCCATGCAGCTGTGCACGTTCCAGGTACAGTGCCTGCAACGCCGCCAGCAGGCAGCGGTGGCGGTCAGGCCGGCCGTCGCACTGGCGGCCGATGGCCGCCATCGCATCGATCTGTTCAAACAGGTCGTCGGCCAGTTTCTCCACCTGTCCCACGCGCCCATAGTGGGTCAGGTACATCGCCTGCGGCGCGTAGCCCAACATGCGCCGGATCGAGACCTTCATCGCCTCCGGGTCGAACTGCACCGGCGAGGAGGTGGGGAAGATGAATGCCCCCTGCGCGCTGTCCAGCTCACGGTAGGAGATACCGAACGTATCGCCGGTGAACCAGCTGCGGCTGCGCGCATCCCACACGCAATAGTGGTGCAGCGCATGGCCCGGCGTGTGCAGCAGCACCAGCTCGCGACCGGCCAGGTCGATGCGGTGGCCATCTTCAGCCACCACGACGCGCTGCGCGGGAATCGGTTCGATGCGGCCATAGCTGCGCGCGATTTCCTCGGCGCCGTACACCGCCGTGGCACCGGCAATCAGCCGGGTCGGGTCGATCATATGCGGTGCACCGCGCGGGTGCAGCACCGCTTTCGCGTTCGGCAGCTGCTGCATCAGCAGACCCGCACCGCCGGCGTGGTCCAGGTGCACGTGCGTGAGCAGCAGCCAGTCCACCGCATCCACGCCCAGGCCGGCGTCGGCCAGCGCCTGCAGCATGGCCGGCACTGACAGCCCGGTGCCGCAGTCGACGAACGCGGCGCGGCCGTTTTCAACGATCAGGTAGGCCGCGTCGAAGTCGGGGCGCTGGAAGCCGGTATCGATGGTGTGGATGCTGGGGTCGGCGGTCATCGGCACGCACCTGGCAGGATCGGGAACAGACACCCATGGTAGGCGCGCGGGCGGCCCGGGTTCGATGCGGCTTTGGTCGGGTAATGCCGGCCGCTGGCCGGCAACGGGGTAGCCCATTGACTGCCGTTGCCGGCCAGCGGCCGGCACTACCGGTGCAGCCAGCGCGGCCGCAGCAGCAGGGCCAGCACCAGCACCGCCAGGAACGCGCCGTAGGCGTACAGCACCGCCAGCACCTGCGGCCAGATCGGGCCGGCACCGGGTTGCACCACGCCGATACGGTAGCCCCACAGCATCGACACGATGCTCAGCGCGAAAGCCAGTACCAAGGTAGTACCGTCGAACAGGCGCCGCCGCACGCTGCGCGGCTGGCGCGGGAACAGCCAGTACAGGCCGCCCAGCAGCAGGAACCAGGGCAGGAACAGTAGCAGCGACAACCAGGCCATCGCAGACTCCATGTCATCGCGCCGGCGGCGCGCGGACATCATGCCATGACCTTCGTTGGCGGGTAGTGCCGGCCGCTGGCCGGCATTTCCTATGCAAATACCGTGGTCGTGCCAGCCGCTGGCACGACCTTTATTCTTCGCGCAGCACGGCCAGCGCGGCCAGCACCGCGTCCACCTCGGCGTCCAGCTTGAACAGCTCGCTCTGCAGCTGGTCGCCCTGCTCGGCCTGCTTGATCACGGCAATCAGCTGGCCGGCATCACGCGGCGAATCGAAGCCTTCGCTCTGGATCAGCAGCGTGCCGTCACCGGCGGTCAGCTTGAAGTAGAACCGGCCGTCCTTCTCACGGTACTGCTTGAACTGCGGCGGCGCCACGCGGGCCACGCCGGCATCTTCGCTAGCGATGTCGCCTGCCGTGGACAGGTCGCGCAGGCCCACGGCGTGGCGCAGTTCTTCCAGCAGCGGTGCCGCCAACTGCTCGCGCAGCTGCTGGCCACGGCGCTTGAGCAGCGCTTCGATCTTCTCCGGCTCGGCCATCAGCGCGTTGTAGCGCTCGCGCAGCGGCGACAGTTCGCTGTCGATGCGCTCGAACAGCTGCTGCTTGGCGTCGCCCCAGCTGATGCCGGCAGCGAACGCCTTGGCGAATTCCGCGGTCTGTTCCGGGGTGGCGAACGCCTGGTACATCTGGAACAGCGCCGAGCCTTCGGTGTCCTTCGGCTCACCCGGCGCGCGCGAGTCGGTCAGGATCGAGAACACCAGCTTCTTCAGCTCCTCGCGCGGCACGAACAGCGGAATGGTGTTGTGGTAGCTCTTGCTCATCTTGCGGCCATCCAGGCCGGCCAGCGTCGCCACCTGCTCGTCGATCACCACGTCCGGCAGCGGGAAGTACTCCTTGCCATACACGTGGTTGAAGCGCTGGGCGAAATCGCGCGCCATCTCGATGTGCTGGATCTGGTCACGGCCCACCGGTACCTGGTTGGCCTTGAAGATCAGGATGTCGGCGGCCATCAGCACCGGGTACATGAACAGGCCGGCGCTGACGCCTGCGTCCTCGTCCAGGCCTTCCTCGCGGTTCTTGTCCACCGCTGCCTTGTAGGCATGCGCGCGGTTGAGGATGCCCTTGCTGGCGATGGCGGTCAGGAACCACATCAGCTCGGTGGTCTCGCGGATGTCGCTCTGGCGGTAGAACCACACGTGTTCCGGGTCCAGGCCACAGGCCAGCCAGCTGGCTGCGATCTCCAGGGTCGCGCGCTGGGTGCGCTGCGGGTCCTGCGACTTGATCAGGCTGTGCAGGTCGGCCAGGAAGAAGAAGCTCTCGATCCCCGGCGCGCGGCTGGCCGCGATGGCCGGACGGATGGCGCCAACGTAGTTGCCCAGATGGGGCGTGCCGGAGGGGGTGATGCCGGTAAGGACTCGGGTCGTCATGACTGCGTGGGGAAACCTTCGATGAACGGGGCCAGTTTACCGTGCCGGCGGCCAACCCCGTCAGGGCCGGCGGCGCGTTCATTCACCCAACCCCGCTGGAGACGCCCGATGAAACGCCTGCTGCCCCTGCTGCTGATCCTGCCCCTGGCCGGCTTCCGCCCGGCACCGCCGCCGCCGCCGGCCTACGAAGGCGGCCCGGTGCGCATGACCCTGGTCGACCGCGACCGCGGTACCGAACTGCGCAGCTACCCCGCTGACGGCCAGCGCTGGGTGGCCGGCGAGCGCGGCCACCGCTACGCCGTGCGCCTGTACAACGACAGCCCGCGCCGGGTGCTGGTGGTGCTGTCGGTGGACGGCATCAACGCCATCTCCGGCGAGGATGCCGATCCCTCGCAGACCGGCTACGTGCTCAATCCCGGCCAGCGCGCCGACATCACCGGCTGGCGCAAGAGCCAGGACGAAGTAGCGCAGTTCGTGTTCAGCAGCCCCAGCGGCAGCTATGCCAGCCGCACCGGCCGCCCGGACAACATCGGCGTGGTCGGCGTGGCGGTGTTCGAAGAGGCACGTCGCTGGCGCCCCGAGCCCATCCTGCGCCGTGGCCTGCCATTGCCGGCGCCGGCCGCTCAGGCCGAAGCGGCCGCCGATGCCAGTGCCAGCCGCATCGACGGCCATGCCAGCAGATCGCAGGCCCCGGCGCTGGGTACCGGCCACGGTGCGCGCGAACAGTCCTCGGTGCGCGACACCGACTTCGAGCGCGCCAGCCGCAGCCCGGCCCAGGTGCTGCAGCTGCGCTACGACAGCGCCCGCAACCTGCGTGCGCGCGGCATCCTGGTGGACTCGCCCTCGCGCCTGCCGCGCGAACCGCAGGCCTTCCCCAACCACTACGTCCCGGACCCGCCGGCGCGCTGATCGCCCGGCCCAGACAACACAACGCCCGCGACCTCACGGTGCGGGCGTCGTGCTGTGGGGGGTAAGCGGTCAGCGCTTACTTGTAATCCGGATAGTCCTTGCTCACTGCGTCCTGGAACTCACGGACTTCCTTCTCAGCGCGGTCCTTGGCCCAGCCATAACGTTCCTGCAGGCGGCCGGCCAGATACTCGGCATTGCCTTCGGCCACGTCGAAGTCGTCGTTGGTCAGATCGCCCCACTTGGCCTGCGCCTTGCCCTTCAGCTGCGACCACTTGCCGGAAATGATGTCTTTGTTCATTGCTGGGAGTCCTTGGTTGCAACGGCGTTCTTACCGTGGTTGCAGCTTCCCGCAACGGCTGTTGAGCAGCGGTCAACCCGCAATGAAATGCATGCTCACCTGCTTGAATGGTTCACTCCGCTTCGACACTCGTGCAGCGGACGCCGCGCAGAAAAAAGGCCGGGGAAATCCCCGGCCTTCTCGTTTTCCAACCCGCGCCGGGCTCACTTGCCCTTGGCGGCGTCCTCAACCTTTTCACCGGCCTTCTGCACGTCCTTGCCGGCACCGGCAACGGTATTGCAGCCGGCCAGCAGGGCCACCGAGAACATCGACAACAGCATCAGGGCAACTACGCGCTTCATGGGCTTCTCCTTGGGTTCGCCGCTACACCGCTTCATTCGCGGATGGGGTTCTGTCGCTCGGCGGGAGGGCGCACTGCCACCGCCGCCGCGTGACGTGCAATCTGGCGGCAGCGGCGTGGAGCGGGTGTGAACGGACCAGCGATCCGTTCAGCCCAGGCCCTCAGTCGCGCATCAGGGTGGACTTGCCGAACAGGCTTTCGACCAGGTCCACGGCCAGTTCGGCGGTGGCATTCTGCTTGTCCAGCAAGGGGTTGAGCTCGACGATGTCCAGCGATCCCATCCGCCCGGTGTCGGCGATCATCTCCATCACCAGCTGCGCCTCGCGGTAGTTCACCCCGCCCGGCACCGTGGTGCCCACGCCCGGTGCGATGCTTGGGTCGAGGAAGTCGACGTCGAAGCTGACATGCAGGTGGGTGTTCTCATCGATGCCGGCCAGCGCCGCTTCCACCGCGCGCTTCATGCCGTTTTCGTCGATGTAGCGCATGTCGTACACATCGACCTTGTGGGTCTTGATCAGGCGCTTTTCCTCCGGGTCCACCGAGCGGATGCCGATCTGGTGCATCTGCGCCGGGGTGATCGCCGGGGCGCTGCCGCCCAGGTGGGTCAGCGCGTCCGGGCCGAGGCCGCACAGGCAGGCCACCGGCATGCCGTGGATGTTGCCCGACGGGGTGACATCGCTGGTATTGAAGTCCGAATGCGCATCCAGCCACAGCACGCGCAGATTCTTCCCCTGCTCGCGGCACCACCGCGCGACGGCGGTGATCGAACCGATGCCCAGGCAGTGGTCGCCGCCGAGCATGATGGGCATGCGGCCGGCCTGCAGTTCGGCGTAGCTGGCTTCCATCAATGCGTGGTTCCAGGCCACCACCTCATCAAGGTGGCGGTAGCCTTGCACCGGCGCAGTCCACGGGTTGCGCGGGCCATCCAGGTTGCCCACGTCACGGACGTCCACACCGCGCGCTTCCAGTGCCTCCGGCAGGCCCGCCACGCGCAGCGCCTCCGGCCCCAGCCGTGCACCGCGATGGCCCGCACCGACATCGGTGGGAACGCCAATCAGGGATACGGAAATGGGATGGGCCATGGGTGCCTCCTGCGGTGCGGAAAAAGAAGCACAGTCTAGCCAGAGCTGTGTGACACCACTCGCGGCGGTGCAGCAGGGCATGGGCCAGATCGCCGCGGCGTGGCAGCCGTATCCGGTCAGGTATTTCAACGCTGAGTGGTCAGGAATTGGACCTTCCGCGATCCACCTCACATCCCGGTCGGATTCGCCTCTTACGCTAGGCTGCCGTTGTCTCCACCCTGCGCAGGCACCCTGAAGGTGCCGCCTCACTTCCTCGATCATGGAGCACCACGCGCATGAAACATGCACTCAATGGACTCGCGGTACTGGCAATTGCCTTGGGCGGACTGATTCCGGCAGCGGCCAGTGCCTCCTCGCAACGCATCACGCATACGGTGACCACCGACGCGTATCCCATGCAGACGGCGGGCGCACGCGAAGTGCTCGACTGGGTGGCGCAGCGGGTAAAGCCGACGTTCGCCCCGCAGGGCTACGGCAACGTACAGGTGGAACGGCGGGCGTTCTCCGTAGGGCGCGCGTCTGCACGCGCGGACGGATCGATTCCCGGAAAGCTGCCGGAGCAGGGCATTCCCGGTGAGATCTACCGGGTGGAGAACCTGCTTCCCGATGGCTCCATCCAGACGTGGGAATTCACCTGGGTGGAACCCTCATCCGGCCATGGCGGCGGCTGGGATGTCACCGGGTACTCCTACAAGAAGGGCAATGACCCGGTGAATCAGCAATAGCGGGACAGGGGCAATGCGTGCTGCGTTGCCCCGTTCCGGACATACGCCAACGCCAAATGTGCCGTTGCGCGTCAACCGCCGCGGTGGCGAACCGGCGTCAGGCTTTGTACCTGGTCGCTGTTGCGCATCATGCACAGGAAACGGCCATCGGGATAATCGATGATCAGTTCCTGGTAATCGCTGCCCACCGGCATCTGGGTGACCAGTGCGCCCTGAGCGCCCTTGCGCATATTGCAGGCGCCCAGCGCGGTATCGCCCGCCGGCGCCGGGGTGGTCACCGAAGACACGTTGCGGAACACCGCGCGGCATCCACCATTGACCCACACCGAGTGCCGCGACAGGCCCCAGTTCTTGCCTTCCTCGCAGCGGGTGCGGCTGAGCTGGCGCACGATTTCCACATTGCCGCGAGTATTCAGATCGCACGACACCTGCTGCTCGTCAGTGGATTCGCAGGTGACTTCGCGCGGTAGCGCGGCATCGCCACCGGCGGCGTCGTGAGATTGCGCGCCACTTGCGGCGGGCGCGGGTGTGCCGCGAGTACTGACCTGGCAGATGCCATTGGCGCCGCCACGGCCGGTATAGCTGATCTGGGGCGTGCCGTCCTCGCTGCTGCTGATCGACAACGTGATGCCGCTATTGGCATCGCGTGCTTCGACGTAGCGGTCGTTGAAGCGTTTCAGCGCCGCCTCGCGGCCCTGCACGTAGACCGGGCCGCCTTCGTCGGCGTGCACGTCGATGCCGCCCGGGCAGCTGGCGTTGAAGAACGGCACCGCGGCCATGGCCGGGGCCACGAAAGCGGTGGACACCAGTGCGACGGTGAGCGACATGGCGTGGCGACGCATGTGCGGATCCCGAGGGGGCCCAGGGTGGGCGTGTGGCGGCAGTATGCGGTGGGGCGCTGCGGCCTGTCCGTGAGGAATATCAAGAACCCGGTGACACGCGTGGGGGATTCAGGTCTGCTAGGGTGCTCTTGGAGCCCTGCCGGGGCGGTTAAGCCAGCTTTACGTCGTGGGCCGCGATGTGCCGTGCGACAGCAATGGCACAGCCGGATGTATCGTGGTTTGCGGCACTGCGCGAACTGTCGCTTCTGGCATTACGCTGCTCGAAACAGGCCAAACGCGATAATTCATTTTTCCTTTCAGATCGCCCGATGCCATCGAAACAAACGACTGGCAGGCGGGGATCTCGCCTGCGCATGATGAATCGCCACCTTCAGCGAGGTGGCCGGGATTTCCAACCCGAAGACTGAAAGCTGTATACGCTTGCCAGCCGGCGTCGTCCTTCCCAGGTGCGGCGCCGGCTGGCAATCCGTTCGCCGATCGACGGCGGGCGGTGCGTGGGGGCTTCGTGCCCACCGGCTCATTCAGTCCCGGGATTGGAAACCACGTATCGCCCGCCACCCTTCTCCGGTGGCATCTCTGTTCCTGCCGAGGATGCCCGCATGTCCAGACCCTACCACCCGTACCTGACCGCCACCCTCGGCGAGGCCGCCCTGCGCCTGCCGCCCGAACTGGCGCAGCCATTGGAAGCCGCTTTCGCCGCTGCGAACGAAGCGCCTGTGTCCATCAACCTGCCCAGCTGCCTGCAGCGCATCCGCGCCGGTGATGCCGCCGATGGACAGCCGTGGGCGGGGCCCGCCAGCACACCCGGCCAGGCGGTGGCCGCCGCCCGCCGGGATCGCGCTGCGGTGGGTTTGGTGTCGCTGTTGGAGCTGTACCACGCCGCCGAGCGCGTGCGCGTGGACGGGGAAGAGAAGGACGATATCGGCGATGGCACGCGCGAAGGGCTGATGCTGGCCTGCCGGGGGCTGGCGGAGTATGTAGCGTTGCAGGGGCGGGCGGGGTGAGTACGTCTCAATCACCAGGACAGCTTCAGGCCGGCGGCTTGGAATCAATGATTGAGAGCACCAGCTGGTTGATCAGCAAGGGGGTCCGCGTTCTCAGTGGACGCCCATTGGCTTCATCACGTTGCTGCATCCTGCAGCGCGGTGGTTGAAGAGGACAGGCACGGATACGGAACATTCTCATGGCGTGATGCTCACCTCGACGCGGGCCATGAGCGATGCCACGCAACCACCCTCCATTCCCCCGTCTACATACTGATACTCTGCGCAACCTGCCGAAGGAGCATTTCTCCAGACTGGAGCTGTGTTGAGTCATCGGTGATAAACGTCAGCCAGTACGAGCGGTTGGGCGTAACCCAGCGCAGCTCCGCCTTTCCCCTCCCATCTTTCGACATGGCAGAGTACGCCCTCGCCGGAATTCCATTTACGTTGGCATTTAGCGTTTCCCTGATCAGAGTTATTCTGGTCTGTGACGCGACGTAATCATCTTCCGATACGACAAGAACTCCCGACCCGGGGAGCAAGTAGGTACGGATCAGCCCGGTTGACTTGCCATTGCTGATTGTTCCTGTAGGCTCGATCCTCAATAGTTCTGCCGGCCCGACCGGAGAGCGAGAGAGATCAGCCGGAACGTAGGAGAGCTTTTCTTTAAGTTCGGTACCGCTGCGAATTCTTGTACGGAATCCCGTCGCAATCTCAGATGCAGAAGGCAGCGTTCCTTCCTCGACCTGCAAAGGCCCCGCACTACGCAATTGAATTCCACTGACGATACGGTTCTTTTCCTGTACTGAGGCGTTGTAATCCTTCAGCGAAACAAGCTCAAGCAATTCGTCATGGGTCAGGCGCCGGTGCCCTCGCTGCTTGTTCTCTGCCTGGCGCTTCTCAAAGGTTTGGCGCATCCACGCGGATGTTTCATTCTCATCGACGGATATGCCAGGTTTCCGCGCAACCGTTTCAGCTTCCTGGGCATATGCAGGAGACAGGAGGACGGCCGTCAAAATGGGCAAGCTTATATATTTCATGTTCATTACCATTCCGTGAGATTGCAATCGGTTGCGCTGGTCTCGCGATAGCCTTCCTCGACGATATTCCCATCGTCGTCGTAGATTCGCCAGCCGTGGGTGCCTGCAACAAGGACGGTTCCGCCATCACCAGTGTCCCCTGCATAGTGTCGCCAGGACGGCGCTGAATCACTAAAAAGCGGCGCATGCAAAGGCTCGACATTTCCAAGCTGCGTGTGAACGCTGGTGGCAAACCCGATCATAGTTCTGAGTTGCGGTCTGTCGTAGGTTACAGACTCATTTACCTGGAGCGGGCCTACGCAGTTCGCGCGGCTGAGCGTGCCGACATCTGCTAGCGAAGGCCCTGAGACCAACCCTATAGCAATTCCTAGCGACGATAAGATCCTTCTTTTCATAAGAACTCCATTTTCTCGATTATCCCCTGCGAGTATTTCCATAGCATGCCGGGCTGCCTGAGGCAACACATGATCTTTTAGATCGGAATGACAGTCCCAATTTCTACCGTCAGACATACGCAGATGGAATAATCTTGCACAGAAGAAGCGTTGGTAATGAAGCGAAACATGTGAGCCATGAGGGGCCAGGACCGTCGGCTTGTGCGTTGACTGGGCGTACGCAAATTCCAGCACAGCCGGCACGATCAGCTCAGCGCAGCTTGCTACGATCACTCCGTGCCGGAGGGTAGACGTAAAAAGGCCAGCGCACCGCGCTGGCCTTTTTCGTTGAAACCCCTGTTTTCAAGGCGTTTCGGCACTTCCCGAGTGGTGCCGCTTATCCGAATCGAACGGATGACCTACTGTTTACAAGACAGTTGCTCTACCAACTGAGCTAAAGCGGCATGGGTGGTGCACCGGCGGCAGCGCCGCGGTCCGGGGATTCTAGCGCAACCGCGCGCATTCCAGCGACCGGCTCTGTGCCGCCCCGCTGCGCTGCTGGGCCTGGGCCGGCTGCGTGCCCGCCGCCAGCTGCCCTTCCAGCCACCACTGGCCGGCGTCGCCGCTGGCGACCAGGCGCGGCTGGAAGCCGGCGGCCTGCACCGCCGCCATGCGCCGCTCGGCGCCTTCGCGGTTGCGGTACTGGCCCAGCGCCACGGCGTTGGCGTCCTCGCCCTGGCTGATGATGTAGTAGTCGCTCAGGCCGGCGGCGACGATGCGCTTCACGGTGGCCTGCGCTTCGTCGCGGTTGGCGGCGGCCGGCAGCATCACCCGGTAACGGGCACTGCCGCTGGCAGCGGGCTGTTCGCGCAGGCGCACCTGGCTGAGCAGCGTGCCGGCCTTGCCCTGCGCGCTGCTCGCGGCGGCGCGGTCGGCGAACGGGCCCAGCGCGACGCAGCGCGGCGGCTCAGCGGCTGCGGGCGGGGTTACGGGCGTTTCCGGGGCCGGACCAGGTGCAGGCGGTGGTGCCGGCTTGGCAGCGGCAGCAACCGGCGCAGCCTCAGCCACCTGCGGCTTGGAAACTTCCGGCTGGGCCGGCACGGCCGGCGCGGGCGCAGGCGTCGCAGCCACCGCGGTCTTCGCAGCCGGTTCGCGCTCCATCAGCGGTGCTGTCGGAGCGGCGGCGGTGGCCTCGGCTGCGGCATTGGCATCCACGCCACCGGGCACCCAGCGCAGCTCGGCCACGCCCGCGGGTTGCAGTGGCGGCGCAGGCTTCTGTGGTGCATCGCGCAGCAGCCACCAGCAGGCGACGCCAAGGTTGAGGATGGCCAGTACGACGATCAGGGCACGGGTCAGCATGCGCGGATACTAGCCTGCGGGCTGGTGCACCGCCCAGCGGGCGAGGCCATCCAGCACCAGCGAGGGGTGGTAGTCGGCGCCGGGCAGCAACGGCATCAGCGCCGGTGCGCCGCCGCCGTGCACCAGCAGCGACGGTGCTACGCCCAACAGCGTGTGCGCGTGCTGTGCGCTGCGTTCAATCAGCGCCACCGCGGCGCCATCGCAACCGGAGGCCAACGCATCGGCGGTGTCGTTGGCGAACTCGCTGTAGTCGCCGCCAGTGGCCGGCAGCTGCACCGCACGGGCGTGCAATGCCTCGCGCATGGTGGTGGGCGATGCGGAAATGCGGCCACCGTGGTGCTGGCCGTCGGCGTCGAGCAGGTCAATCGTCAGTGCGGTGCCCACGCCGACCACCAGCACCGGGCGCTGCGCCTTGGCTGCGGCCAGCAGGGCCAGGAAGCGGTCGACGCCGAACTTTTCAGGCTTGGCATAGGCAATGCGGACGCCGGCGCATTCGGCGCTGGTTCGCACCACATGCACCTGCTCGAAGCGGCGCTGCAGCTGGTCCAGCATGGCGCTGGTCAGCGACGGTGCGGCCACGCTGGCCACGAACGCGGTGCGGCCGCTGGGCAGGCTGTGCGGTGGCTGCCCGGCCATGCCTTCGGCACCATGCGCCCAGGCCTGCACGTCACCGGCACGGTCACCCTGCAACGGCGCGAACTTGAAGCGCGAGTTGCCGAGGTCGAACAACCAATCGCTCATGCCGCCCTCACGCTGACTTCGCCGGCGTGCAGCAGACGCTCACGGCCATCGATGCGCACGCGCAACGCGCCGTCATCGGCCAGGCCGAGTGCGGTGCCATGCTGCCACTGCCCATCCAGTTCCACCCGCACCTCGCGGCCGGCCAGCATGTCGAAGGCGGCGTAGCGCGGCAGGAACGGAGCAAGACCTTCACGATCGAATTCCTCCAGCGCCGGCAGCAGACGGGCCAGCACGGCGGCAACGACCACGTTGCGGTCCACCGGCTTGCCGGCCAGGGTGTCCAGGTCCACCCACGGCTGGCTGATCTGCTCGGCGAACGACGGCGGCATGTGCGTGTTGATGCCGATGCCGATCACCGCGCGCGCCGGGCCGGCGTACTCACCGCCGCCTTCTGCGAGCAGGCCAACCAGCTTGCGGCCATCGACCAGCAGGTCGTTCGGCCACTTCAGCTGCGCCTGGGTGTAGCCCAGATCGTGCAGCGCTTCGGCCACGGCGATGCCGGCCACCAGGCTCAGGCCGGCCAGGCGGCCGAGGCCTCCGGAGAACAGCCGCAGCACCGACAGGTAGACATGGGCGGCCAGCGGCGAGGCCCAAGTACGGCCACGACGGCCGCGGCCACCGGTCTGGCGTTCGGCCAGCAGCACGCTGACCCCGCGCTGGGGCGCGCTGCACCGCAGCAATTCGGCATTGGTCGAGTCCACCGTCCAGGCCACCTGCAGGTCGTGCAGCAGCGCCTGGGCGTCGGCGGGCAGGCCAGCACGGATCGCCGCCGGGTCCAGCAGGTCAACCGGGCGGGTCAGGCCATAGCCCTCGCCGGCACGGCCCTCGACATCCACACCGGCGGCCCTAAGCCCTTGAATACGCTTCCAAATAGCCGCCCGGGTCTGGCCCAGCTCACGGGCCAGGGCGTCGCCGGACAGGCGACCGGCAGCGAGTTTGGCCAGCAATTGGCGATCGTCCACGGCAGCTTCCACGAAGTCAGGCGGGAATTATGCGGGAAAGCCGCCAGCGACGCCCGCCACGCTGGGTTCTGCGGGGGCTTCCAACGGGGCGCCGGGTTCGGGCTAGAATCGGGAACTCACCCTCCCTTAACGTGGATGTCGTCAATGCGCCGTTATGCCCATTGCCTGATCCTGCTGATGATGCCCTTCGCGGCGTCTGCGACGGCAGCGCTGGACGACAGCCGCGGCGCTTGCGTGTCCTCCAACGGTGATGCCGCCTCGCAGCGCGCGCCGACCGCGACCGCCTCGGCTGCGACCACCAAGCCGGCACCGGTACGCCCTGCGGCCAGCAGTGCCACCAGCACCGGGGGCGGCGGCAGCGACGACGACGTGCTGCAGCGCATCCGTGCGCCGAAGTGGCACAGCTACCTGCCGGGAATGTTCCGCTGATCAAGTCGTTGTTGCAGTGGCTGCGGCCTGCGCCGCGGCCGATCGACGATGCACTGTGGGAACACGCCTGCCGCCGCGCGGCCTGGCTGCACGGACTGGACGACGAACGCCGTGCGCGCCTGCGCGTGCTGGCCACGCGCTTCCTGCATGAGAAGACCATTACCCCGATCGGTGAGCTGCAGTTGCAGGCCGGCGACGGCGTGCTGCTGGCCGCGCTGTGCTGCCTGCCGCTGCTGGAGTTCGGCGAAGTGGGGCTGGAGGGCTGGTCGCAGTTGATCGTCTACCCCGATGCGTTCCGCGTGCACCGCAGCCACATGGATGCGGCCGGCGTGCTGCACGAGTGGGATGACGAGCTGATCGGCGAGTCGTGGGACAGCGGCCCGTTGATCCTGTCCTGGGCCGATGTGCAGGCCGACCTGGCGGCGCCGCACGAGGGCTACTGCGTGGCGGTGCACGAGATGGTGCACAAGCTGGATGCGCTTGATGGGGCGATGGATGGCACGCCGCCGCTGCCGCGTGCGTGGCAGCGCGAGTGGGCGGCCACGTTCCAGCGCGCCTACGATGCCTTCTGCGCGCAGGTGGACGCTGGCCAAGACACCCTGATCGATCCGTATGCGGCCGAGGCGCCGGAGGAGTTCTTCGCGGTGGCCAGCGAGTACCACTTCTCGGCACCGGATCTGCTGCAGCAAGCGTTGCCGGAGGTGGCCGCGCAGCTGCGGCGGTTCTACGGCGAGCCGCCCAGCATCGCAATACGGTAGTGCCGGACGCTGGCCGGCACCCTCATGCTCTTCGATGGCATGGCCTGGTTGCCGGCCAGCGGCCGGCACTACCGATCAACGCGGTTTACGGCCCTGTGGGCAAGCGCACTTCGAAGCGGGCGCCGCCCAGTTCGGCCGAACGGCCCACGGCCAGTTCGCCGCGGTAATCCTTGATCAGGTCCTGCACGATCGACAGCCCGATGCCGTGGCCCTGCACGCGCTCGTCGCCACGCACGCCGCGCTGCAGTACTTTGCCGATGTCGTCCGGGGCGATGCCCGGGCCATCATCGTCCACCGCCAGCAGCAGGCCGGCGCGGCGCGCGTTCGGCGCCGGCAGCGGCTGCGCGGTCAGCAGCACACGGCGGTTGGCCCACTTGAAGGCGTTCTCCAGCAGGTTGCCGAGCAGTTCCTGCAGGTCGCCCGGTTCGCCGTGGAAGCGTGCGGCCGGATCGATATCGAATTCGCACAGCACACCCTTGGAGGCATAGACCTTCTCCAGGCCACGCACGATTTCCTCGGCGTTGGACTCGATCGGCAGCGGCGCGGAGAACAGCTTGTGGCCCGACGAGGCCGCGCGCGCCAGCTGGTACGAAACCAGGTTGTTCATGCGCTGCAACTGCACGTCCAGTTCTTCGCGCAGCGCGCCGTCGCCGGCACCGCTGTCCATCTGCGTGCGCAACACCGCGATCGGCGTTTTCAGGCTGTGCGCCAGGTCGGCCAGGGTGTTGCGCTGGCGCTCGAGGTTCTCGCGCTCACTTTCGATGAAAGCGTTGATGCTGTCGGTCAGCGGTTCCAGCTCGCGCGGGTGGCGCTCGCTCATGCGCTCGGTCTCGCCGCGCTGCACCTTGGTCAGCTCGGTGATCACCCGGCGCAACGGGCGCAGGCTCCACTGCAGGATGACGGTCTGCAGCAGCAGCAGGATCAGGCCGATGCCGCCCAGGTAGAACCAGACGCGGCCACGGAACACGCGCAGCTGGGCACCCAGCGCGCGCGAGTCTTCCATCACATAGATGGTGTACGGGAATTCGGTGGCAGGATCGGCGTCGGCGCCCCACACCAGGCCCAGGCCGTAGCGGTACACCGAGCCCTGGCTGCCATCGATCTGGATCATCGGCAGCGGGCCTTCGAACACCTCCTGGCGCGGTGCCAGCAGGCCGCCGCCGACGGTGGGCAGCATCGGGCCTTCGGCGGACATCGAATTGCCCTTGCCGTGCGGCATCACTACCTGCAGGTACAGGCCACTGCCGGGCACGTCGAAGCGGGAATCCGGCGGCTGCTCGCGGATGTACAGCGAGCGGTCGCGGGTGAAGTCGATGCCGGCCGCGTAGGAGGTGGCGTAGTTCTTCAGGCGCTCACGCAGGTTCGCCTTCGCCGTGTCGGCGAAGGCGGCGTCGAGCGCGTAACCGGCCAGAGCCAGGAACGCCACCAGGCCCACGGACGCGGCGAGCATCTGGCGCGCCTGCAGTGAGCGCGGCCGCCAGCGTCGGAAGAACCACAGACGGCCGGACATCGTGTAAGCGCCAGGGTGAGCCGGCTCAGCCCTCGTTGCGCGGAATCGCGAAACGGTAGCCGCGGCCGCGCACGGTCTCGATCGGCTTCAGTTCGCCATCCGGGTCCAGCTTCTTGCGCAGGCGGCCGATGAACACTTCCAGCACGTTCGAGTCGCGGTCGAAGTCCTGCTGGTAGATGTGCTCGGTGAGGTCGGCCTTGGAGACCAGTTCACCGGCATGCATCATCAGGTACTCCAGCACCTTGTACTCGTAGCTGGTCAGGTCGACATTGCTGCCGGCCACGCTGACGGTCTGGGCGGCGAGGTCCAGGGCGACCGGGCCGCATTCCAGGGTCGGCTTGCTCCAGCCAGCGGCGCGGCGCAGCAGCGCGTTGACGCGGGCCAGCAGCTCTTCGACGTGGAACGGCTTGACCAGGTAATCGTCGGCGCCCTGCTTCAGGCCCTCGACCTTGTCCTGCCAGCTCGAACGCGCGGTCAGGATCAGCACCGGGAACTTCTTGCCTTCGTCACGCAGGGCCTTGATCAGCTCCATGCCCGACATCTTGGGCAGGCCGAGGTCGATGATGCCGACATCGAACGGAACTTCGCGCCCCATGTAGAGGCCTTCCTCGCCGTCCTGCGCAGCATCGACGGCAAAGCCTTCGCGCTTGAGCCGGGCTGCCAGGGTCTCACGCAGCGGGGCTTCGTCTTCGACCAGAAGGATACGCATGAACTCTCCCTAGTGTCCTGGGTGTGGCCCGGAGGCCAGTGGGGTACGGGTTGATAGCGACGACTATCCCTGTTCAGGGGTTATCGCCGCGTAGTGATGACATATCCGACCGCGGCGTGCGCGGCTGTGAACGCGACGGGGCGGGGTCGTCCATGTAGCGGACCCGGCCCCGGTCGTCCATGTATTTCACCCGGTTGATGTCACGACCATCGAACGGCACGCGCTCGGCACCGAGGATGTGGCCACCGGTGGTGCGCTGCACGCGGCGCACGGCATCGGACAGCGAACGTTCGTCGCCACGGTTGCCGCGCTCGCCCCGCTCCATCATCTCTGCACGCCCCTGCTCGCCACGCGTCGGCTGCTGCGCCAGCGCCGACGACAGCGGCGCGGCCGCCAGCACCACGCACGTGGCCAGGGCAATGCGGCAATGAAGGGGAGCGGAAGACATCGATGCGATCCTAGCCGAGCACGGCGATTCGTTCAAAAGTCGTGAATCCGGATGCCGGGTTCGGGACCCGGCCTTTTACAAATCCTTTGCAAATTCTTGGTTTGAGGCAGTGAATCCGGTCTGAACTTTTCCGGTCCCGACCTCATGATGTTCAGCTAGGTGAACATTCGGGACCAATTGCCGCGCGGTGACAAGTCAGGAATGTGACTGCGGTCACGCTGCGGCACGATCCGCGTCACGCTCCGTGACCGCCAGCGCCTGTTCGACCAGGCCCCAGTCGGCACCCGGACGGTGCGCGCCTTCGCTCAGCACCTGGCGGAATGCGCGGCCACCGGGCTGGCCGTGGAACAGGCCGAGCAGATGGCGGGTGATGTGCTTCAGCGCCAGGCCTTCGTCCAGGCGCGCTTCCACGTAGGGGCGCAGCGCGCGCAGCAGATCGCCGCGAGGCTGCAGCGGAGCGCCGGTCTGCAGCGCCTCCAGCTGATGCAGCAGGTAGGGGTCGTGGTAGGCCGCGCGGCCCAGCATCACGCCATCGACGTTCGCAGCCTGCGCCTGTACCGCCTCGATGCTGGCCAGGCCCCCATTGAGGACCACCGGCAGCGCCGGGCGCTCCTGCTTCAGGCGGTAGGCCCAGTCGTACTTCAGTGGCGGAACCTCGCGGTTCTCCTTCGGCGACAGGCCCTTCAGCCACGCGTTGCGCGCGTGCACCACCACCATCGCCGCGCCGGCGGCGACCTGGCGGTCGACGAAGGCGGCGAACACGTCGTAATCGTTGTCCTCGTCCACGCCCAGGCGGCACTTCACCGTCACCGGGATCTGAGCGGCATCGACCATTGCCGCCACGCACTCGGCCACCAGCACCGGTTCGCGCATCAGGCAGGCGCCGAAGCGGCCGGCCTGCACGCGGTCGGACGGGCAGCCGCAGTTGAGATTGACCTCGTCGTAGCCCCACTCCGCCGCGATGCGCGCAGCCTGCGCCAGCAGCGCCGGGTCGCTGCCGCCCAGCTGCAGCGCCAGCGGCAGTTCGCTGCGGTCGAAGCCGAGCAGGCGTTCGCGATCACCGTGGATGACTGCGTTGGCGTGCACCATCTCCGTGTACAGGCGCACGCCGGGCGCCAACACGCGGTGGAATACGCGGCAATGGCGGTCCGTCCAGTCCATCATCGGGGCAACGGACAGGCGCAGGGAATCGGCGTAACGGGCGGCGGCGGACGTCATCGGGCTAGTGATCGCAGAGACTGGCATTGCCAGTGAGATCAATAGTTTACACCGACCGGCTGAATGGCGGCGGGTGGCCCTGGGACCGGTCGACCGGCCCCAGGGACGCGCAGGGCTTACAGCCCGCGGTTGCGCACCTGTTCCTGCTGCTGTTCCTGCGTACGCGGGTTGAACTGGCTGTCCAACGCCTCGCTCTGCCGGCTGCTGGCCTCGACCGAGTGCGATACCGCCTGCTGGCGGTCGACGAAGGTCCGCTGCGCGGCCGGATCGCCCAGCTCGCCCTGCACTGCGAACAGGCCGGTGCCATCGGGGCGGGCCACGACGTGGTCGATCTGGCGCATGCCGGACACCTTGCTCTCGTAGGCCAACTGGCCGGCCGCACGCTCGGCCTCCTGCGGATTGGCGAACAGCGGCTTCAGGCCGGCCTGGGCGCGCTGCTGCTTCAGCGCCTGCAGCTTGTCCAGGGCCTGGCCGAAGCGCGCGTGGTCGGCATGCCCGGGGTCGCGCATGCTGGCCGGCGCCGCCGGTTCGGCCCGACCCGGTACTGCCGGCGGGGTGCTGGCCTTCACCGCGTTGGGGGCGTCGACCTGCGCCAGGGTCTTCCGGCCTGCCTTGCCATCGTCGTCGAGACCGTTGTTGGCCTGGAACTGCTTCACCGCTGCGACCGTGTCCTTGCCATACACGCCATCGGCATGCAGCGGCTTGCCGTCGGCCCCCGCGTAGCCCAGCGCCGCCAGCTTGCCCTGCAGTGCCTTGACCTCATCACCACGTTCGCCCTGCTTGAGCACACCATCGGCCATCGGTGCCTGTTGTGCGTTGCGCGCGGCCTGCGCCGCTTCGGGGCCCTGCGCGTGGACCTTGCCGCCCAGGGTGATGCGGTCGTTGAGCATGTCGCCCAGGAACCTGCGGTACTGATCGGGCTCGAGCTCGATATGTGCATGCACGGCACCCGGGGTACCGGCGTCGGACTGGCGGATCAGGGGTGCACCGTACTCGACGAAATCACCGGTCTTGTAGGGCGTGGTGCCACGGGCGCCGTGTAGTACCTGCCCCACCAGTTCGCGCTGCGGATGACCGGCCGGGTGGCTCCAGATGCTGATCGAGTTCCACTTGTCATTGTTGACCTGGACATACCCGGCGACCGGATTGGGAATCATCACCTCCCGGTCGCCGCGCGCATTGCTCAGGATCAGATCCTTGTGCACCAGCGGGATGCCGTTGCGATCACCGCGGGTCCGCACGGTTTCCAGTTCGCCCTCGACCATGGCCGACGGCCGGTCAGCCTTGGCGGCATTGCCGGTGCGCACGGCCTCGGCATTGGTGTTGGGGTGATGGATCTTCAACTCGCGATAAGCGTCCTCGCCACTGGTGCCATGGCGCAGTGTGCGGTTGCTGCTGCCGTTGCCAAAGGGTTCGACCACGACGATGCGCTGGCCACCGGGCGCAGGGGCGGTATCGGGCTCACGCGCGGTTGCGGGTGCAGGCGTCGCAGTGCCTGCCGGGGCGGTCGGCGCTGCGGGCTGCACCGGCATGTGCCCGCGTACTGCGGCATCCAGGGCCTGCAGGGTCTCCCGGCCGGCCTTGCCGTCGACGGTCAGCCCGTGGGCCTGCTGGAACGCGCGCACCGCATGCTCGGTATTGGCACCGTAGTGGCTATCGGCCGCCAGCGGTTGCCCGTTGCGGCCGGTATGGCCCGCCTGGATCAGCTTGGCCTGCAGGGCCTGGACCTCGGCCCCACGCTCGCCCGGGGTCAGCACGCCGTCGGCCATCGCCGCCACCGCCGCACGCTGGCCACGCTGTCCGGGTTCGGGCTCACCGAACGCCTGCTGGTAGTCCTTGCCCTGGTAGGCCTCGGGATTGCGGTTGACCTGGTCGTAGCGCGCCAACCCGACCAGCGCGGTCTTCTCGGTGAGCGCGCGGTCACGCAGCGAATCCCACAGGGTCGGCGAGCTCTGGAAGTGCGACTGCACGTTGGCGTGCTTGTAGTCCTGCACCGCGCGGACAATCTGCTCGTCACTCAGCTCAGCCAGCTTGAAGTCTTCGCCGTAGGCGTGCTGGAGACCCTTCTGGAACACCGAGCGGGTCATGCCGCGGTACTGCACCGAGGTGCTCCACAGCGCATCCTGCACGGCCGCACCGCGTCCGGAAAGATCGATGCCCACATCCTTCAGACGCCCCATCTGCACGTCATAGTATTTGTGCTGGATGAAGTCGTGCTGGTCCCTGGCAAAGCCTGCCGGGTCGGCAGCCGCCACCTCCTTCCAGCGTTCGGTGAAAGCCGGGGTCCCCGCCTGCAGGCCATGGAAGCGGTTGCCGTAACGCGATGCAGCGATGTACTCGTCCACGCCACCCACATTGGTCGCGTACTGGTAACTGCCATACGACACGCCACCGTGGTCGCCCCTGCCGGTGGACACGTGGCCGGGGCCGCGACCGCCGGTTTCGAAATGCGCCGACGTCTGGCCGCGATGCCAGCGGTCCATCGCCTGCTTTGCCTGGGTCACAACATCCATCGTCCTGCACTCCTTGGCGGGGGAATTACTTCGAGGTCAGTGCCTGCAGCACATCGGCACGGTTGGCCGTGCGATTGATCCGGCAGGACTGCGCGTCCAGCATCTGTCCCTGCCCGTCTTCGGCAGGGTTCCAGCTGCAGTAGCGATTGGTATCCGACATGTAGGCCGCCTGCTCGTCCATCAGCCTGTCCTTGTCCTTGCCATCGGGGCCGTCGACGATCTTCATGAAGGCCTGCTCGAGCCGCTGCTCCTGCCAGGCAAGCTCCTCATCGCCACACGCCTGCAGTGCGGGGGTCTCGCCGCCGCTGGAGTTCACGCACGTGGCGTACTGCGGCCGCAACGTGGCCTTGTTGTAGGAATCATCCGGGCGCCGGGGTGGCATGTCTTCGTCATCGGCGTCCGTCGCTGTCGTGGCAGGTGCAGCACGTGCAGGCTCTGCAGTGGCCGGCGCCGATGCAGTGGCAGGCGCGGCCGCAGCAGGCGCATGCGTCGTATCCGCCTGCGGGTTCTTGGCCTGGCATGCTGCCAGGCTGAGGCTCAGTGCCAACGCAAACGCGATGGCTGCGGCCTTACCGAACGTTTCGCGGGGGGCCGCTGAAAGGTGATTCGTTCCCTGCATTGCTTGCATCTCCTTGGCATCCAGGCACGTGGCCCGTCAACGCGAAGCCGTCCATCGGCCCCATCGGGAACTGCATGCTACGTCAGCGCGGATTTCAGATGCCTGACTGAATTCAGAATGTGTGCACCCGATCGCAGCCGCTTTGGCCCGGTCCCGCGCGGGGGCGCGGCGGCGCTCTACAATCGCTCCATGGCCGCCGATCGTCCGCAGTTCTTCGACTCCACCACCGAACAGGGCGTACTGCGCCTGTCCATCGCCGCCTCATTGCTGCTGGCTGCCGCTGCGGTGGTATTCGGTCTTCTGGCCAATTCCTCGCTGATCATCTTCGATGGCATCTACGGCCTGATCGATGTGGTGATGACCTGGCTGTCGCTGCTGGTCGCGCGTCTGATCGCGCTTTCAACCAGCACCGACGCGCTGCAGTCGCGGCTCAACCAGCGCTTCACCATGGGCTTCTGGCACCTGGAGCCGATCGTGCTGGGGGTGAGCGGCACGCTGATGATCGGGGCGGCGCTGTATGCGCTGGTCAACGCGGTGGATGCGCTGATGTCCGGCGGCCGCCACATCGCGCTCGGCCCGGCCATCGCCTTCGCCGGCTTGTCGATCGTTGGCGAAGGTGCGCTGGCCGGGTTCATCCTGCGCGCCAACCGCCGCATCGGTTCGGAGTTCATCGCGCTGGACGCGAAGAACTGGGTGATCGCCGCCAGCATGTCGGCCTGCTATCTGCTGGCCTTCCTCGGCGGCGTGCTGGTGCGCGGCACCTCGCTGGCCTGGGTCGGGCCGTACATCGACCCGGCCATCCTTGCCTTCGTCTGCGTGCTGGTGATGATCGCCCCGCTCGGTACCGTGCGCCGGGCGCTGGCCGGCATCCTGCTGGTCACTCCGCCGGAACTGCAGGCGCACGTGGACGCGGTGGCACGCGCGATCGTGGCCAAGCATGGCTTCGTCGAGCACCGCAGCTACGTGGCCCAGGTGGGGCGTGGCGAACAGATCGAACTGTTCTTCGTGGTGCGCGAGGACGACCCGCCGCGGCCGCTGGTGGAATGGGACCGGCTGCGCGACGAGATCGGCGATGCGCTGGGCGAAGCCTCGCCCGACCGCTGGCTGACCATCATGTTCACCACCGACCGCGAATGGACGATCTAGGCCAACAGGACGATCGATCAAGTTTTTCGTACGCGTTGCAACCCAACGTACGCGGAAAGCGGGCAAAGTAGGCTCCAACGCAACACCCACCCACTGACCAGGAGCATCCCGATGTCCATCGAAAAGGTTCTGTACACCGCCCAGGCCACCTCCACCGGCGGCCGCGAAGGCCGTTCCGTCTCCTCCGACAACGTGCTGGACATCCAGCTGTCGACCCCGCGCGAGCTGGGCGGCGCCGGTGGCCCGGGCACCAACCCGGAACAGCTGTTCGCCGCTGGCTACTCGGCCTGCTTCCTGGGTGCGCTGAAGTTCGTGGCCGGCCAGGCCAAGGTCGCGCTGCCGGCCGACACCACCGTCACTGGCAAGGTCGGCATCGGCCAGATCCCGACCGGCTTCGGCATCGAGGCCGAGCTGACCATCAACGTGCCGGGCGTGCCGCGCGAGCAGGTGGAAGAACTGGTGCAGAAGGCGCACATCGTGTGCCCGTACTCCAACGCCACCCGCGGCAACATCGACGTGACGCTGGTCGTGGCCTGATGCAACGGGGTCAGAGCCCTTTCGCGTTGCGAGAGGGATCCGACCCCAGGGAACCCACCCCAAAAAAATGGGCGGATGCCGGTCGAAACCGAACATCCGCCCATCCCACCTTCGTTGTCCCACAGGGGGGCATGAGGTTGCCGGCCAGCGGCCGGCACTACCAGGTCACGTTTCGCTGGTGATGAGCTGCACGACGCTGGAGAAATCCAGCTTGCCGCGGCCGGCCTGGTGGTTCATCGAGTACAGGTTGCGCGCCACTTCGCCCAGTGGGATCGAGGCGCCGACGCTCATCGCCGCTTCCACCGCCAGGCCCATGTCCTTCAGCATCAGATCGCTGCCGAAGCCACCGCTGTAGCCACGCGAGGCCGGCGCATTCTCCAGCACGCCCGGCCACGGGTTGCACACCTCGGTGGCCCAGCTGCGGCCGGTGCTGACCGCCATCATCTGCGACAGCACCTTCGGGTCCAGGCCGTGCGCCACGCCCAGTGCGATGGCTTCACCGGTCACGGCCATGATCACGCCCAGCGCCATGTTGTTGCACAGCTTGGCGACCTGGCCGGCACCGCTGGCGCCAACGTGGAAGATGTTCTTGCCCATCGCCTGCAGCACCGGGCGGGCGCGCTCCAGCGCGTCCTCCTCGCCACCGACGATGAAGGTCAGGGTGCCCGCCTGTGCCCCTGCGGTACCACCGGACACCGGTGCGTCGATCATCTGCAGGCCACGTGCGGCGGCCGCTTCCGAGACCTTGCGGGCGCTGGCCGGCGCGATCGTGCTGCAGTCGATGACCAGTGCACCGGCAGGGATCGCGGCAAGAATGCCGTCGTCGCCCAGGTACACGCCTTCGACATGACGGCTGGCCGGCAGCATCGAGATCACCACTTCGGCATCGGCCAGGGTGTCGCGCGCCGACGCGGCGGCACTGGCGCCGGCATCGACGGCGGCCTGCACCGCGGCCGGGACCAGATCGAACACGCGCACGCTGTGGCCGTTCTTGACCAGATTGGCGGCCATCGGGCCACCCATGTTGCCCAACCCGATGAATGCAATGCGGCTCATGCAAGGCTCCTTTCAACAAGGGGAGTGCCCAGGTCGGCCAGCGGATGCGCAGCGTCGGCCCAGGGGGAAGCGAAGAAGGTGTCGGCCCACGCGCCGGTGGCCTCGGCCAGGGTGGCCGGGTTCCACTGCGGATTGCGGTCCTTGTCGATCAGCAGCGCGCGGATGCCTTCGGCGAAATCACCGTGGGCGGCGCAATGCAGGGCGACGATGTACTCCAGGCGATAGATCGCGGCCAGGTCCTGGCCGGCACTGCGGCGCTGCAGTTCGTACGCCAACCGTGCCGAACCCGGTGCACCGGCCGCAAGGGTCTTCTGAGCCGCCTGCAACCAGGCGTCGTCGGTCTGCAGGCCGGCAATGCGCGCAACGATGGCTTCAAGGTCATCGCCTTCGCACAACGCATCGACCTGCACCGCGTGGGCCAGCAGTGGACCGGTGGCGGCATCGCTGGCATGCGACTGCAACAGATGGGTCAGGCGTTCGTGGTTGTGCACGGTGTCATTGGACCAGGCCACCTGCAGCAGCGCATCGAACACTGCACTGCGGCGTTCTTCGGCCACGTGCACGTCGGCCAGGCCGGCGTAGATGGCATCGCCCGGGTTGAGCAGCGCGCCGGTCAACGCCAGGAACAGGCCGCCCTTGCCCGGTACGCGCGGCAGCAGCCAGCTGCCACCGACATCGGGGAACAGACCGACGGTGATTTCCGGGAAGGCCAGCTTGGAGCGCTCGCTGACCACGCGGTGGCTGGCGCCGGACATCAGGCCGATGCCACCGCCCATCACGATGCCATGGCCCCAGCACAGGATCGGCTTGGCATAGGTGTGGATGAGGTAATCGACGCGGTATTCGACGTCGAAGAACTCGGCGGCGTAGTCGTTCCCGCGGATGTCGCTGCGGCCGGCCTCGCGGAAGGCGACCATGCTCTTGTACAGGCTGTGCAGGTCGCCGCCGGCGCAGAACGCCTTTTCACCGGCGCCCTGCAGCACCACCATGGCGATGCCTTCATCGTCGGCCCAGGCATTCAACTGCTTCAGCAGCAGATGCGCCATCGGCAGCGAGAAGCCGTTGAGCGTGCGCGGCGCGTTGAGCGTGGCGATGCCGATGCGCGTGCCATTGCCGGCCACGCGCTCTTCGAACAGCACCGGTGCGTCGTCGGCAGCGGTGTCGGTGCTCATGCGTTCTTCCACTGCGCGGCGCGCTTTTCCAGGAAGGCCGTCACGCCCTCGACCTGGTCGGCAGTGTCGAACAGGTCGACGAAGGCTTCACGCTCGGCCACCAGCGCCGAGGCGTGGGTGCCGGTGCGGGTGGCCTGCACCAGGGTCTTGCAGGCGGCGATGCTGGTCGGGCTCTGCTTGCCGGCCTTCTTCGCCCATTCCAGCGCCAGTGCCTTGGCTTCGCCCTTGCCGACCTTTTCTTCGGCCAGGCCAATGCGCAGCGCGGTCTCGGCATTGATGCGCTCGCCCAGCAGGATCATGCGCTTGGCCCAGCCCTCGCCGACCAGGCGCGGCAGGTTCTGGGTGCCGCCAGCACACGGCAGCAGGCCGACGGTGGCCTCCGGCAGCGCGACCTGGGCGTGGTCTTCGATGATGCGCAGGTCGCAGGCCAGCGCGCATTCCAGGCCACCGCCCATGGCGTAGCCGTTGATCGCGGCGATCGACACGCCACGGAAACCGGACAGCGCTTCGAAGGCTTCACCGAAGCGGCGCGCGGCCTCACGTGCGGCGGCCTTGTCGCCAGAGGCGAACTGGTTGAGATCGGCACCGGCGGAGAAGAACTTCTCGCCCTCGCCAGTGATCACCAGCGCGTAGATGCCGCGGTCTGCGTTGAGCGCGCCGACCAGGTCGCGCAGCGCCGACAGGCTGTGCACGGTCCAGGTATGCGCCGGCGGGTTGTTCAGAGTGACCACGGCGGTGTGGCCATCGACCTCGACCTTCAGGCCCACGTGCTCCTGGGTACGCCAATCCTTCATCGCAGTTCCTCTTCGGTGTTGAGCAGGTGACGGGCAACGATCACCCGCATGATCTCGTTGGTGCCTTCCAGGATCTGGTGCACGCGGCAGTCACGCAGCAGGCGCTCGATCGGGTACTCGCGGATGTAGCCGTAGCCACCATGGATCTGCAGCGCTTCGTTGCAGACGTTGAAACCCGCATCGGTAGCAAAACGCTTGGCCATCGCGCACCACACATTGGCATCGCTGGCACCGGCATCGAGCTTGCGCGCGGCGGTGTGCACCATCTGCCGCGCGGCCACCAGCTGGGTGACCATGTCGGCCAGCTTGAACTGCAGCGCCTGGAACTCGGCCAGCGCCTTGCCGAACTGGCGGCGCTCGCCCATGTAGCGGCGCGCGGCATCCAGCGCACCCTGCGCGGCGCCCAGCGAGCAGGCGGCGATGTTGATGCGGCCGCCGTCGAGCCCCTTCATCGCCAGCTTGAAGCCGCCGCCTTCCTCTCCCAGAAGGTGGCTGACCGGCACGCGGACGTTTTCGAAGGTGATGCCGCGGGTGGGCTGGCTGTTCCAGCCCATCTTCTCTTCCTTGCGGCCGAAGCTGATGCCTGGCAGGTCCGACGGCACCGCGATCGCGCTGACACCGCCGGCACCGGCACCGCCGGTACGCGCCATCACCACCAGCAGTTCGGTGGCCCCGGCGCCGGAAATGAAGGCCTTCGAGCCGTTCAGCACGAAATGGTCGCCCTCACGCACGGCGGTGGTCTTCAGCGAGGCCGCATCGGAACCGGCGCCCGGCTCGGTCAGGCAGTACGAGGCCAGCTTGTTGCCCGAAGACAGGTCGCTGCCCCAGGCGTCGCGCAGCGCCGGCTGGCCCCACGTGGACACCATCCACGAGGCCATGTTGTGGATGCTGATGTAGGCCGCAGTCGACGGATCGACGTTGGCGAGCTCCTCGATGACGACGGCGGCGTCCAGTCGGCTCAGGCCGCTGCCGCCCACTTCCGGGTCCATGTACAGACCGCAGAAGCCCAGTTCCCCGGCCTTGGCGATCGCCTCGCGCGGAAAGATGCCCTCCGCATCCCATCGCGCGGCGTGCGGCGCCAGTTCGGCCAGTGCGAAGTCGCGCGCAGCCTCGCGGTACGCCTGCTGTGCTTCGTCCAGTTCCGTCGTCATCGAGTGGCTCATGGCTGCTCCTGCGCTTACTTCAGGCTGATCGTGGTGTTGACGCCGTGGCTCAGCGTCTCGTCGTCGAACCAGCGCGCGGTGACCGTCTTGGTCTGGGTGTAGAACAGCACCACCTGCTTGCCGTACGGGCCCAGGTCGCCCAGCTTGGACGCGCGCGAACCGGTGAAGGAGAACAGCGGCACCGGCACCGGGATCGGCACGTTGATGCCGACCTGTCCGACGTCGATGTCTTCCTGGAACTTGCGCGCGGCGGCGCCGGACTGGGTGAACAGTGCGGTGCCGTTGCCGTTCGGATTGCTGTTGACCATCGCGATGGCGTCTTCCAGCGTGTCCGCTTCGAGGATGACCAGCACCGGCCCGAAGATCTCTTCCTGGTAGATGCGCATATCGGTGGTGACGCCGGCAAAGATGGTCGGGCCGACGAAGTTGCCCTTCTCGAAGCCATCCACCTGCGGCTTGCGGCCGTCGAGCACCAGCTTGGCGCCCTGCTCCACGCCCGAGGCGATCAGGCCTTCCACGCGCTCGCGGGCGCTGCAGGAAATGACCGGGCCGACATCGGTGCCGGACACGGTGCCGGCGCTGACCTTCAGCGTCTTGGCCTTTTCGACCAGGTCCTGCACCCAGCTGCGCGCTTCGCCGACCAGCACCAGGGTGGACGCGGCCATGCAGCGCTGGCCAGCGGCGCCGAAGGCGGCACCGACCATCGCGTTGAGGGTCTGTTCCTTGTTGGCGTCCGGCAGCACCACGGCGTGGTTCTTGGCGCCCATCATGCACTGCACGCGCTTGCCGGCCAGCGAGGCGCGGTTGTAGACGTGGGTACCGACGCGGGTGGAACCGACGAACGACACGGCCTTGATGTCCGGGTGGTCGCAGATCGCGTTGACCACTTCCTCGCCACCGTGGACGACGTTCAGCACGCCCTTGGGAATGCCGGCTTCCAGCGCCAGTTCAACCAGGCGCATGGTGACCATCGGGTCCTGTTCGGACGGCTTGAGGATGAAGGTGTTGCCGGTGGCAATGGCCATCGGGAACATCCACAGCGGGATCATCGCTGGGAAGTTGAACGGGGTGATGCCAGCGCACACGCCCAGCGGCTGCATGATCGTGTAGGTGTCCACGCCATTGGCCACGTTGTTGGCCAGCTCGCCCAGCTGCAGGTTGCCGATGGCGGCGGCGTGCTCGACCACTTCCAGGCCGCGGAACACATCGCCTTCGGCGTCCGGCAGGGTCTTGCCCTGTTCGGCGGTGAGGATCTGCGCCAGCTCGCTCATGTTTTCGCGGATCAGCTGCTGGTACTTCAGGAAGATGCGTGCACGGGTGCCGATCGGGGTCTTGCGCCAGGTCTTGAAGGCTTCCTTGGCGGCGGCGACGGCGGCGTCCACTTCGCTGGCAGTGGCGAACGGCACCTGGGCCAGCACGTCCTGGGTGGCCGGATTGATCACGTCCTGCCAGTGGGAGGTGGCCGATTCAACGAACTGGCCATCGATCAGCATGCGGATACGGGGCGCTGCAACAGTCATGACGACAATCCCACGGGGTGCGAAAGATGCTTGGCATTATTCACAACACTCACCTCGATTTCCGGCCTGAATCCGCTTAATCTGGCCAATGCGCCTCACGATTCCTGTTAATTCTGTGAATTATTCAGCCCCCCAACGGCAACTTGGCCTTCGCCTGCTGCGGCTGCGCGAGCAGCGCGGTTACAGCCAGGCCGATCTGGCGCGCGCGCTGGGGCTGTCGGCCAGCTACCTGAACCAGATCGAGCGCAACAAGCGCCCATTGACACCGGCGGTGCAGAAGAAGCTGGGAGAGGTGTTGGGCGACGTTTCCTCGCTGTTCGATGACGATGAGCCCGCCGCCCTGCAGGAAGCACTGGGCGAAACCCTGCGCGACCTGGGCCTGGCCGAGGTCAGTGCGACCGAACTGCGCGCGCTGGCCGGCAACCTGCCGCAGGTCAGCCGCGCGCTGCTGGACCTGCACCGCCGCCACCTGGCGCTGCGCGAGCACGCCGCCGCACTGGAGTTCCAGCTGGGCGAGCCCGGCGCCGGCAGCACCCTGCCGGCCGGCGACCAGGTGCGCGAGTTCTTCAACCGCATGCACAACCACATTCCCGAACTGGACGAACTGGCCGAACGCCTGTTCGCCGAGTGGGGGCTGTCGCCCGGGCATGTGGCACCACGCCTGCGCCAGCTGCTGGCCGACCGCCACGGCGTGCTGGTGGAAGTGGCCGCGCTGCAGGCCGGGCGCGAGAAGCGCCAGTACGATGCGGGCACGCGACGGCTGTGGCTGCCGGACTACCTGGAGCCGGGCCAGCAGGCGTTCCAGATGGCCGCCGAACTGGCCCTGCACGGCTACCTGCCGCAGATCGATGCGGTGGTGGCGCGTGCCGGCTTTACCGATGAGGCACGCATCGCGCAGGCGCGGATTGGCTTGTCGAATTACTTCGCCGGTGCGCTGGTGATGCCGTACATGCGTTTCCTGCGTGCGGCCGAAGCCAGCAGCTACGACATCGAGCTGCTGGCGCACCAGTTCGGCGTCGGGTTCGAGGCGGTCTGCCACCGGCTGAGCACGCTGGCACGGCGCAGCGCACCTGGCCTGCCGTTCTTTTTCATCCGCGTGGACCGTGCGGGCAATGTGTCCAAGCGCCATTCGGCCACCGACTTCCACTTCTCGCAGGTGGGTGGATCGTGCCCCCTGTGGATCGTCTACGAGGCGTTCAACCAGCCCGGCCGCATCCTCACCCAGACCGCGCGCATGCCCGATGGCCGCCGCCATTTCTGGCTGGCGCGGCAGGTCAGCAGTGGCCCGGTGGGCCATGGCCAGCCCCGCAAGACCTTCGCGGTGGCGCTGGGCTGCGATCTGCAGCATGCCGAACGCCTGGTGTATTCGCTGGGGCTGGATGTGCAGAGCCCGGGCAACTCGGTGTCGATCGGGCCGGGTTGCCGGGTGTGCCCGCGCGAGGACTGCATGCAGCGCGCGTTCGCGCAATTGCCGGGGCGATAGGGGGTTTTGCAGGGCTGCGCCCTGCACCTGCGGTAGTGCCGGCCGCTGGCCGGCAACCTCAAAAGCAAAAGCGGGCATATCGCCATTTGGTGGGGTGCCCACCTTGGTGGGCACATTCTGGCGGTGCGCGAAATGCATCCACGCGTGGCGTGGATCTACTAGTCCCAGAACACGGTCAGCACGCGGTGGTCTTCCGAGGGTATGGGGGCGTCGACGTGCTCGCCGTACGGCCAGCCTTCGCCCACACCGTCGCATTCCAGACCCTGCAGCCAGCCTTCCACGGTCTCGACGTCAGCACTGGTCAGCACATGCACGTTCTCCGCAGCAGGCCATTCGCTGTCGTCTTCCAATGCGCTGCCCCAGTCCTGGTGCAGGCCGACGTAGACACCTTCCACTTCAGGCTTTTCGGCGATCGCGGCCAGGCGTGCGTACAGCTCGGCAATCGGCGGGCGACCGAAACCCCATTGGTTGGGCGCGATGCACTCTTCGAAATCATTGCCTTCGAAGTACGCAGCCAGTGGCACCACCGGCAGGTGCTCCGGGTCGCGGGTATCGAGGCGTTCAAGCAGATCCAGCAGTTCCTGGCGGGCAGACATCCACAGCTCCCTGCAACATGAAGCACGATTGTATCGATCGCGCTCAGTAGATCGGGGTCACCTTCATCTGCGGCAGCGGTCGCGGCGCCCCATCGGTAAGGTCAGGGCCGAGGTCGTCCCAGCTGCGGCCCTGCTCGACCATCAGCCCCCACAGTTGCTGCGAGGCCAGCCGCTTGTCTTCCGAGCCCAGCTTGTACGAGGGCGGTGACGGTTCACCGCGGGCGACCATCGAATACGCCGCGCGGTAAGCCAGCACCTGCTGCGCCGGATCATCGGTGCGCGCCACCTCCAGCGTGTAGCGCTGGTAGGCCGAGGCCAGGTTGCGCCAGCGGATCCAGTAGTGGTTCTCGAACGAGAACGAACAGAAACGCGCACCGGCCAGGCTGCCCTTGTCGGCGATGCGGGTCAGCACCTCCTGCGGCATGTCCAGGTTCATGCCACCCTCGTCGCCCTGCAGGCTGACGTGCACGATGCGGTCGCGATAACCCGGTGCGCGCGCCTGCAGCAGGTCGCGCCAGTTCTGCATGGTCGCCACGACGGCGAACAGGAAGCGCCCCAGTTCGGCTGCGGCCAGCGGCGTGGCAATGGACTGGTAATGCCGTTGCCAGCCGTGGCGGTTTTCGGTGGGCAGGAACACCGCATGCTCCAGCGCCTGCCGGCTGCCGCTGCCCTGGCTCACTGCTTCGGCGTGCTGCGGATAGACCAGGTTGATGGCGAAGGTCGGCCAACGCGGCAGGGCGGCGTCGAACAGATGGATCGGGAAGTTGCTGCTGATGCCGCCATCGGAGAACCAGCAGATGCGGAAGGCGGTGATCACCGGACCGCAGGCCTGCCCGGCACTGGTCAGCCCCTCCATGCTGTCGGCCACGTTGTGCTCCGGGTCGGCCGCAGGGGCGGTCGGTTCGCAGCGTCGTTCGCGGCGTGAGGGTTCATGCAGCGGCACCGCGCTGATCAGCAGCGGGAAGCTCAGGCTCATGCGCGTGGCCACCAGCACCGGCAGCTTCGGGCCCTGCGGCAGGTGGTAATACTGCCGCCCATCCACCTCCAGCGGCGGGCCGGCCTGGCTCACCAGCCACTGCACGACGCTGGCGGGGAACAGCTGTTCGAACTCCTCGCGCAGGAACCAGAACTGTGCACCGCCCAGCGGCAACGTGCGCGGCTCGTTGTGCGAGATACAGGTGGTGATCATCTGCAGGCTGATCGCATGCGGGCTGTCCGGCTCACCGGCATAGCGCGGCGCATCGTGCAGGTCGGCGAAGGTCAGCGGTGCATCCAGCGGCTTGCCGGACAACTGCTGCAGGCACGCATGCAGCCACTCGGTCAATGCCGGCTTGCGTGCATCGCGCCCGAGACCACTGCACAGGCCCAGCAGGTTGCGCCGCGCCACCCGTGCCACCCGCAGCACCGCGCCAGCGACGCCAGCCCCGTACGCGCACAGCAGTGACGGCAGCAGCGTCGCGGCCACCCCGCTCCAGCCACCGCCCCACCCGCCCAGCCCGAGCAGCAGCGCCAACGACACCAGCACTTCCAGCGGCGCGATCTCGAATACGGCGACGGCCAGGCACAGCAGTTTGTGCGGCAGGCTGGCATTGCCGGTCAGCACCACCAGCAGGCGATAGGCCGCGCGCGCGCCACGCGCCGGCTGGAACAGGCTGTAGATGAAGCCGCGCCGCGACAGCTGTGCCGACACCGCCGACAGCCCGCCATAGCCGGCGTCGCCGGCAAGCTGCTCGCCAGCCTGCATGCGGCGATCACCGCAGGCTGCCGCTGCCGCCACCGCTGCCGCAATGGCGCCGGCCGAAGTGCCGCCGATGCTCTTGAACCGATACTCGCGGGCCAGCGCCAGTACCGCATTGGGGTACACGATGCCGCTGGTGATGCCGCCTTTCATGACCAGATCGCAGTACTTGTCCGCCACTGTCTTGCCCCCGAGCATGCCGTCCGCCGCGTGGGTTGCAGTATGGCGCAGAGGCTTCTCAGGGCCTGAGAACAACGGCGCAGTCCGCGCACGCAATGCGCCGTTCAGCAGAAAGCGTGGCTGCAGGCTTGACCGGCCCGTCCATCGGCGTAGCATCTGCAGCAAGCCAAGGGACAGACCCGCGGCTGCCACAACGACATGAGGGATTCTCATGGAATTCGACTATCTCGTCTTCATCGGGCGATTCGAGCCCTTCCACAACGGCCACGCCGCCGTTGCCCGCCTGGCCCTGAGCCGGGCCCGCAAGCTGATCTTCCTGGTCGGCTCTGCCGATACCCCCCGCAGCCTCCGCAATCCCTGGACCGTGGCCGAACGTGCCGTGATGATCCAGGCGGCCCTCGACGGCCATGGCGACCGCCTGCTGATCCGCCCGCTGCGTGACCACCTGTACAACGAAGCACAGTGGATCGCCAACGTGCAGCGCCAGGTGGCTGACGCCCTGCGCAACGACGGCGCCGCCGCCGATGCCAGAGTCGGCCTGATCGGCATGGACAAGGATGCGTCCAGCTACTACCTGCGCGAGTTCCCGCAGTGGCCGCTGGTGGACGTGCAGCACACCGCCACGCTGTCGGCCACCGAACTGCGGCGTTACCTGTTCGAGGCCGGCGACGTGGACTTCCACGGTGCATTGCTGATGCTGCGTGGCAATGTGCCGGCGCCGGTGTTCGACATGCTCGAAGCGTTCCGCAAGAGCGCGCCGGCCTATGCCCAGCTGGTGGCCGAGTACCGCTTCATCGAACAGTACAAGGCCGCCTGGAAGGATGCGCCCTACGCGCCGACCTTCGTCACCACCGATGCGGTGGTGGTGCATTCGGGCCACGTGCTGCTGGTGCGCCGCCGCTCGGAACCCGGCAAGGGGCTGTGGGCATTGCCCGGCGGTTTCGTCGGCCAGGAACAGAGCCTGCTCGACAGCTGCCTGCGCGAGCTGCGCGAGGAAACCCGGCTGAAGATCCCGCTGCCGGTGCTGAAGGGGTCACTGAAGGGCCAGCAGGTCTTCGACCACCCCGACCGCAGCCAGCGCGGCCGCACCATCACCCACGGTTTCCACTTCGAATTCCCCGCCGGCGAGCTGCCGCCGGTGCGCGGCGGCGATGACGCCGACAAGGCGCGCTGGATACCGGTGAGTGAAGCCCTGGACATGGGCCCGCAGCTGTTCGAAGACCACCTGCACATCCTGGAGTATTTCCTCGGCCGCGGCTGACAGGCCCGGCCTCCCCACCGGCGGATAGACCGCTGGTGCCACCCGACGCGAAGGAGCTTCCGTCATGCACTACCTCGATAATCTTCTCCTCAACACCGACAGCTACAAGGCCAGCCATTGGCTGCAGTACCCCCCGGGTACCGATGCCACGTTCTTCTACGTCGAATCACGTGGCGGCCTGCACGATCGCACGGTGTTCTTCGGCCTGCAGGCGATCCTCAAGGACGCACTGGCGCGGTCGGTCACCCACGCCGACATCGACGACGCTGCTGCGGTGTTCGCCGCGCATGGCGAACCGTTCAACGAGACCGGCTGGCGCGATATCGTCGACCGGCTTGGCGGCCACCTGCCGGTACGCATCCGTGCCGTGCCCGAGGGCAGCGTGGTGCCCACCCACCAGGCACTGATGACGATCGAGTCGACCGATCCGGCCGCGTTCTGGGTGCCGTCGTACCTGGAAACGCTGCTGCTGCGCGTGTGGTATCCGGTCACCGTGGCCACCATCAGCTGGCACGCACGGCAGACGATTGCCGCGTCCCTGCAGCAGACCAGCGACGATCCGCAGGGGCAGCTGCCGTTCAAGCTGCACGACTTCGGCGCGCGCGGTGTATCGAGCCTGGAATCGGCCGCGCTCGGCGGTGCCGCGCACCTGGTCAACTTCCTCGGCACCGATACCGTATCGGCCCTGTGCCTGGCCCGCGCGCACTATCACGCGCCGATGGCCGGCTATTCGATTCCCGCCGCCGAGCACAGCACCATCACCAGCTGGGGCCGCGAGCGTGAAGTGGACGCCTACCGCAACATGCTGCGCCAGTTCGGCAAGCCCGGTGCGATCGTAGCGGTCGTGTCGGACAGCTATGACATCTACCGCGCGATCAGCGAGCACTGGGGTACCACCCTGCGCGATGCAGTGATCGCCTCGGGCGCCACCCTGGTCATCCGTCCCGACTCGGGCGACCCGGTGGAGGTGGTGGCCGAAAGCCTGCGGCGGCTGGATGAAGCGTTCGGCCACGTGATCAACGGCAAGGGCTATCGCGTGCTCAACCACGTGCGGGTGATCCAGGGCGATGGCATCAACCCCGACACGATCCGCGCCATCCTGCAGCGCATCACGGGCGACGGTTACGCGGCCGACAACGTGGCCTTCGGCATGGGCGGCGCCCTGCTGCAGCGACTGGACCGCGACACGCAGAAGTTCGCGCTGAAGTGCTCGGCGGCACGGGTCGACGGTGAGTGGGTCGATGTATACAAGGATCCGGTCACCGATGCCGGCAAGACCAGCAAGCGTGGCCGCATGCGCCTGCTGCGCCGCCTGGATGACGGCAGCCTGCATACGGTGTCACTGCCGGCCAACGGCGACGACACCCTGCCGGTCGGCTTCGAGGACGCGATGGTGACCGTGTGGGAGAACGGGCGCCTGCTGTACGACCAGCGGCTGGACGACATCCGGGCCCGGGCGGCGGCGGGACGCTGAAGGCGTTTGCGGGAGTCAGGGCCCGGTGCGGGTCAACGGGGATCCGACCCCAGGCTTGACCCCTGCGGCCAACAGGTCCACCTTGCACACGCCGAAGGTATCCCTGCCGTGTCTGGATGGTGGCAGGGATTTAAACGGGAATCCGGTGAAGGCGCCTGGCGCGCCCATTCCGGAGCTGCCCCGCAGCGGTGAATGGAAACGAATCCTGCCAACAGCACTGGGCTCACGCCTGGGAAGCGGCAGGGAGTAGGTGGGCTGCGGCCCGTGTCCATCAGCCCGAATACCGGCCCCGGCCGGGGGACACGACCGTCCCCTGATTCGACCTGGACTCTCCGCGGGGAGGGTGCCGGGGCCGTCGCCGTCCTGCGCGCGCAGGCGGTGTGGCCGCGCGCGTCCTGTTCACGGTATCCGGCCAGCCCGCTTCCACGCCCTGACGCACCCGACGATGACCGAGTTCCAACGCCCCACCCTGACCCTGCCCGCCGACGGCAAGCGCCTGCTGCTGCATTCATGCTGCGCGCCCTGTTCCGGCGAAGTGATGGAAGCGATCACCGCCTCCGGGATCGACTACGCGATCTTCTTCTACAACCCGAACATCCACCCGGTGAAGGAGTACGAGCTGCGCAAGCAGGAGAACATCCGCTTCGCCGAGCAGCACGGCATTCCGTTCATCGATTGCGACTACGACACCGACAACTGGTTCAGCCGCGCACGCGGCATGGAGAACGAACCCGAGCGCGGCATCCGCTGCACGATGTGCTTCGACATGCGTTTCGAACGCACCGCGCTGTACGCGCACGAAAACGGCTACGACACCATCAGTTCGTCGCTGGGCATCTCGCGCTGGAAGAACATGGCGCAGATCAACGACTGCGGCATCCGTGCCGCCTCGCGCTATGAAGGCCTGCAGTACTGGGACTACAACTGGCGCAAGGGCGGCGGTGCCAGCCGCATGGTCGAGATCAGCAAGCGCGAGCAGTTCTACCAGCAGGAGTACTGCGGCTGCGTGTACTCGCTGCGCGATGCCAACCGCCACCGCCGCGAGAACGGCCGCGAGCGCATCAGGATCGGCCTGCTGTACTACGGACAGGACGCTGGGACGCCGCAGGGCGATTGACGTGTGCGCATGGGGCGGCCACGCTGGTCGCCCCTTCTGTTGTACCGGAACTGCCATGACCGCCCTGCCCGCCGATGTCGCCCTGCTGGTGATCGACCTGCAGCCGGACTTCATGCCCGGGGGCGCCCTGGCCTGCGACCAGGGCGATGCGCTGGTGGCCCCCATTGCCGGACTGTTGGCGCAACGCCGCTACCGCACGGTGGTGGCGACCCAGGACTGGCACCCGGCCGACCATGCCTCGTTCGCCAGCCAGCACCCGGGCCAGCGTCCGTTCGAGAGCATCCTGCTGCACGCGCAGCCGCAGACCCTGTGGCCCGACCACTGCGTGCAGGGCAGCGCCGGTGCCGCCCTGCACCCGGGCGTGGACTGGACCACGGCCGACCTGATCCTGCGCAAGGGCACGCGCCAACAGGTGGATTCGTACAGCGCTTTCCGCGAGAACCACGGCCCCGAGGGCGAGCGCCCGGCCACCGGCCTGGCCGGCTGGCTGCATGAGCGGCGCATCCGCGAAGTGCACGTGTGCGGCCTGGCCCGCGATTACTGCGTGCTGTGGAGCGCGCAGGACGCAGTGAAGTCCGGCTTCCGGGTGAAGTTCCTGTGGGACCTGACCCGGCCGGTGACCGAAGCCAATGACGCGATGGTGCGCGAGGCGCTGGGCAAGGCGGGAATCGCGATCGCCTGACCCACAACGGTCGTGCCGGCCGCTGGCCGGCTACCTGCGGATGTCGCCTCTGCCGCTTGCAGGGGCCCGGCCAAGGGCAACACAATGAGCCATCCAGCCCTCCAATTACGCCCCCCTACAGATCGCGGGACGGCCGAACCGGGGGCTTTTTCATTGGATGAATGCAGGAAGGCAATGGCATGCCAACGGCGATTCTCATCGATGGTGGTTACTTCGTTAAGCGGTTCCGCCGTATCGAACCTCACAACGCCAACAACGCCGAACGTGCCGCGGAAGTAGCCCATCGGTGGGCACTCGCGCACCTGACCTCCTCAGGTTGTCAGCGACGGGAACTCTATCGGATCTTCTTCTACGACTGTCCGCCCCTGCAGAAGCGAATGCACAACCCGATCTCGGGCACCTGCATCAACTATGCGCGCTCACCCGAGGCGCTCTTCAGAATCGATCTGCACGAAACCCTGAAACAGAAACGCAAAGTGGCACTGCGCCTTGGTCACCTCGCGGATTCCAGTTCGTGGACAACCGATTCCCGAACGCTCGATGCACTTCTGAAAGGCAAGCGCTCATTCTCCACGCTCCTGCCCGAGGATCTGCACCCGGAGGTCAGACAGAAGGGCGTGGATATGCGCATCGGCCTGGACATCTCCTCGCTTTCCCTCAAACGACAAGTCCGTCAGATTGTTCTGGTCGCTGGTGATGCCGACTTCATCCCCGCTGCCAAGCTCGCGCGACGCGAAGGCGTGGACTTTGTCCTGGACCCCATGTGGTCTCCGATACCCCAAGGACTTCTGGAGCATATCGACGGTGTTCGCTCCACCTGCCCCAGGCCTGCAAACAGGAAGGAAGGGAAGGCAGTGATCGAACACGCGATGGTGGGTGCAACCCGACCCTAGCGGAACACCACCGTGCGGTGCCCGTTGAGCAGGATGCGGTGCTCCACATGGCGGCGCACGGCACGCGCCAGCACCAGCGATTCGGTATCGCTGCCCAGCCGCACCAGTTCACGCGGTGCCATCGCGTGGTCCACCCGGGCCACGTCCTGTTCGATGATCGGGCCTTCGTCCAGATCCTCGGTCACGTAGTGCGCGGTGGCACCGATGATCTTGACCCCGCGCGCGTGTGCCTGGTGGTAGGGCTGCGCGCCCTTGAAGCTGGGCAGGAAGCTGTGGTGGATGTTGATCGCACGGCCGGCCAGCGCGCGGCACAGCGTGGGTGACAGGATCTGCATGTAGCGCGCCAGCACCACCAGGTCGATGCGCTCGCGCTCGACCAGATCGATGATCTGCTGCTCCTGCACCGCGCGCGTATCGGCGGTCACCGGCAGGTGGTGGAACGGCACCTGGTAGGAGGCGGCCAATGGCGCGAAGTCGGCGTGGTTGGACGCCACCGCCGCGATGTCGACCTTCAGCTGGCCGCTGTGGGCGCGGAACAGCAGGTCGTTGAGGCAATGCCCCTGTTTGCTGACCAGCACCAGCAGGCGTGCGCGGCGGCGGCCATCGTGCAGCTGCCAGTCCATGCCGAAGTCCTGGGCGAGCGTGGCCATCGCGGCGTGCACGGTCTCCAGCGGCAGGCCGGCGTCACGGTCGAAATGCACGCGCAGGAAGAAGCGGCCGCTTTCCTCGTCGCCGAACTGCTGGGCGTCGAGGATGTTGCAGCCGTGGTCGAACAGCAGGCCGGACACGCGATAGACGATGCCGGTACGGTCGGGGCAGGACAGGGTGAGGATGGAATCGGGGCGCATCGGCACAGTGTAGGGCAGCATCCTGCCCAGCGGCGGGATGATCGCCGATGCAGCCGAACCGATGGGTTCAGTCCCAAGCGATACTTGGCCTCCATCGTGGCAAGCTGGCTGGTCATGAACCTGTTGCAACTGATCCGCAGCTTCACCCGCACCGCAGAGACCGGCAGCATTGCCGCCGCGGCCCGCATCCTTGGCATCAGTGCCACCGCAGTCGGGCAGAACATCAACCGGCTGGAGGCGCATCTGGGCGTACGGCTGCTGAACCGCAGCACGCGCCAGCTGGCGCTCAGCGAAGCCGGGGCGCTGTACCTGGCGCAGGTGCGCCACATCGAGGCCGACCTGGCGCGCGCGCAGGCGATGGTCACCTCCGGCGACATCGAACCGGCTGGGCCGCTGCGCATCGCCTGCAGCAGTGCGTTCGGCCGCCATGTGCTGGCGCCGTTGCTGCCTTCGCTGCAGCAGCGCTACCCGCAACTGCAGCTGGAGCTGCGCCTGACCGACCGCGCCGTGCAGCATGGCCCGGAAGCGGTGGATGCCAGCATCCGCATCGGGGCGCAGCTGGAGGACGGGGTGGTCGCGCGGCAGCTGGCGCGTGTTCCGTTCGTGTTCTGCGCCTCGCCCGCCTACCTTAAGGCCCATGGCACGCCGCAGGAACCCGCTGAACTGGGTCGCCATCGCGGGCTGCTGCACCGCTTTCCCACCGATGGCCGGCCATTGCGCTGGGGCCTGCTGAAGGACGGCCAGCGTGTGGACGCTGCGCTGCCGCCCAGCATGGTCTGCGATGACATCGATGCGCTGGCGTCGCTGGCGGTGGCCGGTGCCGGCATCACCCGGCTGGCCGCGTTCGTGGCCGAGCCATGCCTGCGCGATGGCCGCCTGCAGGCAGTGTTCGGCGCCGACAGCGCGTGGCGGCCGGAACCGATGGACGTCTATTTCTGCGTCAGCGACCGCCGCGACTTCACCGCCAAGATCCGCGCGCTGTTCGAACACCTGCGGGCCGGCATGGCGCCGGCCTGGCGGGTGTGAGCCTCAGCGCGCCTTGAACACGCCGCGTGCCTCGCGCGGCTCGCAGCGCATGTACTGCGGCGCCGCGTCCACGCTGTCACGCAGGGCAGCGGCGGCATGCCACGGCCAGCGCGGGTCGTAGAGAATGCCGCGCGCCAGCGCCACGGCATCGGCGTGGCGATGGCGCAGGATCGATTCAGCCTGCTCGGGCTCGGTGATCATGCCCACCGCGATGACCGGCATGCGCACCTTGGCCTTGATCGCCGCCGCGAACGGCACCTGGTAACCGGGGCCGACGGTGATCTTCTGGCGCTCGTCCAGGCCGCCGCTGGAGACATGCAGGACGTTGCAGCCGCGCGCGTCCAGCACCTGGGCCAGTGCTTCGCTCTGCACCAGGTCCCAGCCACCCTCGACCCAGTCGCTGGCGGAAATGCGCACGCCCACCGCGACCTTGTCCGACACCGCCGCGCGTACCGCGTCGAACACTTCCACCAGCAGGCGCAGGCGGTTCGGCAGCGAGCCGCCATAACCGTCGGTACGGTGGTTGCTCAACGGCGACAGGAACTGGTGCAGCAGGTAACCGTGCGCGGCATGCAGCTCGATCAGCTCGAAGCCCAGGCGCTCGGCACGCACCGCACTGGCGGCGAACGCGGCGATCACTTCGGCAATGCCCGCCTCGTCCAGTGCCTGCGGCGCCGCATCGGCGGCGTGGAACGGCAGCGGCGACGGCGCCACGGTGGCCCAGCCACGCGCATCATCGGCCGCCAGCTGGCCACCGCCGTCCCAGGGGCGGGCGGTGGATGCCTTGCGGCCGGCATGGCCCAGCTGGATGCCCAGCGGCATCGGCGACCAGCGGCGGATGCTGGCCAGTACCTGTGCCAACGCGGCCTCGGTGCCGTCGTCCCACAGCCCCAGGTCGGCCCAGCTGATGCGGCCGCGCGGTTCGACCGCGGTGGCTTCCAGGATCAGCAGGCCGGCGCCGGACTGCGCCAGGTTGCCCAGGTGCATGGCGTGCCAGTCAGTGGCGCGGCCGTCTTCGGCGGAGTACTGGCACATCGGCGCGATGACGATGCGGTTGGACAGGGTCAGGGGGCCGAACGAGATCGGCGAGAACAGCTGGCTCAAGACAGGAATGCACGACGTAGGGGATGCGTATTGCACCGCTGCGCGGCTCCTGGATCAACCATCTGGATGGATCGCTGTTTCGCGGGGACGGGTTGCCGGTAGAGTCGACTGACAGTCGACTCTACCCAGCCGGTGGCTCGATAACCGACGCCAGCGCCTCGGCGCAGTCCCGCTCGTCCTTGAACTGCAGCAGGTCGTCGGCACGGGTGCGGCCACGATTCACGGCGGCCACCGGCAGTCCGGCCCTGGCGGCCGCCTGCACGAAGCGGAACCCGGAATAGACCATCAGCGACGAGCCCACCACCAGCACGGCGTCGGCCTGCTGCAGGTGATCGTGCACTGCCGTCACGCGGTCGCGTGGCACGTTCTCGCCGAAGAACACCACATCCGGCTTCAGCAGGCCGCAGCAGTACGCGCAATCGGGTACAACGAAGCCGGAGAAATCAGCCTCCAGGTCGGCATCGCCGTCCGGGGCGATGCTGGCCTCCAGTGTGTCCCAACCGGGGTTGGCGTCCAGCAGGCGCTGCTGGAACGCCCCGCGATCGCTGCGCCGCTCGCAGCCCATGCAGCGCACCTGATCCAGGCGGCCATGCAGGTCGATCACCGTGCGGCTGCCGGCACGCTGGTGCAGGCCATCCACGTTCTGCGTGAGCAGCAGCTGCAGTTTGCCGCGGCGCTCCAGCGCGGCCAGGGCGTGGTGGGTGCCGTTGGGCCGGGCCAGGCCGAAGCGCGGCCAGCCCAGCAGGCTGCGCGCCCAGTAGCGCTGGCGGGTGGCCACCTCGCCCATGAAGGCCTGGTAGGTCACCGGCGGGGTGTGCTTCCACTGGCCGTCGGTGTCGCGGTAATCGGGGATGCCCGAGGCGGTGCTGCAACCGGCGCCGGTCAGCACGAACAGGCGCTGGGCGCGGTCGATGAAGTCGGTCAGCGGCGAGGTCATGGCTGCCAGATGGGGGCGCCGCGGCGCCCCTGCAAGCGCCGGTTCAGCCGGCGTGCTCAGGCGGCCGGCAGCGGCGGTACCGCGATCGGGTGGCCTTCCTCGTCCAGTGCGATCATCACGAAGTGGCCGCGGGTGCACAGCTTGCGCTCGCCGCTGTGCAGGTCTTCGGCGACCAGTTCCACCTCCACCTTCATCGAGCTGCGGCCGACCTCGACGATGCGGCCGATGGTTTCCACCATCTGGCCGATGCGGATCGGCAGCTTGAAGTCGACCTGGTCGCTGCGCGCGGTCACCACGGTACGGCGCGAATAGCGGGCGGCGGCCAGGAACGCGGCCTTGTCCATCCATGCCAATGCCTGGCCACCGAACAGGGTGCCGAGATGGTTGGTGTGGTTGGGGAAGACGATTTCAGCCATGCGCACTTCGGTGGGCGGCACGGTCTCGGGGATCGGGGTCATGGGGGTGCTTCGGTGTGGGGTGCGGCAATTTTAAGCCAGGCCCCGTGCAGGCAGCGCTACACTGCGCCACGCCCACCGCCAGGACCGCCCATGCCCGCCACTTCCGACCTGCTGGCCTTCGCGCTGGTTTCCCTGGCCATGGTGCTGACGCCCGGGCCGAACATGATCTACGTCATCTCGCGCTCGATCTGCCAGGGGCCGATGGCTGGCCTGATCTCGTTGGGCGGGGTGGCGCTGGGCTTCGTGTTCTACATGCTGTGCGCGGCACTGGGCATCACTGCGCTGCTGATGACCGTGCCGTTTGCCTACGACGCGCTGCGCATCGGTGGCGCGCTGTACCTGCTGTACCTGGCGTGGCAGGCGCTCAGGCCCGGCGGCCGTTCGCCGTTCGCGGTGCGCGAGCTGCCGCAGGACAGCCCGCGCAGACTGTTCACGATGGGCTTCCTGACCAATCTGCTGAACCCGAAAGTGGCGGTGATGTACCTGTCGCTGCTGCCGCAGTTCCTGCATCCGGACAGCGAGGGCAGCGTGCTGCTGCAGTCGATCGTGCTGGGCTCCACCCAGATCGCGGTGAGTGTGACCGTGAACGGCATCATCGCGCTGACCGCTGGCAGCATCGCCGGTTTCCTGGCCGCGCGCCCCACCTGGCAGAGGGTGCAGCGCTGGCTGATGGGCACGGTGCTGGCCGGGCTGGCGGTACGCATGGCGGTGGAAGGGCGGCGCTAGCCGCGCCTTGTAGCGTCGAGCCATGCTCGACTGCTGTCAGCGAAGACCAATCGAGCATGGCTCGACGCCACAGAAACGAAAAACCCCGGCATTGGCCGGGGTTTCTCGTTGCGACAGGCCTGACCGGTCCGATCAGAAGTTCATGTCGAAGGCGACTTCGCCCTGCACGCCGACCTGGTAGGCCGAGACGCGGCGTTCGAAGAAGTTGGTCAGTTCCTGCACGTCCTGCAGTTCCATGAACGGCAGCGGGTTGCGCACGTTGTACTTCTTTTCCATGCCCAGCTTGGCGAAGTGCTGGTCGGCGCAGTGCTGCAGGTACTGGCGCATGTCGCGGGTCGAGATGCCGGCCACGCCGCCGGACAGCACGTCCTCGGCGAACTGCACTTCGCACTCGATGGCTTCGGCCAGCATGTCGTAGACCTGCTGCTTCATCTCGTCATCGAACAGGTCCGGCTCTTCCTCACGCACCACGCGCACCGACTCGAACGCGAACTCCATGTGCGCGCTCTCGTCGCGGAACACCCAGTTGGTGCCCGAAGCCAGGCCCGGCAGCAGGCCGCGCGAACGGAAGTAGTACACGTAGGCAAAAGCAGCGAAGAAGAACAGGCCTTCGATGCAGGCGGCGAAGCAGATCTGGTTGAGCAGGAACTGGCGACGCTGCGCGCGGGTCTCGATGCGGGTCAGGTCCTGGATCGAGTCGATCCACTTGAAGCAGAAATCAGCCTTCTTCTTGATCGAGTCGATGTTCTCCACCGCCGAGAACGCCTTGGCGCGCTCTTCCGGATCCGGCAGGTAGTTGTCGAGCAGGGTCAGGTAGAACTGCACGTGCAGTGCTTCTTCATACAGCTGGCGCGACAGGTACATGCGCGCTTCGGGCGCATTCAAGTGCTGGTACAGGTTCAGCACCAGGTTGTTGGACACGATCGAATCGCCGGTGGCGAAGAACGCGACCAGGCGGTGGATCAGGTGGCGCTCACCCGGCGACATCTTGCTGTGCAGGTCGGTGATGTCGATCTGGAAGTTGATCTCTTCCACCGTCCAGGTGTTCTTGATCGCGTTCCGGTACATGTCATAGAACTGCGGATAGCGCATCGGGCGCAGGGTCAGTTCAAAACCGGGATCGAGCAGCATCTGCTTGGGCTTGTCGGCCATGGGTGTTTCCTTGAATTCCTGGGTGAGCCACCGGGCATGGCCCGGTGCTACCGTGGGTGATGATCGTTGGCCGGGGTTGCCGGCCAGCGGCCGGCACTACCGCGCGGCGGTGCCGCTGTTACTGGCAGGCCTCGCAGGCTTCCGGGTTTTCCAGCGAGCAGGCGATGGCTTCGTCCGGGCTGAACACCTTGGCCGGGGCCGCCGCGCTCACCGTGGTCTTGGCGATCTTGGTGGCCGGGCGCGAACGCAGGTAGTAGGTGGTCTTGATGCCCTGCTTCCAGGCGTACATGTACATGGAGGACATCGCGCCGATGTTCGGGCTTTCCATGAACAGGTTGAGCGAGGCCGACTGGTCGATGAAGGCGCCACGCTCGGCGGCCATATCGATCAGCGAACGCATCGGCAGTTCCCACGCGGTGCGATAGACCTCGCGCAGCGCTTCCGGGATCTGCGGCAGACCGGCGATGGAGCCCTCGGCCAGCTTGATGGCATCGCGCATTTCCGGCGTCCACAGGCCCAGCTTCTTCAGCTCGTTGACCAGGTAACGGTTGACCTGCAGGAAGTCACCGGACAGGGTCTCGCGCTTGAACAGGTTGGACACCTGCGGCTCGACGCACTCGTAGCAGCCGGCGATCGAGGCGATGGTCGCGGTCGGCGCGATCGCGATCATCAGCGAGTTGCGCAGGCCGTGTTCCTTGATGCGCTCACGCAGGGCATCCCAGCGCGCGGTGCCTTCCGGCACCACGTTCCAGGCGTCGAACTGCAGTTCGCCACTGGCGGCGCGGGTGTCGTTGAACGACGGGTGCTTGCCGCGTTCCTGGGCCAGCTCGCAGGAGGTTTCCAGCGCGTGGAAGTAGATCGCTTCGGCAATCTTCTTCGACAGGGCGCGGGCCTCGGCGCTGTCGAACGGCAGGCGCTTGCGGAAGAACACGTCCTGCAGGCCCATGCAGCCCAGGCCGACCGGACGCCAGCGCAGGTTGGCGCGGCGGGCGGTCTCGATCGGGTAGAAGTTCAGGTCGATGACACGGTCGAGCTGGCGCACGGCCAGGCGCACGGTCTCGGCCAGCTTCTCGAAGTCGAACTCGTTGTGCTCGTCGAAGTGGTTGCCCAGGTTGATCGAACCCAGGTTGCACACTGCGGTTTCATCGTTGGAGGTGACCTCCAGGATTTCCGTGCACAGGTTGGACAGGTGGATCACGTTGCCCGGACGCAGGGTCTGGTTGCTGGCGCGGTTGCACTTGTCCTTGAAGGTCATCCAGCCGTTGCCGGTCTCGGCCAGGGTACGCATCATGCGGGCATACAGCTTGCGCGCGGAGATGGTGCGGTTGGCCTTGCCCTGCGCTTCGGCCTGCAGGTAGGCCTGCTCGAAGGCTTCGCCGAACAGGTCGGTGAACTCCGGCACGACGCGCGGATCGAACAGCGACCATTCCTGGTCGGCCTCGACGCGCTTCATGAACAGGTCCGGCACCCAGTTGGCCAGGTTCAGGTTGTGCGCACGGCGGGCTTCGTCACCGGTGTTGTCACGCAGTTCGAGGAAGTCCTCGATGTCGGCGTGCCAGGTTTCCAGGTACACGCAGGCCGCGCCCTTGCGCTTGCCGCCCTGGTTCACCGCGGCCACCGACGAATCCATGGTCTTCAGCCACGGCACGATGCCGTTGGAGTGGCCGTTGGTCGACTTGATCAGCGAGCCACGCGAACGCACGCGGGTGTAGCTGACGCCGATGCCGCCGGAGAACTTCGACAGCTGGGCGATGTCGCCGTACTTGGCATAGATCGACTCCAGCGAGTCCTGCGGCGAGTCCAGCAGGAAGCACGAGGACAGCTGCTCGTGGGTGGTGCCGGAGTTGAACAGGGTCGGGCTGGACGGCAGGTAGTCCAGGTTGCCCATGCGCTTGTACAGCGCCAGGGTCTCGGACACGTCCTCGCTCAGCGCACTGGCGATGCGCAGGAAGAACTGCTGCGGGGTCTCGATCACCTTGCGGGTGTGCGGGTGGCGCAGCAGGTAACGGTCGTACAGGGTACGCAGGCCGAAGTAATCGAAGTTCAGGTCCAGCGCGCCGTCGATGGCGTCGTTGAGCTTGCGTGCATTGGTCTGCACGAAGTTCAGCAGGCGGTCGTTGATCAGGCCGACTTCATGGCCACGGCTGACCGACTGCGAGAAGGCGTAGATTTCCTGGCCCGAGACTTCCTTGGCGATGTAGTTGGCCAGCAGCCGCGCGGCAAGGCGGCCGTACTCGGGCTCTTCACCGATCAGCAGGGCGGCGGTGCGGATGGACAGCTCGTCCAGCTCGCGGGTGGTGGCGCCGTTGTACAGGCCGGAAATGGTGCGGGTGGCCACGCGCATCGGATCGACGGCGTGCAGGCCTTCAGAGGAACGCTGCACCGCACGCACGATCTTGTTCAGGTCCACCAGTTCGGTGGTCCCATTGCGCTTGGTCACACTCATCGCGTTGGCCGTCGGCGGCGACGTCAACAGGAATTCGCTTTCCTTCTCGATGGTGGCGCTGGATTCGGTGCTCACGGCGTGTGTCCTCTTGGCGTGATTGGGGGTGCTCGATGCATCGGGTGACGCGGCCCGGGACATGACAGCCCAGGGTGACAGGACGGCGTCGCAGGGAATGAGACCTGCGCCGGCCACTGCCGTTGACGATCGCGGAGGGGTACTGGGGCCACCCCCTGGAATTGGGGTTGCTGCGACCGACGGCCACAAGATAGTGGGGGTAATGGGGTCCGTCAACGCCAAATGTAGTGAAATTCGGCAATCCCTTGCGCCGCAAGGATCGTGCCATCGGCGCCTGGATCGGACGCTTCAGACCTGCCGGAACGGGCTGCGCAGTCAAGCCCGAAAGGCGTCATTGCGGTGGCACAACGCACCGCAAAAACGGAACAATGACAGCTTCACATGACAGTGATGAAACTGGCTAGGGACAACCCTGTGGATAGATCGTGGGCAGCCGGTGGGAATCCGGTGGATGCCGGGATCACCCGCCGGGCAGCGACGCGAGGCCGTATGTGGCGGCCGGGCCGGAAGAGCGGCCGCAGGGAAACGCCGTTGCGCCCTCCCCCCGGTCACGGCGCGGCCGATGCCGGCCAGCGGCCGGCACTACCGGAATCCCAGGGGGGGGCGTGCCGGCCGCTGGCCGGCAATGCACGCCCGCAGAGTCGCTCACGCCCGGTGCGGGGTGCCCAGGTACTCGGCGCTCTGCATCTCGATCAGGCGCGAGGCGGTGCGCTCGAAGGCGCCCTGCAGGCGCTGGCCGGTGTACAGCTCGATCGGCGAGGTGCTGGCGGTGCAGACCAGGTTGACATGGCGGTCGTACAGCTCGTCGATCAGGTTGACGAAGCGGCGCGCGGCATCCTCATTCAAGCGGTCGAAGGCGGGAATGCCGCCCAGCAGCACCGTGTTGAACTCATGCGCGATCTCGATGTAGTCCGACGGCCCACGCGGGCCCTCGCACAGCGCGGCGAAATCGAACCAGGCGATGCTCTTGCCGCGGCCCCGGACCGGGATCTTGCGGCCCTCGATCTCGATGTTGCCGGGCTTGGCCGGCTGGCCGCCGCTCAGTTCGCTCCAGCGCGTGGCCAACCAGTCGTCGCTGTCGGCCGCCAGCGGTGCGCGGTACACCGGCGAGCGGGTCAGCGCGCGCATCCGGTAGTCCTCGGTGCCTTCGGCATACAGCTCGACGCAGAAGCGCTGCAGCAGGCCGATGGCCGGCAGGAAGCTCTCGCGCTGCAGGCCGTTGAGGTAGAGGTTCTCCACCGCGGTGTTGGAGGTGGTGACCAGGGTCACGCCCTCGGCGAACAGGCGCTCCAGCAGCCGCGCCAGCAGCATCGCGTCACCGATGTCGGTGACGAAGAACTCGTCCAGCACCAGCACGCGCAGGTTGCTGCGCCATTCCTGGGCGATCTTCGCCAGCGGGTCGCTCTGGCCCTGGTGCTCGCGCAGGCGCTCGTGGACGCTGCGCATGAAGCGGTGGAAGTGGGTGCGGTACTTCTGCCTGATCGGCAGGCCGTCGTAGAACAGGTCGACCAGGAAGGTCTTGCCGCGGCCGACGCCGCCCCAGAAGTACAGGCCCTTGACCGGCTCGGGCTTTTTCCAGAACGAGGACAGGCGGTCCAGCCAGCCGTCCTCGGCACTGTCCAGCAGGGCCAGGTGGATGCGGTCCAGCTCGGCCAGCGCCGCATGCTGGGCCGGATCGTCCTGCCAGTCACCGCGGGCGACCCCTTCCGCGTACCGCTGCGACGGGGTCAGCTCGGTTGCGCTCATGCCGCCGCGCCCAGCCAATGCTTCACGCCGTGGGTCAGCGCGCCACGCAGGTCGATCAGCTTGCGGTGGAAGAAGTGGCTGGTCTCGGGCATGCGCACCAGCTCATGCGGGAACTCCAGCGTGTCCAGCCACTGGTAGACGGCCTGCGGATCGACGATCTCGTCCTGCTCGCCCTGGATCACCAGCCAGCGCGCCGGCGGCACGATGCCATCGAAATCCCAGCGCCCGGCCGGCGGGGCGATCGAGATCAGCGCTTCCGGCTGCAGCGCGGCGGCGGCCTTCAGCGACACGAACGAACCGAAGCTGAAACCGGCCAGCCACAGGCGGTCGTGCGGGCGCTGGCTGCGCACCCAGGCGGCGACCGCCTTCAGGTCGTCCTGCTCGCCCACGCCGCCATCGAAGGTACCGGCCGAAGCGCCGACGCTGCGGAAGTTGAAGCGCACCGTGGCGATGCCCAGCTCGCGCAGGGTCGTGGCGGTCATGGTGACCACCTTGTTGTGCAGGGTGCCGCCCTCGGTGGACAGCGGATGGCAGACGATGGCCACGATCGGCTGCACCGGCACGTCGGCCTTGGGCAGGTCGACGACCACTTCCAGCGGGCCGGCCGGGCCGTCCAGTTCGAGGCAGGCGGTTTCGCCGGGGGCGACGGGGAACGAAGGCTTGTGCATGGCACCATGATACCGTCCCCCGCCCCTGGCCTGTGCCCGTCCCATGCTCTACCTGTCTTTAGCCGTGATCTGCAGCGTGCTGGTTTCGGTGCTGTTGAAGATGGCCGGACGCCGCCAACTGGATGTTGCGCAGATGGTCACCTGGAACTATCTGGTGGCGGCAATGCTCACCGCCTTGGTTCTGCGGCCGCCGCTGGATGCGCTGCGCGCGCCACATGCCCCGTGGCTGTCCTTGCTGGCGCTGGCGGTGGTGCTGCCCTCGATCTTCCTGGTGCTGGGCCGCGCCGTGGCGGTGGCCGGCATCGTCCGCAGTGACGTGGCGCAGCGCTTGTCGCTGCTGCTGTCACTGGCCGCCGCGTTCCTGTTCTTCGGCCAGACCGCCACGCCGTGGAAGCTGGCCGGGCTCGGCCTGGGCCTGCTGGCGATGGTGGCGATCAGCCTGCGCCCACGCGGGCCGGTGGTCGCGTCCTCGCCCGGCGGCTGGGGCTGGCTGCTGGGGGTATGGGCCGGGTTTGCGGTGGTGGACGTGCTGCTCAAGCAGGTGGCGCTGTCCGGCACGCCGTCGATGGCGGCGGTGCTGGCCAGCTTCAGCGTGGCCTTCGTGCTGATGCTGGCGTTGCAGCTGTGGCGGCACTTCAGCGGTCGCAGCCGGCTGGCCTGGCGCAACCTCGGCGCGGGCGCGCTGCTGGGCCTGCTCAATGGCGGCAACATCCTCTTCTATGTCCACGCGCACCAGGCGATGCCGGACAGCCCGGCCACCGTGTTCGCCGGCATGAACATCGGGGTGGTGGTCTTGGGCGCGCTGGTAGGTGTGTTCGCCTTCGGCGAGGCCACCACGAAGTGGAACCGCGCCGGCCTGGCACTGGCGGTGCTGGCGATCGGGTTGATCGCCTGGGGGTGAGCGTTGGTTGCGGCGGGCCATTTCCGCGCCCGCGGTGGGATGTCACTTTTCTTTTCGCGCGAAAAGAAAAGTAACCAAAAGAAACGCGCCGCCAGCCGCGAGCCGGTGCTGTGCACCGGTACCCTGCGCTTCTCGGTGAACTAGGGGACGGCGCCGAACTCGCTGCGCTCAGACATCGGCGCCTCTTCGCCCCTGATTCACCTGCGATGCTCGGCTCGCTTGAAGGCGGACTGGTAGATCAAAAGCAACGGCAGCATCCGTGCCGATCAAGGTCCCTCCCAGAGCAGATCCCCGGCGAACCCTATCTGTCGAAGCCCAGCAGCAGCGGGTCGTGGTCGGAGCTGCGCCACGGGCCCTGCACGTTGCGGCCCTGGTAACCGCTGGCGTCCTGCTCGTCGGCGTTGCTGTGCCATTCGGCGGCACCACGCAGGCGCTTGGCCATGCCCGGGTTCAGCAGGGCGTGGTCGAGACGGCCGGTGTAGCCGTTGTAGACGTAGCTGTAGGGATGCTCGACCTTGGCCACCTTGAACGCGTCCTGCCAGCCCAGGTCACGCAGGGTGCGGATCGGATCTTCCATCGCGTAGGCGTTGAAATCGCCAAGCAGCACTGCGTCCCTGGCACCGGTACCGGTCGGGTCGGTCTGCAGCCAGGCGTGCAGCTGCTGCGCCGAGGTCACGCGGGTGGCGTTCCAGCAGCCCTGATTGTCGTTGTGGTCGGCGTCGGCACCGCTCGCATCGCGGCAGCCCTTCGACTTGAAGTGGTTGGCGACCACCACGAACGGCGCACCGTGCTTGCCCTGGAAGGCCTGCGCCAGCGGCACGCGGCTGTGCTCGACGAACGGGCCGCCGGTCAGTGTGGCCGGCTTGCCCAGCGGTTGCAGGCGGTTGCTGCGATAGATGATGCCGACCCGGATCGGGTTGTCGCCGGGGCCGTTGCCGGCGTCGACGAAGCGCCAGTCGCCCTGCGCGCCGCGGTCGCGGTTGAGCGCATCGACCAGTTCGGCGATGGCCGACTGCGGGCCGTAGCCGTCGTTCTCCAGTTCCATCAGCGCAGCGACATCGGCGCCCAGCGCGTTGACCGTGGTGACCAGCTTGGCGAGCTGCGCCTTGTGCTCGTCCAGGGTGCGCGCACCACGCAGGGTCGGGAAGCCACCGCCCTGGCCGTCACCGTTGAAGAAGTTCTCCAGGTTGAAGGCGGCCACGTGCAGGCTGCCCGGCACCGTGGGTACTGCGGGGCGCTTCAGTTCCGGCAGCTTCAGCACGCCGTCGACCTGCAGGCGCGGATGGCCCTGCGCGTCCACGCGCACGATGCCCTCCACGTTGCGCAGCTGCATGCCGGTGCGCAGCACCGGATTGCCCGGCAGGTAAGGCAGGCTGGCGGGGTCGCGGGCAGCACGGCCATCTTCCAGCACCAGGCGGCGGCGCTGGTTGTCGGCCATCACCTGCTCATAGCCGGCAGAGCCCGGCGCGGCCACTTCGGTCGGCTGCCAGAGGCGGCCATCGAAGGCCACGGTGAGCTGGCCGAAGCGCTCCAGGCCGTCGGTACCGGCCAGGGTGAGCGGCGCAGCGATGCGCACGCGCTGCCCATCCAGCGCGCGCCAGTCGGCCGGCGCGGCGGTCAGCACCACCGGGGCGCTGCTACGCGCGGCAGGGGGCGTCGCGATCGGCGTGGCCTGCGGCTGGGCCTGGGCGAACGCGCCGGCCGGCAGCAGCAGGGACAGGGCAAGGGCGAGGGAGCGGCGGCGCATCGACGGGCGATTCCTGGGAAGAGGGCGCACAGACTAACCCTGAAATGCGAAACCCCGCCTGCAGGCGGGGTTTTGAGCTTGGTGGGCAAAGCCGCCGGCGGCGGAAGGAGGACGACCGGGGCGATGGGGCGACCGGCGGGTAGAGTCGACTGTCAGTCGACTATCGCGCGCAGCGCGGGCTTTTTCGGTGGCGTTGGGAAGAGCAGTCGACTAACAGTCGACTCTACCCCCGTTCCGCGGTTACGCCATCCGGTTCGGCCGTTCCCCGTTCCGCGGTTACGCCATCCGGTTCGGCCGTTCCCCGTTCCGCGGTTACGCCATCCGGTTCGGCCGTTCCCTGTTTCGACGTTTCCGCCGTTCTGCGGTTTGGCCGTTCCGGCGGTTACTTCAGGTTGGCCAGCATCCAGTCCACGGTGGCGTGGATCTGTTCTTCGGTCAGCGCCGGGTTGCCGCCCTTGGGCGGCATGATGCCGCCGTCGGGGCCGGTATAGCCCTCGATGGCGTGCTTGTAGAGGGTGTCCTTGCCCTGCGCGATGCGCTTGTCCCAATGCGAATGGTCCAGCGTCGGTGCCATGCCCACACCGTTGGTGTGGCAGGCGGTGCACAGGTTGTCGAAGATCACCTTGCCATCCTTGGTGCCGCCGTAGGCCACCTGCGACGCCGCCTTGGCCAGCGCGGCGGCCTTGGCCGCGGCCTGCGCGGCGGCGCCGGTGCTGCCGGCATAGACCGCGCCGGTGGGCGAAATGCGCTGTTCGGTGCGCTTGGCCGCAGTGGGCGACACCTCGGGCGGAATCCGGGTGTGCAGGTAGGCGGCAAGGAGGATGAGGCCGAGGGTGATGGTCGCCAGCAGCGCGATCACCATGGAGAAGCGTTTCAGGAACTCCAGATCGTAATTCCGCACTCTTCGTTACCCCTGGCTGATAGTCGTTGGACCACGGCTGAGCGACTGCGTGATGGACCGAGTATAGAACGCGCCTTGCGTGCGACAACAGGCGTCAATGCTGGTGCGGCGCAGCATGCCGGGGGCTGGGGTCAGATCCCTTTTGCGCCGCAAAAGGGATCTGACCCCAGCAACAGAAGCCGGCCAGCGGCCGGCGCTACCGGATTACCGGGGCGCCGATCGCGCGCAGGCAGAAGCTGCAGATCGCATCCACCAGCGCATCCTCGTCGCGGTGCGCTTCGCGGCTGGGTGCGGTGGGGCCGACCATCGCCTCGGTGAAGGCACCGACCAGGCAGGCGGCGGCCACATGCGCGTCCTGCGCCGGCAGTTCGCCGGCCGCCACGCCTTCTTCGACCAGCCGCAGGAACACGTCGCCAAACGCACGGCGGCCGCGCATGCGCTCGGCTTCCACGTCCGGATCGACCGGTTCGACGATGAAAGCGTGCGCCAGCCCCGGCCCGGCCAGGGCGCGGCGGACGAAGGCGGTGATCGCCAGCCGCAGGCGCTCGCTGGCCGCCTCCGGGCCACTGGCGATGCGCTCCATGATCGCGACCTCGTGGGCCACGGCGGCGTTGAGGACCTCCACGAACAGCTCGGCCTTGGACGGGAAGTGGCGGTAGATCAGGCCGGTGGACACCCCCGCCTGGGTCGCCACGGCGGTCACTGGGGCGTTGCGCCAGCCGCCGGTCGCGACCAGTTCGCGGGTGGCCAGCAGGATCCGTTCACGGGCGCCCGCCAGGCGTTCTTCCATCAATGCAGAGCGTTTATAGGCCATGTTCTGATTCTAGTTTCAATTTTTGAATTCGTATTCACTTCTTATCCGAACCCCGCTACGCTGGGGCCATCGCCCGTGCGGGTGGCGGTCCTGCCGACCGCCGCCCGCTCCCCCGCCGGGTGCGTCCATTCCCTGCCATCCCGCCGTGGAGCCACCACAATGCACGTGCCATCCCTGAACTTCGATCTTGGCGAAGACATCGACCTGCTGCGCCAGAGCGTGGCCCATTTTGCCGCCGCCGAGGTCGCACCGCTGGCCGCCGAGGCCGATGCCAGCAACCAGTTCCCGCTGGCCCTGTGGCCGAAGCTGGGCGAGCAGGGCCTGCTCGGCCTCACCGTGGAAGAAGCATACGGCGGTACCGGCATGGGCTACCTGGCCCATGTGGTGGCGATGGAAGAAATCTCGCGCGCCTCCGGTGGCATCGGCCTGTCCTATGGCGCGCACTCCAACCTGTGCGTGAACCAGCTGCGCAAGAACGGCAATGAGGAACAGAAGCAGCGCTTCCTGCCCGGCCTGTGCGATGGCAGCCTGGTCGGTGCGCTGGCGATGAGCGAGCCGGGGGCCGGCTCGGACGTGGTGTCGATGAAGCTGCGCGCCGACAAGCGCGGCGACCGCTACGTGCTCAACGGCAACAAGATGTGGATCACCAACGGCCCGGATGCCGACGTGCTGGTGGTCTACGCCAAGACCGACATGGACGCCGGCGCCAAGGGCATCACCGCGTTCCTGGTCGAGAAGGGCATGAAGGGCTTCTCCACCGCGCAGAAGCTGGACAAGCTCGGCATGCGTTCTTCGCCTACCTGCGAGCTGGTGTTCCAGGACTGCGAGATTCCCGAAGAGAACGTGCTGGGCCAGGTCGGCGGTGGCGTGCGCGTGCTGATGTCCGGCCTGGACTACGAGCGCGTGGTGCTGTCCGGTGGCCCGCTGGGGCTGATGGCCGCGGCCATGGACGTGGTGATGCCCTACGTGCACGAACGCCACCAGTTCGGCGAACCGATCGGCAGCTTCCAGCTGATCCAGGCCAAGATCGCCGACATGTACGTGGGCCTGGGCGCCTGCCGCGCGTATGTCTATGCCGTGGCGCGCGCCTGCGACCAGGGCCGCACGACCCGCCAGGACGCCGCCGGTGCCATCCTGTACGCCGCCGAGAAGGCCACCTGGCTGACCGGCCAGGCGATCCAGATCCTCGGTGGCAACGGCTACATCAATGAATACCCGACCGGCCGCTTGTGGCGCGACGCCAAGCTGTATGAAATCGGCGCCGGCACCTCGGAGATCCGCCGCATGCTGATCGGCCGCGAACTGTTCCAGCGCACCCTGTAAGGCCACCGCGATGACCGTCCTGACCAGCCAGCTGCAACCGGGCAGCGAAACGTTTGAAAGCAACCGCGCGGCCATGCAGGCCGTGGTCGACGACCTGCATGCCACCCTGGCCCGCACCGCGATGGGTGGCAGTGAGGCGGCGCGCGCCAAGCACACCGCACGCGGCAAGCTGCTGGTGCGTGAGCGCATCGACGCCCTGCTCGACCCCGGCAGCGCCTTCCTGGAAATCGCGCCGCTGGCCGCGCACGGCATGTATGAAGACGCCGTGCCCGCCGCGGGCGTGGTGGCCGGCATCGGCCGGGTGAGCGGCGTGGAATGCGTGATCGTGGCCAACGACGCCACGGTCAAGGGCGGCACCTACTACCCGATGACGGTGAAGAAGCACCTGCGCGCGCAGGAGATCGCCGAGCAGAACCACCTGCCCTGCATCTACCTGGTCGATTCCGGCGGCGCGTTCCTGCCGCTGCAGGACGAAGTCTTCCCCGACCGCGATCATTTCGGCCGCATCTTCTACAACCAGGCCAACCTGTCGGCGCAGGGCATTCCGCAGATCGCCTGCGTGATGGGCAGCTGCACCGCCGGTGGCGCCTATGTGCCGGCGATGAGCGACGAGACCGTGATCGTGCGCGAACAGGGCACGATCTTCCTCGGCGGCCCACCGCTGGTGAAGGCGGCCACCGGTGAAGTGGTGACGGCCGAGGAACTGGGGGGCGCCGACGTGCATACCCGCATCTCCGGCGTGGCCGACCACATGGCCGACAACGATCTGCAGGCGCTGGCACGGGTGCGCGCGATCATCGCCCAGCTCAACTGGCGCAAGCCGGAACCGGCGATGGCGGTGCAGGCCCCTGAAGCGCCGTTGCTGCCGGCCCATGAGCTGTATGGCGTGATCCCGGCCGATACGCGCAAGCCCTACGACGTGCGCGAGGTGATCGCGCGGCTGGTGGATGGCTCGCGCTTCGACGAGTTCAAGCCGCGCTACGGCGCAACGCTGGTGACCGGTTTCGCCCATCTGAACGGCTACCCGATCGGCATCATCGCCAACAACGGCATCCTGTTCTCCGAGTCGGCCCTGAAGGGCGCGCACTTCATCGAGCTGTGCACCCAGCGCAACATCCCGCTGGTGTTCCTGCAGAACATCACCGGCTTCATGGTCGGCCGCAAGTACGAACAGGGCGGCATCGCCAAGGACGGCGCCAAGCTGGTGATGGCGGTGGCCTGTGCCAAGGTGCCCAAGTTCACCGTGGTCATCGGCGGCTCGTTCGGTGCCGGCAACTACGGCATGTGCGGCCGTGCGTACTCGCCCAACTTCCTGTGGATGTGGCCGAACGCGCGCATCGGCGTGATGGGCGGCGAGCAGGCCGCCAGTGTGCTGGCCACGGTCAAGCGCGATGGCATCGAAGCCAAGGGCGGCCAGTGGCCGGCGGCGGAAGAGGATGCCTTCAAGGCACCGATCCGCGACCAGTTCGAACAGCAGGGCCACCCGTACTACGCCAGCGCGCGCCTGTGGGACGACGGCGTGATCGATCCGGCCGACACCCGCCAGGTGCTGGCGCTGGCGCTGTCGGCCAGCCTCAACGCCGCCCCGCAGCAGACGCGCTTCGGCGTGTTCCGCATGTGACCCGTGCCATGACCGAGCACGCTCCTATGAAGCACGTTGCCATGTTCAGCAAAGTCCTGATCGCCAACCGCGGCGAAATCGCCTGCCGCGTCATCGCCACCTGCCGCCGCCTCGGCATCGCCACCGTGGCGGTGTACTCCGATGCCGACCGCAACGCACGCCATGTGCGCCTGGCCGACGAAGCCGTCCACATCGGCCCGGCCGCCGCACGCGAGAGCTACCTGCGTGGCGATGCCCTGCTTGACGCCGCGCGCGCTACCGGCGCACAGGCCATCCACCCCGGTTACGGCTTCCTGTCGGAGAACGCCGACTTCGCCGATGCCTGCGCCGCCGCCGGCATCACCTTCATCGGGCCACCGCCCAGCGCGATCCGTGCGATGGGTGACAAGAGCGCGGCCAAGGCGCTGATGGCCAAGGCCGGTGTGCCGCTGACGCCGGGTTACCACGGTGACCAGCAGGCGCCGGACTTCCTGCGCGCACAGGCCGATGGCATCGGTTACCCGGTGCTGATCAAGGCCAGCGCCGGTGGCGGTGGCAAGGGCATGCGCAAGGTCGAGCGCAGCGAGGACTTCGTCGATGCGCTGGCCAGCTGCCAGCGCGAGGCAGCCTCGGCGTTCGGCAACGACCACGTGCTGGTCGAGAAGTACGTCGAACGGCCGCGCCATATCGAGATCCAGGTGTTCGGCGACAGCCACGGTGAAGCGGTCTACCTGTTCGAGCGCGATTGCTCGGTGCAGCGCCGCCACCAGAAAGTCCTGGAAGAGGCTCCCGCCCCAGGCATGAGTGCCGAGCGCCGCGCCGCGATGGGCCAGGCCGCGGTCGATGCGGCGCGCGCGGTGGGCTACGTCGGTGCCGGCACGGTGGAGTTCATCGCCGGTCCGGACGGCGATTTCTACTTCATGGAAATGAACACCCGCCTGCAGGTCGAGCACCCGGTCACCGAGTACATCACCGGCACCGACCTGGTGGAGTGGCAGCTGCGCGTGGCTTCGGGCCAGCCGCTGCCGCTGCGCCAGGACCAGCTGGCCATCCGTGGCCACGCGATCGAAGCGCGGCTGTACGCCGAAGATGCCGATCGTGGCTTCCTGCCGTCCACCGGCACCCTGCGCCGCCTGCGCCTGCCGGCAGCGTCGGCCCACGTGCGCGTCGATACCGGCGTGGAGGAAGGCGACAGCATCACCCCGTACTACGATCCGATGATCGCCAAGCTGATCGTCTGGGACGTGGACCGCGACGCCGCGCTGCGCCGCATGAGTCAGGCACTGGCCGACTGCCAGGTGGTGGGCGTGACCACCAACGCTGGTTTCCTGCGCCGCCTGGTGAATACCGGTTCGTTCGCGCAGGCCAGGCTGGATACCGCGCTGATCGAACGCGAACAGGCGGCATTGAGTGCCGTCGGCGATGCGGGTGCGGACCTGTGGCTGCTGGCCGCCGTGGCCGCAGTGGCAAGCACGGCACCCGCCAGCACCGACGCGCGTGATCCGCATTCGCCGTGGCAGTCACAGGGTGGCTGGCGCCTGGGCGCGTGCGCGCCGCGCGTGCTGCCGCTGCAGCAGGGCGAGCGCCGGCACACGCTGAAGGTGTGGGCGCAGGCCGATGGCTGGCGCGTGCAGTGCGATGACGCAGCACCGGTGCGGGTGATCGGCACGGCCGATGTACGCGGGCTGGCGGTGCAGCTGGGCGGGCGCCGCTGGACACTGCAGCTGCTGCGTGACGGCGACCAGCTGTACCTGTTCGGTGCCGATGGCCAGCATCGCTTCACCCTGCACGATCCGGTCAGTGAATCGGACCATGCCGTGGCCGACGCCGGCAGCCTGCTGGCCCCGATGCCGGGCAAGATCGTGGCCACGCTGGTCGCTGCCGGTACCGAGGTCAAGCGCGGTACGCCGCTGGTGGTGCTGGAGGCAATGAAGATGGAGCACACCCTGCAGGCACCGGCCGATGGCACGGTGAAGGGGTACCGTGCCAAGGCCGGCGACCAGGTCGGCGACGGCGCGGTGCTGGTGGACTTCGAGGCGGCCTGATCGCCGGGGCGGCGGCCGCTCAGGGGCCGTCGCCCGCCACCACCCGCCCGGCCGGATCGAATTCGGCCGTATCCAGCGTGGCGCTGCGCCAGCCCAGGCCACAGATGGCCATCGCGCTCTGGCCGATGCCATCGAAGCCGAAGGCACGATCGACATCGGCATCGTTGATCGCCGCGGTCACGAACGCTGCCAGCCCGCGCTCGGTGGCGCACAGGTACAGCAACTGCGAAATGTGGCCCACGTCCAGCGTCACCGCACGGTGCGCCTTGGCATGGTTGCGGTACTTCCAGAAGCAGCGGTCATAGCGCGGCGCCAGCACCAGCAGCGCCGGCGCATCGGCGAACCACGCCTGCCCGGACAGCATCCGCCGTGCCATCGCAGGCAACGCCTGCGGCGGCGGCGACGGCAGCGGCAGCACGGCGTGCTGCACCGGATGATAGTGGTACAGGCCCGGTGCCAGTCCTTCCACGTTCTGCACCAGCAGGAAGCCCTCGGTGGGATGCAGGCCGCCACCGGAAGGCACGTTCTTCTTCAGGAACTCGGTATCACGCTCGACCTTCTGCACCGCGTGGGCCATCAGCGTGCGCTGCAGCACCTGGGCCAGCAGCGGTAGTGGCAGCGCGCGCTGCGGGTCGAAGTTGCGGCAGGTCGTGCGGCGCGCCAGCAGGGCGTCGAACGCCGCCTCTTCGCTGCGCGGCAGTGGCTGGTAGTCGCCCTGCATCGGCTGCACCACCGGCGGCGGCGGCCCGAGGCGCTGGCGCAGGCCGGCGGCGGTGTCCAGGCCCTGCCGGCGCATGTCGTCCACGCTGTCCACGGCCTGCCAGCGCGCGTGGCGATGGGCCAGCGCGGCCAACGGCCACCACTGGCTGCGCCGCAGCGCCTCGTCGCGCATCTGGTGCCCCACCTCGCTCGGTGGGTCGGTCAGCAGCAGGCCCTGTTCGACCAGGCGGGCCAGCATGGCCGGGGACGCATCGGCCGGCGGTTCGCTCCAGCGGTGCGCGCTGAGCTCGCCCAGCAGCTGGCGCTCCTCGGCATCGACCGGCAGCGGCTGGTCCAGATGGGCGGCCAGCGCCACCCAGCTGATCTGGCTGTCCATCTCGGCATGGCCGGCCAGCATCGCGCGCAGGTCCAGGGTGACCGCCTCGCGCGGCTCGAACATCAGGCTGGCGCAGCGGCGCAGGCGCATCGGTTTCCTTCCTTGTGCCGCACAGCCGGCATAGCAGCAACGACCGCAGCGCGGCCAACTTTAGCGATGTGCACCGCCCGGCCCTCAATGGCAGGCTGTCGCGGCCGATACGAGTAGCTCCACCTACGGACGTTCCCCATGAGCACCCATCCCCGCCTCTCCGCTGCGGACGCCAGCACCCTGCTGGACCATCTGATCGGCAATGACGACTTCCGCCGCCACTTCACTGCTGCGCCGGGCGAGGCGCTGGCCTCGATCGGCCTGGATGCGGCCGTCGGTGAAAGCGACTGCATGAAGATCGACACCCTGGCGCCGGCCGAGGAGCTGCGCCGGGTGCGCGATGCACTGCAGGCCCATCTGTCCGGTTCGGTGGCAGCCATGACGGTGGTGTTCTGCTTCGAAGCGGGCAGGGTCGGCGAACGCATCGACGGTTGAGCCGCCATCAGGGTGCGCCCGTCTCGGCCGGCGTCGCCCAGGTCGAGACGTCATGCACGTTCAGCGGTTGCCATACCTGCAGCGCGGTGACCTCGGCAATCGCCCGGCCACGGTGCTGGGCCAGCCAGGCCTGCTGCCGGCGCACGGCCGCGTCGTCGCCCTGCGCACGCAACGCGAGCAGCAGCACCACGTGGGCCTGCACCGGCTCGTTGCCGTCGAGCATCGGCTCGATCAGGGTGCGGGCGGCATCCGGTCGCTGCATCTGCAGCTGATCCTCCGCGCTGACGATACGCAGCCAGCGTTCCGCGACCGGACTGCGCAGGCTGTGCAGCAGCGGCCGCTGCTCGTCCAGCCAGCGCCTGGCCAGCTCGAACTGGCCCTGGCGCTGGGCCAGGTGCACCAGCGCCAGCCATTGCAGGCCACGCGCATGCAGCATGGGATCATCGCGGTCCTGCAGCATCGGCTGCAGCAGTGCGGCGGTCACCTGTAGTGCGGTCCGGTCCGCCGTGCCGCACAGCGCCGATACGCTGGCGTGCTGCAGTCGCTGCTGCACCTGGAAGTCGACCAGCGTCGGCGCCGGTGCGTCTTCGCGTACCGCCTGCTGCATGGCCGCGCAATCGCGCTGCGCGGCCGCCAGCAGCAGTTGCGCGCGCAGCTTCATGCGCTGCTGCAGGGCATCGGCGGCACGGATCTGCGGCAGCAGTTGCGCGGCCTTGGCGTACTGGCCCTGCGCGACCAGCACGTCCACACCTGTCTCATCGGCGTCATCACGACCGCGCAGGACCTGTGCCTGGGCCAGCGTCTCGGCCGCCAGCTGCGGCTGGTTGGCGGCGATCTGTATCCGCACCAGGTGGACCAGCGGATACAGGCGCAGCGGATCCTGCGGCACCGCGGCCGCACGCGCATAAGGTTCGGCCTCGCTGAACTGGTTGGCCTGCAACAGGTACCAGGACGTGTTGGACAGCCCGGCGAACGAATCCGGATAGACCTTGGCCAGCGTGCGCCAGTGCTCCAGTGGCCAGCCACCGGGCTCCAGCTCGGCCATCCAGGCCTTCAGGTACAGCCGCTCGCGTGGCGGCAGGCGATCCTGCAGGTCCAGCGCGTGCTGCATGGCTTCGCGCGCGCGCCGCCCTTCCTCGACGCGCGCATGCAGCTTGGCCACGCCCATGTAGGCCAGGGCAAAACCGGGATCGATGTCGATCGCGGCCTGGTAGAGGTTGCGTGCCTCCTCGAAGCGACGCTGGCCCAGCGCGCTTTCGGCCAGCGCGAACGCACGCAGCGCGCGCAGGTCCTGGGTCGAAGCGCGCGGCAGCGGCAGCGATTGCTCGAGGCTGGCCACCGACTCGCCCAGTCCGCGACGCAGGCGGCCGACCACGTCGTCCACCGCGAACACCATCTGGTCGGATCGATCGGCGGTGGCGGTGAATGTCTGGATCACCTGGCCACTGCCCGGCGCGGCAACATCGATGGCCAGCTCGTAGCCACCGATCTTCTGCCGCACGGTCGGCAGCAGCACCGCGCGCGCGCCCTCACGCACCGCCACATCGACCGCGGTATCGCGGTTGAGCCGGGTATCGCCCGAGAGCCGCGCCATCTCCAGGCTTTCGCGGATCTTGCCTTCCGACAGCACGTTCACGTAGCGCGACTGCTCCAGCGCGATCCGGATCGCGTGCCGCATCGAGTCATCGAAGATCGGATCGCCGGTGAGGTTGTCGACATCGCCAAGCACCACCCAGTCACGTTCGGCGAAGGCAATGGCCGGCTCCGACCGCAGCAGCAGCCAGCCGCCGAGCACGGCCGCGGCCAGGATCAGGCCTTCGGCGGCCATCACCAGCGGTTGCCGCCACAGCGGCAGGTCGCGGCGCGCCTTGGCGTTGGCGCGCGGCATGCGCAGCGGCGCCGAGCCGATCTCGCCCACTTCGATCACTTCCTGCACCACCGGCACGCCCTTGAAGCGCCAGCGCCCGTGCGACTTCCACAGCAGGCGCGCGCCACGCTCACCCAGTGCATCGGTGGCGCGGCGGGTGAGCGATTCGGCGACCGCCGACAGCAGGATCTGGCCGGGGCGGGCCAGCGTCATCAGGCGCGCGGCCATCGGCTTGGCCAGGCCTTCCACTTCCATCGACTTGGCACCGGCGCGAACCGCTTCGGCGCTGTTCTCCCAGGTCAGCACGTCGCCCACGTGCAGGCCGGCGCGCGCGCGCAGTTCAATCGTGCGCTGCTGGCCCAGCGCGTGCAGTTCGCGCTGGTAGTCCAGGGCGAAGCCCAGTGCGTCGACGGCGCGCTCGAACAGCATGAACAAACCATCGGAGCGATCGATCAGCTGGCCGTTCCAGCGCTGCTGCAGCACCAGTACCAGGCGGTCGTGTTCCTGGAACAGGCTTGCCGCCGCCACATCGCCGATCCGCTCGACCAGCTGCAGCGAATCACACAGATCGGTGAACAGCAGGGCGCGTAGCTGGGGGCTATGCGGGGCTGACGTTCCGTTGTCGCCATTCATCGCCTGCCTCTCCCTATTGGCCGTCCGGATCATCCGCCCAGCGCAGGCAGTTGCCGCCATCGCGCTTGGCCTGGTACAGCGCACGATCCGCGCAGGCATACCACTCGCTCCAGCCTGCCTCCGGCGCCAGCAGGCAGGCACCGATGCTGACCAGGCTCACATGCGGCGTGCCATGGCTGCGCTCGAGCAGGCCATGCACCGCACTGATGATGAACTCGGCCGCGTGCTGCACGATCTCGCGGTTGCCGCGGCGCAGGATCAGGCAGAACTCATCGCCGCCGAGCCGGCATGCCAGGTCCTGCTCGCCGGCCATCGAGCGCAGGATGTTGCCCATGCTCTGCAGCACGCGGTCGCCGGCCTGGTGGCCATGGCGGTCGTTGATCTGCTTGAAGCGGTCACAGTCGATCAGCAGCAGTGCCTGCGGTGGCCCGTCGGCATGCACGCGGCATTCCTGCAGGTACAGGGTGAGGCCGCGGCGGTTGTGCAGGCCGGTCAGCTCATCGGTTCGCACCAGCTCACGGGTGTGGGTCAGCTGGTGGGTGGTGATGTACAGGTTGTCCAGCGCGGTTTCCAGGTCGTGGTTGCGGCGGCGCAGCTGGCTGATCAGGGCCTGTTCGTTGGTCAGCACGCGCATGATCGTGCGACGCAGGAAGTACGCCACCAGCCCGGGATCGGATTCGACCAAGCGGTGGAAGTCGGCCGGCCCCAGCTCCAGCACATCGCAGTCGACCAGCGCACGCGCGCTGGCGCTGCGCAGGTGATCGCCGACCAGCAGGCCCAGTTCTCCGAAGAACTCGTGCCGCCCGAGCGTCTTGATCACCAGGTCCTCGCCGAAGTCCAGTTCGATCTGGCCGTCGAGGATCACATACATGCGCTCGCCGCGGTGGCCACGCTGGAACAGCCACTGTCCGGCATGAAGCTTGCATGGGCGGGCGAATCTGGCAAACAATGCCACCTCGGCATCGGACAACAGCGCGTGCACGATCTCGGCCATCGCCACGCGGGCGATACCTGTCGTCATATCACTGTTCTCGGCCGCACCCCTGCCGGTCATTCCCTGCACCCGCCGCCAGCGTCCCCTGGTGAGCCGCGGAGCATAGCACCGCTTTAAAGTGTGCGTCCTATCTCATTTTGAGCCTTCCGCCCCGCTTCCCGGATGTGAAGATCGGCGGTGGCCCGTTCTGGTCACCGGTGTCCGGGCAAAACCCTTGCCGGATCAATCCGATGCCGGGTTTCACAGGGTTTCGGCCAAGTTGCCGGGGCCGGGGTGCGCCTGATTGACGCTGCCCGCTGGCCGCCTGCTTGCATCGATACAACAACGCCGGCAGGTCCCCCGACCGGCCGGCGTTGTCTGGCCCTTCCCTGGCCACCCTGATCACCCGGTGCCCGGTAGTGCCGGCCGCTGGCCGGCAGCTGCATGGGCTTCGGAAACATCGATGGGTTGCCGGCCAGCGGCCGGCACTACCGGATCACGCGGCGCGTTCGCTGCGCCCGCCATGGAACTGCTCTTCCTCGGTGGAGCCTGTCAGCGCGGTGGTCGACGACTGGCCCTGCTGGATCGCCTGGGTCACCGCGTCGAAGTAGCCGGTACCGACCTCGCGCTGGTGCTTGACCGCAGTGAAGCCACGCTCGGCCGCTTCGAACTCGGCTTCCTGCAACTCGACGAACGCGCTCATCTGGCGGCGTGCGTAGCCGTGGGCCAGATTGAACATGCCGTAGTTCAACGCATGGAACCCGGCCAGGGTGATGAACTGGAACTTGTAGCCGTAGCTGCCCAGTTCGCGCTGGAACTTCGCAATGGTGGCGTCGTCCAGGTTCTTCTTCCAGTTGAAGCTGGGCGAGCAGTTGTAGGCCAGCAGCTTGCCCGGGAACTTCGCGTGGATCGCCTCGGCGAACCTGCGTGCGAACTCCAGGTCCGGCTTGCCGGTCTCGCACCACACCAGGTCGGCGTAGGGCGCATAGGCCAGGCCGCGGCTGATCGCCTGGTCCAGGCCGTTGCGGGTCTTGTAGAAGCCTTCGACGGTGCGCTCACCGGTGGTGAACGGCCTGTCGTTGCCGTCGATGTCGCTGGTCAGCAGATCCGCCGCTTCGGCATCGGTGCGCGCCACCAGCAGGGTCGGCACACCCAGCACATCGGCGGCCAGCCGCGCGGCATTGAGCTTCTCGATCGCCTCGCGGGTCGGCACCAGCACCTTGCCGCCCATGTGGCCGCACTTCTTCACCGAGGCCAGCTGGTCCTCGAAGTGCACGCCGGCAGCACCGGCCTCGATCATCGCCTTCATCAGTTCGAAGGCGTTGAGCACGCCGCCGAAGCCAGCCTCGGCATCGGCCACGATTGGCTGCAGGAAGTCGATCTCGTCCTTGCCTTCGGCGTGGTGCAGCTGGTCGGCGCGCAGCAGCGTGTTGTTGATGCGCTTGACCACCGCCGGCACCGAATCGGCCGGGTACAGCGACTGGTCCGGATACATCTGGCCAGCCAGGTTGGCGTCGGCCGCCACCTGCCAGCCGGACAGGTAGATCGCCTTCAGCCCGGCCTTGACCTGCTGCATGGCCTGGTTGCCGGTCAACGCACCCAGCGCGTTGACGAACTCGCGCTCGTGCAGCGACGCCCACAGCTTCTCCGCACCCAGGCGGGCCAGCGAGTGCTCGATGTGGACGGTGCCGCGCAGGCGCACCACGTCGGCGGCGCTGTAGTTGCGCTGGATGCCTTCCCAGCGCGGGTTGGTGTCCCAGTCGTGCTGGATCTGTTCGGCAGTGGGCAGCGTGCTCATGTCTTTCTCCAGTTCGGTTCGTGCGTACAGCGGGGAGGGAAACGGCGGGAGGGCGGGCAGTCGGTCAATCGATGCGCGCGTAGGCCGGCAGGGTCAGGAAATCGGTCAGTTCATCACTGCGGCTCAGTTCGCCGAGCAGGGCGATGGCCTCGCCGATGCGCGCGCCGCCGGGCAGCGCGGTGGTGTCGCCCAGCCGCGCCGGCAGCTGCGCCAGGGTGGCATCCAGCAGGGCCAGGTCGATCGCAGTGCCGTCATCCAGCTGCTGGCCCGGCGTGTGCAGCCATTGCCACAGCTGGCTGCGGCTGATCTCGGCGGTGGCCGCGTCCTCCATCAGGTGGTGGATCGGCACGCAGCCGTTGCCATCCAGCCAGGCGGCCAGGTAGCGCACGCAGACTTCCACGTTGCCATCGAAGCCGGCGCGGGTGATGGTGCCCGGCGGCCGCGCGATCAGTTCGTCGCGGCCGACGCGCACATCCTGGCGCAGCACGCCGTGCTGGTTCGGGCCGGGCATGTGCTCGTCGAAGATCGCCATCGCCACCGGGATCAGCGCCGGGTGCGCGACCCAGGTACCGTCATGGCCGGCGCTGACTTCGCGCAGCTTGTCGGCGCGCACGCGGGCCATCGCCTGTTCGTTGGCGGCGGCATCGTTGTTGATCGGAATCTGCGCGGCCATGCCGCCCATCGCATGCGCACCGCGGCGGTGGCAGGTCTGGATCAGCAGTTCCGAATACGCCTTCAGGAACGGCTGGGTCATGGTCACCTGGCCGCGTTCGGGCAGCACGCGGTCGGCGTGGCGGCGGAAGGTCTTCAGGTACGAGAAGATGTAGTCCCAGCGCCCGCAGTTCAGGCCGACGATGCGGTCACGCAGCGCGTGCAGGATCTCGTCCATCTCGAACACCGCCGGCAGCGTTTCGATCAGCACGGTCACCTTGATCTGGCCGTGCGGCAGGCCCAGCATGCCCTCGATGTGCGACAGCGCGGTCTCCCACAGCGCCGCCTCTTCCATGCTCTGCAGCTTGGGCAGGTAGAAGTACGGGCCACGGTCCTTCGCCTGCAGGGTGCGGGCGTTGTGGAAGGCGAACACCGCCGCGTCGAACAGGCCACCGGCGAGGAACTGGCCGTCGATGCGCACGTGCTTTTCGTCCAGGTGCCAGCCACGCGGGCGCACGATCAGCACCGCCTGTTCGTCGTACGGGCGCAGCGTGTAGTGCTTGCCATTGGGGGCGGTGTACTGCAGATCGCCGCGCACCGCCGCAGCCAGCGACTGCTGGCCGGCCAGCAGGTTGCGCCAGGTCGGCGAGGTCGAATCCTCGAAGTCGGCCATGAACACCTTGGCGCCGGAGTTCAGCGCGTTGATGACCATCTTCGGGTCGGTCGGCCCGGTGATCTCGACGCGGCGGTCCTGCAACGCGGCCGGCAGCGGCGCCACGCGCCAGTCGCCGCTGCGGATCGCGGCGGTGTCCTCGCGGAAGTCCGGCAGGCCGCCCTGGTCGAAGAACGCCTGGCGTTCACGGCGGGCCTGCAGCCGTGCCTGCCGGCCCGGTTCCACCGCACGGTGCAGCGACACCAGCAGGGCCAGCAGCGGCGCCGGCAGCAGGGTGTCCTGGCCGGCCACGCGGGTCGCCAGGGCGATACCGGGGGTGGCCTTCGCGGCGGGGGTGGGAACAGCGGAAGCGACGGCGGACATGGGGCGACTCCAGCGGTGGGGGAACGACTCCACGGTGCCGCCGGGCCTGAGTATTTGGCAAAACAGTTTTTGCAATGTTCTACATAAGTTGTGCTAATACTCGTGACACGATGAGCACACGCACCCCGCCAAGTCCGCGTTTTTCCTACAAATCGGATCGGCTGAAGCCGTTGCGCGCGTTCTGCCAGACCGTGCGCCTGGGTTCGGTCTCACGGGCGGCTGAGGCGCTGTTCGTCAGCCAGCCGGCCATCAGCCTGCAGTTGCAGGCCCTGGAACGGGAGCTGGGGGTGCCATTGTTCGAGCGCAGCGGGCGCCGCCTGGTGCCCAGCCGCGAGGGCCAGCTGCTGTTCGAAATGGCGCAGCCGCTGGTGGAGAACCTGGACGGGCTGGAGGCCCGCTTCCGCGACAAGGTGCGCGGCCTGGATGCGGGCGAGCTGAACATCGCCGCCAACAGTTCGACGATCCTGTACCTGCTGCCGAAGATCGTCGAGCGCTTCCGCCTGCACCACCCGGACGTGCGCCTGACCCTGCACAACGCGATCAGCGCCGATGGCACCGACCTGCTGCGCGAGGATGCCGCCGACCTGGCAATCGGTTCGATGACCGATGTACCGGCCGACCTGACCTACGCCCCGGCCTACCGCTTCGAGCAGGTCCTGATCGCACCGCACGACCATCCTCTGGCTGCCGGTGGCGAGCTGGAGCTGGCTGACATCGCGCGCTATCCGCTGGTGCTGCCGCCGAAGCGGCAGATCACCTACCGCCTGGTCGACCAGGTGTTCCAGCGCCACCGCATCGCCTACACGGTGGCGCTGGAGGTGGGCGGCTGGGAGGTGATCAAGCAGTACGTGGCGATGGGCATGGGGATTTCGATCGTGCCGGCGCTGTGCCTGCACGAGGCCGACCGCGAGCGGCTGGCGGCGCGATCAATGAAGCGCTGGTTCCCCGAGCGCAGCTACGGGGTGATCGTGCGCCGTGGCAAGGCACTGTCGGCGCAGGCGCGGGCGTTCATCGAGCTGATCCAGCCGGAGTTGTTCAGTCCGCGCGATTACGACCAGAGCGGGCATTCAGAGCGGTGAGGGGTGTTCGGCAGGGCTGCGCCCTGCACCCGCAGAGGCCGAAGCAACAGCAACGGCGACAGCGGGCTTTCCGTGGGATGGCGGGGTGGGTCCGGTTACGGGGGACGCCGTAAATCCGTCCATGGAGGCTCGGTCGCGCCATCCATGGCGCTCACGCCCCCGCAACCGGACCCACCCCGCCTTCGACAGTTTTCTGCGAACTGTGGGCGGGGTCGGATCCCGTTGCGGCGCAACGGGCTCTGACCCCGCCTCTGATTCATTTCCGGCTGACGATGAATAAACTGGACCCATGTCCATCGAACTCCGTCACCTGCGCTACTTCCTCGCTGTCGCCGATACGCTGCACTTCGGCCAGGCGGCGGAGCGGCTGGGCATGTCGCAGCCACCGCTCAGCCAGCAGATCCGCCAGCTGGAGGAACTGATCGGGGCGCGCCTGTTCGTGCGCAGCCATCGCCGCGTGCAGCTGACGCCTGCTGGGGAGCTGTTGCAGGAACGCGCGCGCGCGATCGTGCAGCAGGTGGAAACCGCAGTGGACGAGGTGCAGCGTGCGCAGCGCGGCGAGCAGGGTGAACTGCATATCGGCCTGACCCGCGCCACGCCGCTGTCGCCGCAGATTCCGCGTTCGATCCTGCGCTACCGCCAGCAGTACCCGCAGGTGCGGCTGCAGCTGAGCGAGATGAACACCCTGCAGCAGATCGATGCGCTGCTGGAGGGCCGCCTGGACGTAGGCATCATCCGCAAGCGCGCATTGCCGCCGGAGCTGGTGGCGCACAGCCTGTTCGTCGATCCGCTGGCGCTGATCGTGCATGCCGACCACCCTGCCCTGCGCAGGCTGTCGAAGCAGGGCACGGTGTCGTTGCGCGACTTCGCACAGGAGCCGTTCGTGGCATTTCGCCGCAGTGCGGGCGCGGGCATCCATGACCACATGATCGCGTTGTGCGCGGCCGCCGGGTTCACGCCGCGCATCGTGCAGGAAGCCGGCGAGGCGTCGACATTGATCAGTCTGGCCGCCGCCGGGCTGGGCGCGGCGATCCTGCCATCGTCCTGCGACCACATCCGGGTGGAAGGCGCACGCTTCGTCGCGCTGGCCGACGCCGGCGCGCATTCGGAGGTACAGCTGGCGTGGCATCGCGAGCGCGTCACGCCACTGATCCGCAACTTCGCCGGGCTGCTGCGCGGGGCGTTCGCCGGTAGAGTCGACTGTTAGTCGACTATCGGGCGCAGCGCGGGGGTTTTCGCGGTCTGATGGAAGAGCAGTCGACTAACAGTCGACTCTACCTCGGCAACCCCACATGGGCCGGCATGCCGGCCAGCGGCCGGCACGACCGTACGCGGTGGGTCACGCGGTGACCGGCTGCGGGGCGCGCTGCTGCAGCGCCCAGACGATGCCACCGCCGATCAGGGTCAGCGCGGCGGCGAACGCGCACACGCCCAGCCAGTCCCAGGCCGCGTAGGCCAGCCCCCCCACACCGCCCAGCACGCTGGAGCCCAGGTAGTAGGCGAACAGGTACAGCGCCGAGGCCTCGGCGCGCATCGTACCGGCGCGGCTGCCAACCCAGCTGCTGGCCACCGAGTGGCCGCCGAAGAAGCCGAAGGTCACCAGCGCGATGCCCAGCGCCATCGTGCTCAGCCACGGCATCGCCAGCAGCGCGATGCCGGCGCCGATCAGCGCGAACGAGATCGACAGGATGCGGCCGCGCCCGTACCGCGTGGCCTGCTGGCCCATCCACGCCGAACTGAAGGTGCCCACCAGGTACACGCTGAAGATCAGGCCGACCACGGTCTGGCTGAGGTGGTACGGCGGCGCCAGCAGGTGGTAGCCCAGGTAGTTGTAGAGGGTGACGAACACGCCCATCAGCACGAACGAGGTGGCGAACAGCCACGGCAGGCCCGGGTCGGCGAACAGCAGGCGCCAGCGCGACGGCAACTGGCGCAGGCCATCGCGGCGGGGATGGAAATGGCGCGACGGCGGCAGCTGCAGCCACAGCAGCACGGTGCTGGCCACGGCGATGATCGAGACCACCCCGATGCCCCAGCGCCAGCCCCAGTGATCGGCGATGATGCCGGCCAGCAGGCGCCCGCTCATGCCACCGATGGCGTTGCCGCCGATGTACAGGCCCATCGCCAGGCCCAGCGCGCGGCTGTCCATTTCCTCGACCAGGTAGGTCATCGCCACCGCCGGGACACCGCTCAGTGCCAGGCCGAGCAGGGTGCGCAGCACCAGCAGCGTGGTCCAGTCATCCACCAGCGCCGTGCTCAGCGACAGCATGGCCGAGGCCAGCAGCGCGACGATCATCAACGGGCGACGGCCGACCGCGTCGGACAGCAGGCCGGCCAACAGCATTGCCACGGCCAGCGTGCCGGTGGTCAGCGACAGCGACATCGCGCTGCCGGCGGCCGACACGCCGAAGTGGCGGCTGAACTCGGGCAGCAGCGGCTGCACGGTATACAGCAGGCCGAAGGTGGAAAAGCCGGCCAGGAACAGTGCCAGCGCGGTGCGGCGGAAGGCCGGCGTTCCCTGCTGGATGCGGGTTTCGGCGCTGGAGTCGACAGTGTGGGGGCGGCGTTCGACGGCCGCCGCGGTTTCGCCAGTCATGGGATCGATGGGCCGGTGGGGGGACGGCCGGGCATGGGAGGGAACGGGCCTCAGACTAGGCCCGTCGATCCAGTCGATCCATAACCTGATAGATCAGGATTGATATATAGGAAGTATCAATTCAGCTTAAAGGCGTTGCCACTCGAAACCGGCACCGCGGCGGTAGTACACCGCCACCGCGCGGCCATAGATCTTGTCGGCATCGACGAAACCGAAGAAGCGGCCGTCGAAGCTGTTGCCACGGTGGTCACCCAGCACCAGCACCTTGCCCGCCGGCACCACCAGGTCAGCGATGTCCGGACCGCCCCCCATGTCCAGATCGAGGCGGGCTCTGCGCTCGCCGAAGGCTTCCACGTCCTGCAGGTCGGCAATCTGCAGCGGCTGGCCGTTGATGCTCAGATGGCCCTCGCGCATCTGCACATGGTCACCGGCCACCGCCGCCACGCGCTTGATCAGCCGGGTGCCGTCGGCCGGTGAATCGAACACCGCCACTTCACCACGCTGCGGAACGCCGGTGGACATCAGTTCCTTGCCGGTGAACGGCAGGCGCAGGCCATAGGCACGCATGTCCACCACCACCCGGTCGCCGGGCTGCAGGGTGGGCTGCATCGAGCCACTGGGCACCACGTAGTGGTTGGCCAGGGTATCGCGGGCCGCGGCGAGCAGGCCGAGCATCACCAGCAGCGGCAATGCTTCCTTCTTCAGCCAGAGCAGCGCGCGTTCGGGAAGGGGAGGACGGGCAACAGCATCCATGACAGGCTCCGGGTGAGGGTAGCTGCATCAGACCACATCCGGGCGGGAGAGGTTCCCGCGCCGCCCTGCGAGCCTGGGCCCGGCGCTACGAAAGGGGTTACGCAGGTTTTACGCGCCGGCCCGGCTGCGGGCATCGCACCTTTACGGGCACCACGCGCATCGTGTGCCCACCGCGCCACAGGGCGCATTCCGCAAGGTGTTGTATGACCCTCCTGGTGATCCGCCACGCCTCTTCGTCGGCACCGCGTCCCCAACTGCCGGCACAGCTGGCCGGCCATCGCGTGCTGTGCAGCGACTGCGCCAGCCTGTCCGAAGTGCGCCAGTGCCTGTGCCAGCCGCAGGCGCGTTCGGCCGACTGGGTGCTGCTGGATGTCGGCGTGGCCGACGACGCGCAATGGCAGGCCGAGGGCGGCGCGTTGCAGGCGGCGCTGGAGCGGCTGCCGGCGCAGTACATCGAACTGCAGTCGCCCAGCGAGCCCGGCCTGGACGCGCGCCTGCGCCTGCAGCACGGTCCGGCCGCCGTGGTGGTCGACCAGCGCAGCCAGCAGGCCGGGTACCCGTTGTCGCTGGCCATCGTCGGCCGTCGCCTGGCAGAGGAGGGCTGAGCCATGTCGATCTTCATCATCCGCGGCCCGGAAGCGGCCGGCGCACTGATCCGTACCGCGATGCCACTGCCGGCGCCAGTACTGAAGTCGCTGGTGCATCGCGCGATCGACGCCGGAACCAGCGTGGCGATCCGCGCCTGCGGGTCGGAACAGGAACTGCTCGATGCGCTGCGCGTGGCCGATCACAGCCGCGGCGAAGTGACGCTGCTCGACCCGGGCGCGTGCGCCAACAGCCTGCGCCTGCAACGCCTGCTGCCCTACCTGCACAATGCCTACGTGGAGGTCCACGACGACGGCGCGGTGGCCGAGCCCTGCCTGCCGGCCGGTGTCGGCCAGCGCCTGGGCATCGCCGCCGGCTATGGCGCGCAGAGCTACGTGCTGGCGCTGGATATCGCGCTGGATCACCTGGGGTTGGCCGAACAGGCCAACCGGGTGCACGTGGGAACGTGATGGCCGGGCGGTGCCCGGTACCCGGTAGTGCCGGCCGCTGGCCGGCAACCTCGACGGCAACGGCTGGCATTCCGTGGGATGACGCGATCTGCAGTGGATGCACGCCCTGCGTGGATGAGCGGCACACTGCGGAATCTGTCGATGGCATCCACGCAACGAAAAACGGCGGGGTTTCCCCGCCGTTATTTCTTTCGTACTTCAGGTCACGCTTACTTCAGCCCGCGGAACTTCAGCAGCGGTTCCACCGACGGATCCTTGCCGCGGAAATCGCGGTACAGGGTCGACAGCTCCACGCTGTTGCCGCGCGAGAGGATCTTGTCGCGGAACTCCTGGCCGTTGGCCGCCGTCAGCCCACCGTGCTCGGTGAACCACTGGTAGGCGTCATGGTCGAGCACTTCGGCCCAGAAGTAGGCGTAGTAACCGGCCGAGTAACCACCACCCCAGATGTGGTCGAAGTAGGTGGTGCGGTAACGCGGCGGCACCTGCGGCAGGTCGACCTTGAACTTCTTCAGCGCGCTGGCTTCAAAGGCGCCGACATCCTGCAGCGGCGCATCGGCCTTCTGGGTGTGCCAGGCCAGGTCCAGCAGCGCGGCCGACAGGTACTCGGTGGTCGCATAGCCCTGGTTGAAGCTGCGCGCCTTGAGGATCTTGTCGACCAGTTCCTGCGGCATCGCCTCGCCGGTCTTGTAGTGCTTGGCGTAGTTGGCGAACACCTTCGGGTCCAGCGCCCAGTGCTCGTTGAACTGCGACGGGAACTCGACGAAGTCGCGCGAGGTGGCGGTGCCGGCGATCGACGGGTACTTCACGTTCGAGAACATGCCGTGCAGCGCATGGCCGAACTCATGGAACATGGTGGTGACGTCGTCGAAGCTGATCAGCGCAGGCTGGCCGGCGGCCGGCTTGGTGAAGTTGCAGACGTTGTAGACCACCGGCTTGGCACCGGTCAGGCCGTCCTGTTCGACGAACACGTCCATCCAGGCGCCGCCGGACTTGCTGTCACGCTTGAAGTAGTCGGTGTAGAACAGGGCCAGCGAGGTGCCGTCCTTGTCGAACACTTCGTACACCTTCATGTCCGGGTTGTAGGTCGGAATGTCGGTGCGCGGCTTGAAGGTGATGCCGTACAGCTGGGTGGCGGCGTAGAAGACGCCGTTCTGCAGCACGTTGTCCAGTTCGAAGTACGGCTTGATCTGCGACTCGTCCAGATCGTACTTGGCCTTGCGCACCTGCTCGGCGTAGTAGTCCCAGTCCGATGCGGAGACCTGGAATCCGCCCTTCTGCGCGTCGATGACCTTCTGGATCTCACCGGCTTCGGCGCGCGCCTTGGCGGTGGCGGCCGGCACGGTGTCGGTCAGCAGCTTGAGCGCGGCAGCCGGGGTCTTGGCCATCTGGTCGCCCAGCTGGTAGTCGGCGAAGGTGTCGAAGCCGAGCAGCTTGGCCTTCTGCGCACGCAGCTGGGCCAGGCGCTGCACGGTCTGCCGGGTGTCGTTGGCATCACCGCGCTCGGCGCGGGTCTCCGAGGCCTTCAGCACGGCGGCGCGCTGGTCGCGATCGCTCAGCGAGCCGAGCACCGGCTGCTGGGTGGTGTTCTGCAGCGGCAGCAGGAACTTGCCGTCCAGCTTGCGTTCCTTGGCGGCGGCCGCGGCGTTGTTGATCGCATCCTCGTCCAGGCCGGCCAGCTTGGCCTTGTCGTCGACGACGACGGCCGCAGCGGCGGTGGCGGCCACCAGGCGGGTATGGAACTGGGTGGAGAGGGTGGTCTCTTCCACGTTGAGCTTGCGCAGGGTCGCCTTGTCAGCGTCGGACAGCTGCGCACCGGCGCGTACCAGGCCATCGTAGTAGTGCTCGACCAGGCGCTTCTGCACCGGGTCCAGCTCCAGCGTGTCACGCTGGTCGTACAGCGACTTCACGCGCGCGAACAGCTTCGGGTCGAGGTTGATCTCGTCCTGGTGCGCGGCCAGCTTCGGCGCCACTTCTTCCTGGATCTTCTGGCGAGCATCGTTGGTGTCGGCCTGGACCAGGCCGAAGAAGATGCGCGACACGCGGGTCAGGGTCTCGCCGCTGCGCTCCATCGCCACGATGGTGTTGTCGAAGGTGGCCGGCTCGCTGCTGTCGGCGATCTTGCGCACGTCGGCCAGGTGCTGGCGCATGCCCTCTTCGAACGCCGGCAGGTAGTCGCTGTCCTTGATCTTGTCGAACGGCGGGGCCTGGAACGGCAGCGTGCTGGCACTCAGCAGCGGATTGGTGGAGGCTTCGGCCGGCTGCTGGGCCGGGGTCTTCTGGGCATCGGACACGGGGGTGGACTCCTTGCCGGAACAGGCCGCCAGCGCCAGGCTGATGGCGGCGGCCAGGACTACGGTACGCGACATGTAAAACGCTCCTTGGGCAGACGGTATGGATACCAGCCCTCCACCCTACTCCTGTCGCGCTCGCCCGGCATGTGCCGGACGTGGCGTCTGTGCGGCGGCCTGCAACCGGCTCAGACCGTGCCGCGGGTCTTGCCGATCCAGGGCCGGTAGAACTCCCGGATGGCAGCCATGTCGGCCACATCGTCGCCGCTCGGGGTGAACAGCGGACCGATGCCGATGGTCTTTTCCGGATAGTGGAAATACGCGGTCAGGATCGGTACGTCAGCCATCCGGGCGATCTTCAGGAAGCCGGCCTTCCAGTCCTTCACCGCCTTGCGGGTGCCCTCGGGGGTGATGGCGAACCACATCTTCTCGTTGTTGCGCAGCAGGTCCACGGCCTGGCCCACCGTGCCCTGCGGCGAGCTGCGATCAAGCGGGATCACGCCCAGCCGGTGCAGCAGCGGGCCCAGCGGCCACCAGAACAGCGACGCCTTGCCCAGCACCTTTACCTTCATGCCCAGCGCGATCTTCGCTGCCATGCCCCACAGCCCGTCCCAGTTGGACGAATGCGGGGCAATGATGAAGACCAGCCTGGGGATGTCAGGCAGGGTGCCGGTCACCTTCCAGCCCCCCAGGCGCAGGGTGCAGCGCGCCAGCCAGCGCAGGAAGGCGTTGGGTTTGACCTGCGGCATCTGCGGCGGCACGGCCGGCAGCAACGAAGTCGGGTTGTTCAAGCAATCACTCCCAGTCACGTGATGAGCGCCCGCGCTTGATCTGCGCGCGCCCGCGTTTGGCGTCCAGACGACGCAGTTTCGACCCGAGGGTCGGCTTGGTGGCCTTGCGCGGTTTGGGCACGCTCAGCCCGGCCTGGATGAAGGCCGCCAGCCGCTCGCGCGCATCCTCGCGATTGCGATCCTGGGTGCGGAAACGTTGCGCGTCGACGACCAGCACGCCTTCGCCGGTCATGCGCCGGTCACGCCGCGCCAGCAGCCGCGCGCGCAACGGTTCGGGCAACGAGGGCGAGTTGGCCACGTCGAAACGCAGTTCCACCGCAGTGGACACCTTGTTGACGTTCTGGCCGCCGGCGCCACTGGCGCGCACGAACCGCTCGACGATCTCGCCGTCGGGGATTTCAAGCTGCGCGCTGATGGTGACCGGTCCACTGCCCATCCGCGCATTGTAGCGGCAGGCACGTGGTGGAGTGCGCCATCGCGCCCCGTATGCCGCCGATCAGGCACCGAACACGCCGCCTTCGCCTGGGCTGCGGGTATGCTGGCGGTCCCATGTACCGCAGGAAGCCCCGCATGACCCGCTTCACACCCGCCCTGCCGTCCCTGCTGCGCCGCGCCGCCCTGCTGCTGGCGCTGGCCGTGGCCAGCGTTCCGGCCCTGGCCGCCCCGCCGACCGACGGCGACATCAACCGCCTGCTGTCGGCCTCGCGCGCGCAGAGCATGATCGACACCATGGTGCCGCAGATCGAAGCCATGCAGCAGCAGCAGTTCCAGCAGGTGGCCGCGCAGCGCCAGCTCACCGCCCAGCAGCAGGAACAGCTGAAGCGGATCCAGGCCCGGACCAGCCAGACCCTGCGCCAGGCGATGTCGTGGCAACAGCTGCGGCCGATGTACGTGGACCTGTACAAGAAGACCTTCAGCAAGGAAGACGTGCTGGCAATGGCCGAGTTCTACGAGAGCGCGGCCGGCCAGAGCCTGCTGGACAAGACCCCGGCGCTGATGCAGAACGTGATGGTGGCCATCCAGGCCCGCATGCAGCCCCTGTTTGCAGAGCTGCAGAAGGACCTGGAAGCGATCGTCAACGAACCGGAAAAGAAATGAGGTAGTGCCGGCCGCTGGCCGGCTCCCCAGTACATCTGGAATCACGCAGCCGCCGGCCAGCGGCCGGCACTACCGTCAAACGGTGTCCACCTGCCAGCCGAACAGGTCCAGCGCCTTCTGGAATTCACGGTCCAGCGGCGCACTGACATCCACGGCGCCGCCGTCGGGATGCGGGAAGCGCAGGCGCTCGGCGTGCAGCAGCATGCGATGCACGCCCTGCATGCGGAAGGTCCTGTTTGCAGAGCTGCAGAAGGACCTGGAAGCGATCGTCAACGAACCGGAAAAGAAATGAGGTAGTGCCGGCCGCTGGCCGGCTCCCCAATACATCTGGAACCACGCAGCTGCCGGCCAGCGGCCGGCACTACCGTCAAACGGTGTCCACCTGCCAGCCGAACAGGTCAAGCGCCTTCTGGAATTCACGGTCCAGCGGCGCACTGACGTCCACGGCGCCGCCATCGGGATGCGGGAAGCGCAGGCGCTCGGCGTGCAGCAGCATGCGATGCACGCCCTGCATGCGGAAGATCCTGTTTGCAGAGCTGCAGAAGGACCTGGAAGCGATCGTCAACGAACCGGAAAAGAAATGAGGTAGTGCCGGCCGCTGGCCGGCTCCCAGTACATCTGGCATCACGCAGCTGCCGGCCAGCGGCCGGCACTACCGTCAAACGGTGTCCACCTGCCAGCCGAACAGGTCCAGCGCCTTCTGGAATTCACGGTCCAGCGGCGCACTGACATCCACGGCGCCGCCATCGGGATGCGGGAAGCGCAGGCGCTCGGCGTGCAGCAGCATGCGATGCACACCCTGTATGCGGAAGATGCGGTTGTGGCGACCATCGCCGTGGCTGGTATCGCCAATCATGTGGTGCGACAGGTGCTTGAGATGCCGGCGGATCTGCCGGAAGCGCCCGGTCTGCGGCTGGCAGCGCAGCAGCGCGTAGCGCGAGCGGGTGAATTCACCCACCGGCACCGACAGCTCGCCGGTGGCCAGGCGCTGGAAATCGGTGATCGCCGGCTTCTTCACCGGCTTGCCCGGCCCACCATCCAGGTCATGGTCCACCCGCCACGACAGCTCGGCCGGCCAGCCCCGGCAGACCGTCAGGTAGTCCTTGGCCACTTCGCCACCCATCAGCGCCTTGCCCAGCGCACTGGCGGTCTCGCGGTCGAAGGCCAGCAGCAGGCAGCCGCTGGTGGCCCGGTCCAGGCGGTGCACGAGGAAGATCGGGCGGCCCAGCTGCTCGCGCAGGCGGTCGGCCAGGAAGTCGTCCTCGCCTCGGGCCAGCTTGCTGTCGTGGACCATCAGCCCGGCGGGCTTGTTGACCACAGCCAAGCGCTCGTCCAGGTGCAGCAGCTGCAGGGGCACGGTTTCAGTCTCGACCGCGGCGAGGGTGTCAGGTTCGGTACTCACCGCAGGATTATCGGGGCTGGGCACTGAATGGGGTAGAGCCGGCCGCTGGCCGGCTGCCTCCGGGCAGTTGGATTGCTGCGGTTGCCGGCCAGCGGCCGGCACTACCGGATCACGGGTGTGTGGCGCGGCGGTCAGCCGTTGCGCACGGCCAGCAGCTCGCCGTTGCCCACCGGCACCAGGCTGGTGCTGAACGCCGGATCAGTGTCCAGCAGCGCCCGCAACGGCTCCATCTCCACCGCGTGCGACGTGGCGTTGTCCACCACCAGCAGGCCCCCCGGCCGCAGCACACGGCGCAGCTGCGGCCACCAGCCGGCGTACTGCGCGCGGTCCGAATCGAGGAACAGCAGGTCGATGCTGCCTTCGGCGGCCTCGGCCAACCACTGCCCGGCATCGCCATGCACCAGCGTGATGTGCGCGGCCAACCCGCTGCGCGCGAACGTGGAGCGCGCCATCGCCGCCTTGTCCTCGGCAAATTCCAGCGTGGTCACGTGGCCTTCGATGGCGGCGGCGGCCTCGGCCAGCCACAGCGTGGAGTAGCCGTTGGAGGTACCGATTTCCAGCACCCGTCGCGCATTGCCGAAACGCACCAGCACCGACAGGAATTCGCCGGTGTCCGGCGTGATGTTGAGCATGCGGCGGCCGCGCTGGCTTTCACGCGCGTCGTTCTCGGCGCCGAAGCGCGCCAGCTCATCCTTCAGCGCCTGCAGCACCGGGTCTACTTCCACCACGCGCGCGCCAGCGCCAGCGCACCGACGGCACCGGATACCCAGCTCCACATCGGCACCTCACCCCAGTACCAGCCTGGCGGCTGCAGCACGTACATCAGCGCGGCGATGGCCAGCAGGCCAACGCCGGTGATTGCGCCGACCGCGCGCTTCTGCAGGCGCTGCACGCTGGCGTCGAGCGCGACCAGATCGCGCGAGCGCATCGCCAGCTCATGGCGGCCCTCCACCTGCTGGGTCAGCCAGGCATGCACCAGGCGCGGCATGTCCGGCGCGTGGGTCATGATCTCCGGCAGGCGCTTGCCGATCTCGCGCACCATCCGGCGCGGGCTGTAGCGCTCGCGCAGGATCTTCGCCAGCACCGGCTTGGCCACCGCCCAGATGTCGATCTGCGGGTCCAGCTGGCGGCCGACGCCTTCGATGTTCAGCAGGGTCTTCTGCAGCAGGATCAGCTGCGGCTGCAGGGTCAACTGGTAGCGCTGGGCCACGCGGAACAGCTTCATCAGCACTTCGGCCAGCGAGATCTGCGACAGCGGGCGGGTGAAGTACGGCTCGCACACCGAACGCACGGCCGCTTCCAGATCATCGATGCGCACGTTGTCCGGCATCCAGCGCGCCTGCACATGCAGCTCGGCGATGCGGCGGTAGTCGCGGTTGAAGATGGCCATGAAATTCTCGGCCAGGTAGTACTGATCTTCCTGCGACAGCTGCCCCATGATGCCGAAGTCCAGCGCGATGAAGCGCGGATTGGCGCGGCGTGCCGGATCGGTGTCGACCCAGATGTTGCCGGCATGCGCATCGGCATGGAAGAAATTGTCGCGGAACACCTGGGTGTAGAACACCCGCACGCCCTTGGCAGCCAGCGCCTTGCGGTCGATGCCGGCCTTGTCCAGCGCGACGATGTCATCGGACGGAATGCCCCACACCCGCTCCAGGGTGAGTGCACGCTCGGCGGTGTGGCTCCAGATCACTTCCGGGACGTACAGATCGTCGCTGTGTTCCCAGAAGCGGCGCAGCACGCTGGCGTTGGCGCCTTCGCGCTGCAGGTCCAGTTCGGCGGCCAGGGTGTTCTCGACCTCGGCCACCACTTCACGCGGACGGATCTTGTCGGCACGCGGATGGGTACGCTCGACCAGCGCGGCCAGCGAATTGAGCAGGGCGATGTCGGCGTCGATCTGCTTCTCGATGCCCGGGCGCAGCACCTTGACCACCACCTGGCGGCCATCGGCCAGCGTGGCCGCATGCACCTGCGCGATCGAGGCCGAGGCCAGCGGTTCGGTATCGAAGCTGGCGAACGCCTCGCTGACCGGCCGGCCGAGGGCATCCTCGACGATGCGGCGTGCGGTTTCGCCATCGAACGGTTTGACCCGGTCCTGCAGCAGGGTCAGTTCGTTGGCCACGTCCGGCGGCACCAGGTCGCGGCGGGTGGACAGGATCTGGCCGAACTTGACGAAGATCGGGCCGAGATCCTGCAGCGCCAGGCGCAGGCGCGCACCGCGCGACTGCACGGCGATGTCGGCCGAGGCACGCGGTACGAATGGCTTGGCCAGGCGCAGCCAGCGCTCGGCCGGCGTGCCCTGCAGCAGGTCGTCGAGGCGGTAACGCAGGATCACCCGACCGATGCGGCTGGCCCGCAGCACGGCCTTCATGCGGCACCCCGCAGGCGCTGCACGCGCGCGCCGAGGCGCTCGACGTCATCGCGCAGCACGTCCACGTCATCGTGGAAGGCATCCAGCTCGGCGCGCGGCACTACATCGCGCGACTCCTCGGTGATGAATTCGGCGGCGCTGTGGGCCAGGTCGATTGCCCCCTGGCGCGCATGCTGCAGGGCACTGCGCAGGGTGTTGGCAACCTGCACCCCCAGTACCTCGCCGAACACGCTGACGAACGGCTGCTGCCAGTCCGGATCGAAGCCCTTGGCCAGCTGCTGCAGGCGGCGCGCCAGTTCGGCGTCACCGGCCACGCGCACGCGGCCCTTGCTGTTGGATTCGCCGCGCCGGGCGTTGGCCAGCAGCGGCAGCTGCGCCAGCACGCCGGCCAGGCTGCTGCGCACGGCCAGGTCGGCTTCCTGCGCATCCACTGGTCCGACCCGCAGCTGGTCGCCATCAACGCTGATGCGCATCGCCAGCGACGGCGCTTCCAGGGTCAGGTCGATGTGCCGGCCTTCGAGGCTGGCCAGGGCATGGCGGGTATCCGGATCCAGCGCCAGCGCGCGGTTCAGGGCGATCTGCAGGGCGCGGCCAGCGACCGGCTTGAGGGACTTGAGCAGGGAAGGAGCCATGCGCGCATTCTACCTGCGTGGGTGGGGAGCTTGGGCCGGGCTGCCGCCCGGCACCCGCGGTAGTGCCGGCCGCTGGCCGGCAACCTCAACCCCAACAGCAACAGCAACAGCAACAGCAACATCAAAAGCTGGCTTCCTGTGGGGATGCGGGGTGGGTCCGGTTGCGGGAGACGCCGTAAACCCGTCCGTGCGGGATTGGCCGCGGCATCCATGCCGCGGACACTCCCGCAACCGGACCCACCCCTCCTTCGACAGTTTCCTGTCGTCCGTGGGATCGGATCCCGTTGCTCCGCAACGGGCTTCGACCCCTGTTGATGGGCCATGAGGACGGTCGATCCACGCCATGCGTGGATGGATTTCTGGTTCATCTGTGCCTCACGCGGAGGGCCGATGAAGGTTCATGCTATGAGGCCACGCAACGCACAGGACATCGCATTTCCCATGGCACGGACCCGGGTCGGCATCATCTTCGGGGGCAAGTCTTCCGAACACGAAGTTTCACTGCAGTCGGCGAAGAACATCCTGGACGCCCTTGATCGCGAGCGCTTCGAGCCGGTGCTGGTCGGCATCGACAAGCAGGGCCAGTGGCATCTGAGCGAACCGGCGACCTTCCTGCTGCATGCCGACGATCCGGCCCGCATCGCGCTGCATCGTTCCGGCCTGTCGCTGGCGGTCCTTCCGGGCGCCGAGCAGGCGCAGCTGCAGCCCTCGGACGCGGCCAGCGCCCTGGCGCAGATCGATGTGGTGCTGCCGATCGTGCACGGGCCGCTGGGCGAGGACGGCGCGCTGCAGGGCCTGCTGCGCATGGCCAACCTGCCTTTCGTCGGTTCGCCAGTGTTGGGATCGGCCGTGGCGATGGACAAGGACGTGACCAAGCGCCTGCTGCGCGACGCTGGCCTGAAAGTGGCGCCGTGGCTGTGCATCCGTCGCCACCAGGCGGCGGCAGTCGATGTCGATGCGGTGATCGCGCAGCTCGGCCTCCCACTGTTCGTGAAGCCGGCCAACCAGGGTTCGTCGGTGGGCGTGAGCAAGGTCAAGGATGCGGCGGGCTTTGCCGAGGCGCTGGCACTGGCACTGCGCTACGACCACAAGGTGCTGGTGGAATCGGCGGTGGCCGGCCGCGAGATCGAATGTGCGGTGCTGGGCAACGCGCACCCTCAGGCCAGCCTGTGCGGCGAGGTAGTGGTGCACGACGAGTTCTATGCCTACGACACCAAGTACATCAACGAAGATGGCGCCGACGTGGTGGTGCCGGCCGATATCGATGCCCTCACGCAGGCACGCATCCAGCAGATCGCCCTGCAGGCCTACCAGGCGCTGGAGTGCGCGGGCATGGCGCGCGTGGACGTGTTCCTCACCGCGGGCGGCGAGATCATCATCAACGAGGTCAATACGTTGCCGGGCTTCACCCGGATCAGCATGTACCCGAAGCTGTGGGGCGCCAGCGGCATCGACTACACCACGCTGATCACCCGCCTGATCGAACTGGCGCTGGAGCGCCATGAGGCCGATCGCGGGCTGCAGAGCGCTGTGTAACGTGGTGATCGCCCGCAGAGTCGAGCATGGCTCGACTCTGCGGAAAGCGATGCCGGCCAGCGGCCGGCACTACCGGCTAGCCTCGCTTGCGGAACATCGAGATCACGGCAAGGATCAGGAACACCACGAACAGGATCCAGGCGATGTTCGTTGCGGCGCCGGCAATTCCGGAGAAACCCAGAACGGCGGCGATGATGGCGATGACAAAGAAAATAATGGCGTAGTGCAGCATGGCGCTCCTCGCGGGTGGTCGAGCCTTGGATGGCGTGGGTCCATCCTCCCGATCCAGCGGTGTGCAACCAGTGATGGCGATCTATGCGGCAGATGAAGCCTTCAGCCTGCGCAGCCCTTCTTCGATGCTGACCTGCGGCACGTAGCCGAAGTCACGGCGTGCCGGTTCCATGCTGTACCAGTGCGGCGTGCACAGCTGCTCGGCCAGGAAGCGGGTCAGCGGCGGCTCGCCGCGCAGGCGCAGCAGCGGCCACAGCCGCTCGCAGACGGCGCCGATGCGGTAGGCGGTCTTGAAGCTGATCGCCTTGTCCACCGTCGGCGCACCCACCGCCTGCAGCAGCCTGTTGACCAGCTCGCGCATCGGCAGCGGCTCGCCGTTGGAGATGAAGTAGGCCTTGCCCGCACACGCAGCGCCCGGTGCCAGGGCGTCAAAGGCGAGGAAGTGCGCCAGCGCGGCGTTGTCGATGTAGGTGGTATCGACCTTGTTGTTGCCATCGCCGACCAGGCGCAGGCGCCCTTGCCGCGCACGCTCGGCGAGCCTGGGCACCAGCTGCTGGTCACCGGGGCCCCAGATCAGCCGCGGGCGCAGCGCCACCGTCGCCAGCGCGGCGTCATTGGCCGCCAACACGCGCTGTTCTGCGATCGCTTTGGTGGCCGCATACGGCGCCTGGAAATCTTCCCCGTACGGCACCTCGTCCGCGCCCAGGCCTTCCACCGGATGCGTGGCACGATGGGTCACGCTGGGCGTGGAGGTGTAGACCAGCCGGGTGATGCCATGCGCGCGGCACGCCGCGATGACGTTGTCGGTGCCGACCACGTTGGCCTGGTGGTAGCTGTCATAGCTGCCCCACGCCCCGGCCTTGGCACCGTTGTGGAACACCGCATCGACGCCGGCCACCGCGTGCAGCACCGCCTGTGCATCGGCGAGGTCGCCGCGGATCTGGCCCACGCCGATCGCCTGCAGCGCCGGGTAATGACTGCGGTTGAACGCCAGCACCTGGTGGCCACGTTCGACCAGGCCACGGCACAGCGCCTGGCCAAGGAAACCACCACCGCCGGTGACCAGAATCTTCATGCGCGCTTCTCCAGTTCGGCGCTGGCCCAGACGGCGAGCTTTTCGCGGCCGATCTTGGCGTTGTGACGGATATCGACGGGGAACGCCGGATGCACCAGGAAGTGCTGCAGGCCGGCCTCCGGCAGGCGGGCGGCGGCATGTGCACGCAGCGCTTCCTGCAGCGCCGGGCTGTCGGACTGGCCGCGCTGCAGTTCCACGCACAGCACCGGCACCTGCGCGCCGGCGGCGCCGACGCCGACCAGTGCCGTGCGCGCCACGCCGGCCACGGTGTTGAACACCGGCTCGACCTGCTCGGTGTACAGCGGCCCGCGCGCGGTTTCCACGCGCTGGGTCTTGCGCCCGCAGAACCACAGGCGGCCCTGCGCGTCGAAGTAGCCCACATCACCCATGCGGTGGACGATGCGCGTGCTGCCGTCGTCCAGCGTCTCGCGGATCTTCGCCGCCGCGGTGGCCTGCGGGCGGTTGAAGTAACTGTCGGTGGCGGTCGGTCCGGCCACGGTGATCTCGCCCACTTCGCCGGTGGCCAGCACGCGCGCCTGCGACCACTCCGGCAACGGTGCGTCGTCGATGGCGATGATGCGCACGTCGTTGGGCGCAACCACGCTGCCCACGCAGGTGCCGGCACCGGCCTCGGTCGCGGCACGGGTACGCTCCAGTTCGCGCCCCTCGACCACCGCCACCGGCAGGCACTCGGTGGCGCCGTACGGGGTCCAGAACTGCGCATCGGCCGGCAGCAGGCCGCGGATGGTGGCGACCACATCCGGCGGCACCGGGGCACCGGCCGAGGTCACCCGGGTCACCGTCGGCAGCGGCCGGCCATGCCGCGCCAGCACCCGCATCAGGGCCGGCGAGCCGAACAGCTGGGTCACGCCGAAACGCTGGATGGCGTCGTGCAGGCGGGCCGGGTCAGCCTGCGCCGGCCGGGTCGGGTCCATGTCCGGAATCACCGAGGTCAGCCCCAGCGCCGGATCGAACAGCGCGAACGGCGGGAACGTCGGCAGGTCCACACCGCCCGCTTCCATGCCGAAGGCGCTGCCCAGCAGCTGGATCTGTCCAACGAAGTGGCGGTGGCGGTAGACCACCCCCTTGGGCACGCCGGTGGAGCCACTGGTGAACAGAATCGCGGCCATGTCCTCGCCATCGGTATCGGCCAGCATCGGCCCAGCGCTGGCGCCAGCGCGCTCCAGCGCGGCCAGCGTGGTGCCGCCCCAGCCGAGGCGCCGGCCGACCGTGACCAGGCGGGTGGCCGACGGCGCCCAGCGCAGCACCAGCCGCGCCACGTGCGCCAGCGGAATGCCGATGAAGGCCTGCGGCTGCGCTTCGTCCAGGCACTGCTTCAGCGCACGCCTGTCGATGCCCGGGTCGACCAGCACCGGCACCGCGCCCAGCTTGAACAGCGCGAACATCAGCAGGAAGAACTCCGGCGAGGGCCGCACCATCACGACCGTACGCACGCCGCGGCCGATCCCGTAACCGGCCAGGCCGGCGGCCATGGCATCGCTGCGGGTGTCCAGCTGGCGGTAGTCCAAGGTCACGTCGTAGGCCGCCATGCCATTGCCCGCGCCGCGGCGGCCGGGACAACGGATGGCAATCTGGTCAGGGCGTTCACGCGCCAGTTCAGGCAGGCGCGCGGCAATGTTGCAGGGTCGGTTCATCCGTTCATTGTCGCCGCTTACGGAATTTCTTGCGCGGCGGCCCACTTCGTGGAAAATCCGCTCCCTCGTTCCTGATTCCGACTGCCGCCCGAGGCGGCTTGCCCATGCAACATCCCTGCATGACCTGCGGCGCCTGCTGCACCCAATACCGCGTGGCCTTCCACTGGATGGAATCGGACGAGGTCACCCCCGGCGGCGTGCCGCACCAGCTCACCGAGGTGCTGGACCCGCACCGCCTGTGCATGCGCGGCACCCACTCCAAGCCGGTGCGCTGCGTGGCGCTGGATGCGCAGATCGGCGTGTACTCGCGCTGCACCATCCACCCCAACCGGCCCAGCGTGTGCCGTGAGGTGGATGCATCCTGGGAGTACGGCAAGGCCAGCCCGCAGTGCGACAAGGCACGCATCGCCTATGGCCTGGATCCGCTGACGCTGGCCGACTGGCGCTGGCGCGATGACGCCGACAATGACGACGACCATCCGGACGACAACGGCAACAGCCCGTCCTCACCGCCGCAGGCACCGGTCGCGGCGTAATGGTAGTGCCGGCCCGGGAGCCGATCAGATCGGGTTCTTGTCCAGGAAGGCGCGGATCTCCGGCACCAGCACTTCATGCTTGTCTTCCAGCACGTAGTGGCCGGCGTCCTCGAAGGCATGCACCTCGGCCTGCGGCAGCGCGGCCTGGAAACCCTTCAGGAAGTGGTGGTCGAACACGAAGTCGCGCAGGCCCCAGCCGAGGAAGGCCGGTCGATCCGCGAACGACGGCAGCGCCTTGCCGGCCCGTTCCAGCAGCGACCAGGCCTTGTCGGCCGGCGACAGCGGGATGTCCTGCATGAAGCGGACGGTGCTGATGCGGTTGGCCCAGCTGTTGTACGGCGACACGTAGGCGCGGCGGACGTCGGCCGGCATCCTGCGCTCCACGCCCAGCCACGAGGCGCCGGACGAGAATGCGTTGAAGCTGCGGATGATCCACTCGCCGATCTTCCAGTGGCGGCCCAGCGCGATCTGCCAGGGCATCTTCTTCGCCGCCGGCATCGGGAACGCGGCAGTGTTGAGCACCACGAGGCGCTGGACCTGGGCGTGGTGCGACAGCGCCCAGCCGAAGCCGATCATGCCGCCCCAGTCGTGCACGGCCAGGGTCACCGGGCCGGTGATGCCCAGGTGCTTCAGCAGCGCATCGAGGTCGTCCACGCGCGACTGCAGCGTGTAGTCGTAGCGGCTGTCATCGGGCTTGTCCGACAGGCCCATGCCGATGTGGTCCGGCACGATGCAGCGGTACCTGTCCGACAGGCCGGCCACCAGCGTGCGCCAGTAGTAGCTCCACGACGGGTTGCCATGCACCATCACCACCACTTCGCCGTCGCGCGGGCCTTCGTCGAGATAGTTCATCGACAGGCCCGGGCGGACCTCGAAGCGCTGCGGGTGGGCGGGGTAACCGGGAAGCTGGGACATCGAATCGCACCTGTAGAAAGGGCCGGTAGAACCGGCCCCTGGACACTTGGAAAAATCATCGCTGCCCATCGTGCAGCAGGTCAGCGGTGACTTTTTTACCAGACCACTTCAGCCATCGAGCAGTTCAGGCCCGAGCCAATGCCCAGAAGCGCGATGCGATCGCCCTTCTTCAGCTTGCCCAGCTGCTTGAGCTTGCTCAGCACGATCGGCACCGAGGCCGGGCCGATGTTGCCGTGCTCGCCGAAGATGGTCATGACCTTCTTCGGGTCGATGCCGAAATTCTTGATGAACGCGGCGGTGTGCGGCTGGCTGACCTGGTGGATCACGAACTGGTCCAGTTCTTCCACGGCCCAGCCGAGTGCGATCTTGGCGGCGCTGAAGGTCTTCTGCGCCAGCTTGATGCCTTCGATCAGCAGCAGGCGGGTGTCGGTCACCATGCGGTCCAGGTTGCCCAGGCACAGCTGGTTCCACTCGGTGGCCGAGCGGGTCACGCCGCCCTTGTAGCGCGGGGCATCCGGCACCAGCTCCGAGCGCGCCATCACCATCGCGGCGGCGCCCGAACCGGTGGTCAGCGCGGCCAGCTCGTTGCGGAAATCATCGGCGGTGACGTCCGGGGCGGTCATGCGCTCCAGAGTCTTCTCGTACACCAGGTTGGCGGTCTCGCCATCCACCACCAGCGCGTAGTCGATATCACCGCGCTCGATCATGCGCGCGGCGATATCCATGCCATTGATGAAGGCCAGGCAGGCATTGGCGACGTCGAAGGTCATGCATTCGTCGCTGACGCCGAGGTTGCCCGACACGATGGAGGCGGTGGACGGCTCCAGGTAATCGCGGCTGACCGAGGTGTTGACCAGCAGGCCGACCTGGGTCGCGGTGATACCCGCGTCTTCCAGCGCCTTGCGCCCGGCCATGGTGGCAGCGTCCGAGGCCAGCACGCCGTTGTCCCACAGGCGGCGGGCGTGGATGCCGGCGATGTCGCCGAGCACATCGGTGCGGATACCCAGGCGATCCAGCGTCGGCTGCAGCCGCTCGTTGATTTCCTTGGTCGTCAGCGTATGCGGCGCGTCGACGTGTGCCAGGCCGGCGATCGAGACATTCTTGAAGAGCATCGAGGTTAGCGCCAAGGCTCAGGCAAAAGGGGGCGCTATTCTATAACCCCCGGGCTTTCACCGCATCTTTACGAATTCAGCCTTGGCCGTATGGTGAAGCGTTCAGCGCGGCGGGCACTGGAACGCTGCAAAGCGCTGGCTGCCATCGGCGGGGGCCGCAGCGGCCTGCACGGCATTGGCGCCGGCGCTGGGGGCCTCGTTGCGGGCCAGCGTTTCCAGCTCTTCCTGCACCCGCAGCGGGTTGCGGTTGTAGAAGCCGACCTTGCTCTTCACGGTGACCACCACCTCGCCCTTGGCGATGCAACCGGCTGGAACCGGGCCCGCCGGCAGCACGCGGGTCGCCTTGCCGGCCGGTTCGATCGGCACCCAGGTACAGGCGGTGACGGTGAGCAGCAGGGAGGAAAGCAGCAGAACGCGCATGGGCAGATCCTGGAAGGGTATGGGGGGATTCTGCCTGAACAGCCTGAATCGGGGGTAGCCGGGGCTCTGACCCCGGATGCATGACGGGGTTGCCGGCCAGCGGCCGGCACTGCCTGGGGAGGCCTGCCCGCCGGGGCGGGCAGGCACATCCCTTATTTCTTGACCGGGTTGCCTTCGGCGTCGATCACCGTCACCTCGCCCAGGTTCAGCGCACGCACCGCCGCTTCGGTCTGCTTGAGATCGCCCACCACCACCCAGGTCAGGGCCTGCGGCTTGATCTCGGCAGCGGCCTGCTGCACCTGCGCCGGGGTCATCGCTTCGATCTCGGCCTTGCGGCGCAGCACATAGTCATCCGGGCGCTTGAACTGAACGATCGAACCGATGGTGGCGGCCACCGCGCTGGCGGTCTCGTAGGCACCGGGCAGGCTCAGGGTCTGGATGTTGCGGATGCGGTTGACCTCGGCCGCGGTCGCCGGCTTGCTGCCATCGGCGAACGCGGCGATTTCCTTGCGCATCTCGGCCATCGCCGGGCCGGTCTTGTCGATCTGCACCGGCGCGCTGGCCATCCACGGGCGCTGGCCCACCGAGTTGACCGCGCTGCTGCGCGCACCGTAGGACCAGTGCTTGTCCTCGCGCAGGTTCATGTTCAGGCGCGAGGTGAAGTCGCCACCGATCACCCCGTTGGCAATGTCGAAGCGGGTGGAACTGGACGCACTGGACGGCGGCACCACCTGGCCGGCGAACAGGTTGGCCTGCACCGCACCCGGCTGGTCGATCAGGAACACGCGCGGGCCCTTCGGCAGTGCGACATCGGTGGCCGCCTTCACCTGCGGCGCATCGCCTGCCGCCTTCCAGTCGCCCAACTGCTTGTCCAGCAGCGGCACGATCTCGGCCAGCGTGGTGTCGCCGACCACGATCAGGGTGCCGTTCTGCGGCCGCAGCCAGTCGTGGTGGAAGTCGACCAGGTCCTCGCGGGTCAGGCCGTTGATCGCCGCCTCGTCGCCACTACCGGTGAACGGAATGGCATACGGATGGCCCTTGCCGTACAGCAGCGGCGGCAGCACGCGCATCGCCACCGCACCGGGGTTGACCTTCTCCTGCTGGATGCCGGCGATCCAGGTCGCCTTGACCCGGTCGATCTCGCCCTGCTCGAAACGCGGCTCACGCAGCAGGTCGCGGTACAGCGCCAGCGACGGTGCCAGGTTTTCCTTCAGCGCCGACAGGTCCACGCTCATCGAGTCCAGGCCGGCCGAGGCATCCAGGCTGGCGCCCAGTGCGTCAGCGGCATCGGCGAAGGCCAGCGAGCCCAGCTTGCCGGCGCCTTCGGTCATCAGGCTCATGGTGAAGTTGGCGGTGCCCGGCTTGCGGCCCTGGTCGGCACTGAAGCCGCCCGGGAACTGGTAGCTGAACTGCACCACCGGGATCTCATGGCGCTCGGCCAGGATCACCTGGGTGCCGTTCTTCAGCGTGGCGCGCTGCAGCGCCGGGAACTTCAGCTGCGGGAACTCGCGGGTCTGCGGCACGCCGGCCTTGCGGTCGACCTGCTCCGGCAGGGTGCTGTACTTGGGGTCCACCGCCGGTACGTTGAAAGGCTTCGGCGCCTGGCTGGGATCTTCCTTCAGCGCCACGCGTTCACCCGGTGCGATCACCAGGGTGTGGCTGCCCTTGTCCAGCCACTGCGCGCCCAGGCGGCTCAGGTCGGCAGCGCTGGCCTTCTCGATGCTGGCCAGCGAGGTGCGGAAGCAGCCCGGGTCGCCAGTGAACACTGCGCACTCGGCCAGTGCGTCGGCCTTGCCGCCGAAGCCACCGATGCGCTCGATGCCGCGGATGAAGCCTGCGCGGGCACCGGTCTTGGCCCGCTCCAGCTCGGCCGCGGTGGGGCCCTGCTTGATCAGCCGGTCCAGTTCCTCGTCGATGATCTTCTCGACCTTGGCCGGGTCCTGGCCCTGCTTGACCGTCGCCATGATCACGAAGTTGGAGCCCAGCTGCGACGTCGACAGGCCCGACGCGATGCTGTCCACCAGCTTGTCCTGGTGCTGCAGGCGCTGGCTCAGGCGGGACGACTTGGCACCGCCCAGCACCTGCGCGAACAGCTGCAGCTGATCGACCTCGGTGGTGCCGACCTGCGGCACGTTCCAGGCGCGGTAGATGCGCGCCTGCGGCACCTTGTCGGTCATCGTCTCGCGCGTGTCGGCGCTGCGCTTGGCCACGTTCACGGCCGGCTGCGCCATGGTCGGGCCGGCCGGGATGCTGCCGAAGTACTTGGCGACCTTTTCCTTGGCGGTGGCCAGATCGATGTCGCCGGCCAGCACCAGCACCGCGTTGTTCGGGCCGTACCAGGTGCGGAACCAGGTCTTCACGTCATCCAGCGACGCCGCGTTGAGATCGTTCATCGACCCGATCACGCCGTGGTGGTACGGGTGGCCTACCGGGTACAGCGCCTTGTTGAGCTGGTCCCAGGCCTGGCCGTAGGGCTGGTTCTCGCCCTGGCGCTTCTCGTTCTGCACCACGCCGCGCTGCTCGTCCAGCGCGGCCTGGTCGATCGCACCGACCAGATGGCCCATGCGGTCCGATTCCATCCACAGCGCCATGTCCAGCGCGGTGGTCGGCACGTTCTCGAAATAGTTGGTGCGATCGGTGTTGGTGGTGCCGTTCTGGTTGGTGGCACCCACCTGCTTGAACGGTTCGAAGAATTCGCCGTCGTGGTTTTCGCTGCCCTGGAACATCAGGTGTTCAAACAGGTGCGCGAAGCCGGTACGGCCGGCCGGTTCATCCTTGCTGCCCACGTGGTACCAGACGTTGACCGCAACGATCGGCGCCTTGCGATCGGTATGCACGATCACGCGCAGGCCGTTGGGCAGGGTGAACTGCTCGTACGGGATATCGACCTTGGCCGGTGCCGCTGGCTTGGCGGCGAGCGCATGGGTGGGCGCGAGCGTGCCCAGGGCGGTGCTGAGGGCGACGGCCAGCAGTGCAGCGCGCGGGCGAAGGGCGAGAGACATATCCGGATCCTTGGTCACGAAGGTGAACCCCGATCCTAGCCTGCGCGCGCGGCGGCCGGAATCGGTCACCAGTCACTGGGGGTGTTCGCCCCCAAGGCCCTCCGCTCCCGGCCCGATCGGCGTGCCTGGCCCGTCACATGCGCCGGCTGAAGACGTCCGGACTGTGTCCGTGGCGCGACGAATGGACAGGTGTCCGCCCAGCGGACACTTTTCGGATGCCGAAAAACCCTTTCAAATCAATAACTAAAAGTTGGCACGCGGATTGCTTGGTACTTCCTGCGCCAGGAAGGGCTTCAGACAAAAGCTGACTGAAGAATGAACAAATGCAGGAAATCGAAAATTTCTCTTGCATGCCCAGAATTGGTGTACTACCTTACTACCACACCACCGCTCAACAACACTAAACAGGCCCCGTCATGAACACCAAGACCATTGCCATCGCCATCGCCCTGATCGCCGGCACCGCGGTTGTTTCGTCGGTGCAGGCCTCCGAATCCATCAAGACCCTGGCCACCGTGCAGGTTCGCCCGGCCGCCGACCAACTGGCCCAGCAGGCCTGGGAACAGGCCAGCGGCATCCCGACCCTGGCCACCGTGGAAGTGCGCCCCAGCGCTGACCAGCTGGCCGAGCGCAACGGCTACGTCGCCGCCCCGGTCGCCGCCGCGATGCCGATCACCACCCTGGCCTCGGTGGAAGTGCGCCCGAGCCTGGAACAGCGCGTCGCCCTGGCCGCCGAACTGGAAGCCCAGCGCTACGCCGCCACCCTGGCCGCCGCCGCCACAAACGTCGCCAACTCGGTCATCGTCAACCTGCCGGCCCTGCAGGTGCGCCCGAGCGCTGCCGACCTGCAGGCACTGGCCACCGAAACCGCCCAGGTCCTGCTGCGCCCGTAAGCGGTGCCGCCCTGCCCAGCGCAGGGCGCGCGCCGTAAAGCCGGCCGCCGTCGCAGGTACACTGCGCCGATGAATGCCGCGCCCCCGTTCCACGTGATCCTGTTCCAACCGGAAATCCCGCCCAACACGGGCAATGTGATCCGGCTCTGTGCCAACACCGGCGCGCAGCTGCACCTGGTCGAGCCGCTCGGCTTCGCACTGGAAGACAAGCAGCTCAAGCGCGCCGGCCTGGACTACCACGAGTACTCGCGCCTGCAGGTGCACCCCGACCTGGACACCGCGCTGGCGCGGATCGCACCGAATCGGTTGTTCGCACTCAGTACCCGCGCCAGCGTGCGCTACGACAGCGTGGCCTTTGAAGAGGGCGATGCGTTCCTGTTCGGCCCGGAAAGCCGTGGCCTGCCGCAGGACGTGCTCGATGCACTGCCGGATGGCCGCCGCCTGCGCCTGCCGATGCGGCCGGGCAACCGCAGCCTCAATCTTTCCAACACCGTTGCCGTGGTGATGTACGAGGCGTGGCGGCAGCACGGGTTTGCCGGTGGGGCGTAGCTCACGTGTGTCACTTTCTTTGCTCGCGCAAAGAAAGTAACCAAAGAAACGCGCCGCCATCGGCGAGCCGGTGCTGCGCACCGGTACCCTTGCGCTCCTCGGCTCGCTTCAAGGCGGACCCGACAGCCGCGCGCTACAGGCTGTCCTTGAACACTCGCGGCAGTTCCGTCCGGTGCGCGGTTCGGTACACCGATCGCTCGCCTGCGGATACGCTGCTGGGCAATGCCGGCCAGCGGCCGGCACTACCGGTGCACTCAGAACGCGTTGATGCCGGTCAGTTCGCGGCCGATCACCAGCTGGTGCACGGTCTCGGTGCCTTCATAGGTGATCACCGATTCGAGGTTCAGCGCGTGCCGGATCGCCACGTGTTCGGTGGTGATGCCAGCCCCACCGAGCAGATCGCGACACTCGCGGGCGATGTCGATCGCCATGCGGCAGTTGTTCCACTTGGCCAGGCTGACCTGCTGCGGCTGCAGCTGGCCGGCTTCCTTCAGCCGGCCCAGCTGCAGGGCCAGCAGCTGGGCGGTGGTGATGCGGCGGGCCATTTCCGCCAGCTTGATCTGCGCGCTCTGGGTGGCGGCCAGCGGGCGGCCGAACAGCACACGCTCCTTGGCGTAGCCCAGCGCTTCATCCAGGCAGGCGATGGCCGCGCCGATCGGGCCCCAGCTGATGCCATAGCGGGCCTGGGTCAGGCAGCCCAGCGGCCCCTTCAGGCCCTTCACGTTCGGCAGGCGGTGGCTGTCGGGCACGCGCACGTCATCGAAGAACAGCGCACCGGTCAGCGATGCGCGCAGGCTCATCTTGTGCTTGATTTCCTGCGTGGTGAAGCCGGCCATGCCCTTCTCCAGCACGAAGCCCTGGATACCGTCCTCGGTCTGTGCCCATACGATGGCCAGGTCGGCCACCGGGCCGCTGGTGATCCACATCTTGCTGCCGCTGATGCGCCAGTCGCTGCCGTCGCGCACCGCGCGGGTCTTCATGCTGGCCGGGTCGGACCCGCCGTGCGCCTCGGTCAGGCCGAAGCAGCCGATCAGCTCGCCGCGTGCCATCGCCGGCAGCCACTGCTGGCGCTGTTCCTCGCTGCCGTACGCGTAGATGGGATACATGCACAGCGAGCTCTGCACCGAAACGAAGCTGCGCAGGCCAGAATCGCCGCGCTCCAGCTCCTGGCAGATCAGGCCATAGCTGACCGCGCCGAGGCCACCGCCACCGTATTCGGCCGGCAGTGTCGCGCCGAGCAGGCCCAGAGACGCGATCTCCGGCACCAGCTCGGCGGGGAAACGGGCCTGGTCGAAGGCATCGCCGATGATCGGCAGCACGCGCTCGTTGGTGAAGCGGGCGACGCTCTCCTGCACCGCGCGCTCTTCCTCGTCGAGCAGGGAACGGACATCGAACAGATCGTACGGATGCAAAGCCATGGCACTCACGCGCAGTCAGGACCGGGCCATTGTCGGTCATCCGCACAGCGCGTGCCGGCCAGGGTCGGCACTGGCAGGGCTGCGGCACTACGCTGCATTGCAGCAATCCGGGCGTGAACATCGCCGATCTAGCTCGATCACGCGCGGCCCGGTACCCTGACACATTCAAACAACCGTTTCGCCCGTGGCTGCACGCGCGATTCCCAGGCACCGCCGGTGGCCCCGATGCCGGCCCTACCCACGAGTCATGCAATCGATGAGCGCTGAAGCCAACGCCCTGCCCCCGCGTGAAGTAATGGAGTTCGACGTGGTGATCGTCGGCGCCGGCCCCGCCGGCCTGGCCACCGCGATCCGCCTGCGCCAGCGCGCGATCGAAGCCGGCCGCGAACTGTCGGTGTGCGTGCTGGAAAAGGGCTCCGAACCGGGCGCGCACGTGCTGTCCGGCGCGGTGATGGATCCGCGCGCGCTGGCCGAACTGTTCCCGGACTGGGCCGAACGCGGCGCACCGCTGAAGCAGAAGGTCACCCGCGACGAGTTCCTGTTCCTCAGCGAGACCGGGTCGCGCAGCACGCCCAATGCGCTGCTGCCGGAGTGCTTCCACAACGAAGGCAACTACATCATCAGCCTGGGCGAAGTGACCCGCTGGCTGGCGCAGCAGGCCGAGGCGCTGGAAGTGGCGATCTTCCCCGGCTTCGCCGCCGCCGAGGTGCTGTACGGCGACACCGGCGAAGTGATCGGCGTGGCCACCGGCGACATGGGCATCGAGAAGGGCGGCAGCATCGGCCCGGCCTTCGAGCGCGGCATGGCGCTGCACGCCAAGTACACGGTCTTCGCCGAAGGCGCGCGCGGCCACCTCGGCCGCCAGCTGATCGCCCGCTACAAGCTGGACGAAGGCAAGGACCCGCAGGCCTACGGCATCGGCATCAAGGAACTGTGGCAGATCGACCCGGCCCGGCATGAGCCGGGCCTGGTGGTGCACGCCGCCGGCTGGCCGCTGGACAGCGACACCTACGGCGGTGCGTTCCTCTACCACGCCGAAGGTGGCAAGGTCGCCATCGGCTACGTGGTCGGCCTGGACTACAAGAACCCCTGGCTGAGCCCGTTCGAGGAATTCCAGCGCTTCAAGACCCATCCTGATATCCGCAAGCACCTGGAAGGCGGTACCCGCATCGGCTACGGCGCGCGTGCGATCACCGCCGGCGGCCTGCTGTCGCTGCCGAAGACGGTGTTCCCCGGTGGCGCGCTGGTCGGTTGCGAGGCCGGTTATCTCAACGCCAGCCGCATCAAGGGCAGCCACGCCGCGATCAAGACCGGCATGCTGTGCGCCGACGCCGCGTTCGACGCGCTGGCCGCCAACCGCCAGCACGATGAGCTGAGCGCCTATCCGAAGGCCTTCGAAGCCAGCTGGCTGTTCACCGAACTGCAGCAGGCCAAGAACTTCAAGCAGTGGTTCAAGAAGGGCCAGACCGTGGCCACGCTGATGACCGGCGTGGAGCAGTGGCTGCTGCCGAAGCTGGGCGTGCGCAACCCGCCGTGGACGCTGCACCGCACCCAGCCGGACCATGCCTGCCTGGAGCCGGCGGCCCAGCACACCCGCATTACCTATCCGAAGCCGGACGGGGTGCTGACCTTCGACCGTCTCAGCTCGGTGTTCCTGAGCAGCACCAACCACGACGAGAACCAGCCCAGCCACCTGACCCTGAAGGACCCGAGCATTCCGGTGAAGGTGAACCTGGCCGAGTACGCCGGCCCGGAAGCGCGCTACTGCCCGGCCGGCGTGTACGAGTTCGTTGGCGAAGCCGACAACGCACGCCTGCAGATCAACGCGCAGAACTGCGTGCACTGCAAGACCTGCGACATCAAGGACCCGACCCAGAACATCGTTTGGGTGACCCCGCAGGGCGGCGGCGGCCCGAACTACTCGGGCATGTGATCGCCCCGGGCTGCGGCTGCGTGTCGCAGCCCGGCCACTGCAGCGCACCGCTATCCTGCCCGGCCATGCGTGTCTCCCTGCTCACCGCCCTTGCCTGGGCCCTGCTTGCCACGGCCTGCCAGCGCCCGCCTGCGCCACCGGCCACGCCGGAACAGGCCCGGCAGCAGGCCATGCAGCGCGCGTTCGAACTGTGCGCAGGCTGCCACACCGTGCAGCCCGGCGGCATCCACCGCTTCGGGCCGAACCTGCACGGCGTGATCGGCCGCCGCGCCGGCAGCCTGCCCGACTACGGCTATTCCGAGGGCATGCGCCGCGCCGACATCACCTGGACCGCGCAGACCCTGGATGCCTTCCTGCAGTCGCCCACCCACGTGGTGCCCGGCACCCGCATGTACAACGCCTTCCCCAGCCCCGAACGCCGCGCGCTGGTGATCGCCTACCTGCAACAGCAGTCGGCTCAGTGAGCCAGTCGCTGCAGCTGATGCTGCAGCCGGGCCACGAACGCCGTGACGGCGGCGAACAACGGTGCCGGGTCGGCCCCGCCCGCATCCTGCAGGCGCTCGACCAGCGCGTTGGCCTGCCCGGCCAGTGCCGTCGCTCCGATCGCCCCGAGGCCGCCGGCCTGGCGATGCAGGTGCCGCGCCGCGGTCTCGCGGTCACCGGCCTGCACGGCGCGCAGCACGGCCGCGAGGTCGCCCTCACTGGCCTGCAGCAGGCTGTCGCGCAGCTGTTCGGCCACCGCACGCGAACCGTAGCGCTGCTGCAGGGTGGCCAGGTCAGGCAGCGCATCACCGTCGTCGGCGGCATCCTCCTGTACGGCCGCGTCGAACGACTGGCCCTGCGCCTGCGGCAGCCAGCGCAGCAGCGCGGTGCGCAGCGTGGCCAGCGACAGCGGCTTGGCCAGCACCTCGTCCATGCCTGCCTCGCGGCAGCGGCGCGCATCGTCGTCCAGCACGCTGGCGGTCAATGCCAGCACCGTCAGTCGCGGCTGCCCGGTGCGACCCTCGCGTTCGCGCAGCAGGCGGGTGAACCCAAACCCGTCGAGTACCGGCATGCGGCAGTCGGTAATGACCAGGTCGAAGGACTCCGATGACAAGCGGTCCAGCGCCTGCTGGCCGTCGCCCAGCAGCACATAGGGCACGCCCAGTTGCTGCAGCCGCCACGCCATCATCGCCTGGTTGGTGGGGTGATCCTCGATCACCAGCACCCGCGCCTGGCGCAATGCGGCGGGCAGCAGCGCGGTCTGGTCCTGCTCGGCCAGCAGCGCCGCCGCGTCCTCGCTGCCGGCCTCGACCAGCGAGACCCGCACTTCGGCGCGCGTGCCTTCGCCCAGCGTGCTGTGCAGGGTCAGTTCGCCCTGCATCATCTGCACCAGGCGCTGGCAGATGCTCAGGCCCAGGCCGGTGCCGCCGTGGTCACGCTGGATGTAGGCGCCGGCCTGGGTGAATGGCGCGAACAGGTGCTGCAGTTGTTCCGGTGCGATGCCCATGCCGGTGTCGGTCACGCTCAGGCACAGCGGCTGCACACCGTCCTCGCTGGTCGGCCCCAGCACCTCCAGCTGCAGGCGCACCTCGCCCTGGCTGGTGAACTTGATGGCATTGCTGAGCAGGTTGAACACGATCTGGCGCAGCCGTACGCCGTCCACTTCGTGGGCCGGCGCCAGATCGGGATCGATCTGCACGTGCAGCGCCAGGCCACGCGCGCTGGCCTGCGCGGACAGCAGGCGGCACACGCTTTCCAGCAGGGGCCGCAGCGGTTGCGGCACCGGCTCCAGGCGCAATGCACCTGCTTCCAGCCGCGAGTAATCGAGGATGTCGTCGAGGATCTGCCGCAGCATCTGCGCCGAATCCTCGATCACGCCGAGGATGCGCTGCTGCTCGCTGTCCAGCGGCGAGTGCGCCAGCACCTCCAGCATGCCCAGCACGCCACTCATTGGCGTGCGGATCTCGTGGCTCATCGTGGCCAGGAAACGCGATTTGGCTTCCGCAGCCTGCTCGGCCTCTGCCTTCGCCGCCGCCAGCGCATCGGCCTGCATCCGCGCTTCGGTCACATCCACCCAGTAGCCGCTCCAGATCACCGCGCCCTCTTCGGCGGCATAGGGGTGGGCCTGGCTGCGCACCCAGCGCGTGCCTTCCTCATCGCTGCGCAGGCGGAACTCCAGGACCAACGGTGCGAACTGGCGCGCGGCCTGCTCGATGGAATGCAGGATGTGCGCGCGGTCGTCCTGCTCGATGCGTTCCAGCAGCAGCTTTGCATCCTGCTCGGCCTGCTGCCGGGTGATACCGAACAACGCCGGCAGGTCGCCGGCAATGAACGGGAAACTGAGCGTGCCATCGGCATCGCGACGTGCCTGGTAGACCACCGCCGGCAGGTTGTCGGTCACCTCGGCCAGGCGCTGCTCCAGCTGGCGGCGTCCTGCCACCTCACGGCGCAGGCGCCAATGGCCGACGCCATGCACCAGCAGCGCGGTCAGCAGCACCAGCAGCACCGGCACGCCCCACCGCAGCACGTTGCTCCAGTCGACACCGTTGCGGTACTCCACCCCCAGCCAGGCGTTGCGCAGGGCCTCGCGCTTGCGTGGGGTCATCTGCAGCAGCAGGCGATCGAAGGTGGTGGCCAGCGCCCCGTGGCGGCGATCCACGGCCAGCACCAGCTGGTCGTTGAAGCCGGCCGGTGCCGCCACCTGCAGCCGCCCCGGGAAACGGCTGCGCAGCAGGTGATCCACCACGGCAAGGTTGCCGATGTACGCATCGGCTTCGCCATCGAGCAGGCGCTGCAGTGACTGTTCGGCGCTGCGTGCAGCGATGATCCGCGCCTGCGGTGCCTGCTGCAGCACGTAGCCGCGCACACGCTCCGGGTCGGACAGCAGCACGCGCTTGCCCTGCAGGTCGGCCAGGTCCAGCAGCGACTCGCCATCGCTCCTGACCACAATCACGTTCGGCACGCTGATGAAGGGCTGACTGAACACCCAGTCCGGGCCCAGGTAACGTGAATCGACAGGAATGCCCATCACCGCCTGCAGCTCACCGCGGCGGGCCTTCTCGCGTACCTCGTACCAGTCGTGGCTGTCCTCGACCTGCAGGTTGGCGCCAGCCTGCATCAGGCGCTGCAGGTATTCGCTGGCCAGGCCGCTGGGCCGGCCATCCTCGCCGGTGAACGACAGCGGCGCGGCATTCGGGGCGAAACCGATCTTCAGCGGCTGCTCCAGCACGCGCTTCTCGGCCTGGCTCAGCGCCAGCTGCGCCGATGCCGACCAGTGCGGCGGAGACAACCAGCGTTGTGCCAGGGCATCGCGCTGGGCCTGGCTGGTGGCCGCCAGCGCCAGGTCCAGGGCTTCGGCCAGGGGTTGCTTGCTGTTGGGAATGCCGAAGTGCAGCCGCTCAGGGGGCAGGTCGCTCGGCCGCAGCAGCGCCACGCCCTGCAGGCGCCGGCTGGCAATCAGCTCGGTGGCGACAAATGCATTGCCGATGTAGACGTCGGCCTTGTCGTCTATGACCATCTGCAACGCGCTCAACGTGTCGCTTGCGACAAGCTGGCGGGCACGCGGGAATCGGGCGCGCACCTGCGGACCGGTCAGGAAATCCTGCTCGATCACGACCCTCAGCCCATCCAGGTCCGGCATGTCGGAGGCACGCAGGTCATCGGGCCGGCCCACCAGGGCGAGCGGCGCCTCACTGTAGGCCGCGGTATAGACCATGCAGCGGGTGCGGTCGGCACTGAGACCGACATTCATCACCACGTCGATCTCGCCACGGCATGCCGCATCCAGCACGGATGTCCAGTCGGGATAGCGGCGCGCCTCGACCTTCATGCCGAGCTGGCGTGCAAGATGCGACAGGTAGTCCGGTCCCAGACCGACCTGCTGGCCGTCACGGAGGGACTCGAAGGGCGGCCAACCGCTGTCATACTGCCCGACAACGATGGTCGGATGCGCCACCAGGTATTCGCGCTGCAACGGGCTGAGCGGCAGCAGCCCAGGGACCGGCTGTGCCTGGGCCACGGGCAGGGCCAGCACCGCCAGCAGCAGGAGCAGCCCGCGAACAGCCCACCTACGCATCTGCGTCGATCTCCTAGAATCCTGCCAGGGACCGCGATGGTCGCGGTCCGGCGTGCCCGATGGCCATACTAGAGCATGAGCTTGCGCATCATCATCGCAGACGATCACCCGGTGGTCCGCATCGGTACCCGCGCCGTCATCGAGTCCAGCGGCGTGGGCCGCGTGGTCGGCGAGGCCGACAGCGCGCAGGCACTGATGACCCTGCTCGCCGACCAGCCCTGCGACCTGCTGGTCACCGACTACTCGATGCCGGGCAGTCCGCAGGCCGATGGCTTCGCCATGATCGGCATGATCCGGCGCCGCCACCCGGACCTGCCGGTGCTGATGCTCAGCGTTTCCAGCAACCTCGCGATCCTGCGCATGGTGCTCGACAGTGGTGTGCTCGGCCTGGTCGACAAGAGTTCGTCGATGGACGAGCTGCCGCAGGCGATCCAGGCGGTCTACCGCGGCCAGCCCTACATCAGCCGCAGCCTGCGCGAGCGGGTGGAGGCAGCCGGCAGCTGGCGCATGCGCGAGGGCGACGGCAAGCCGCTGTCCCCGCGCGAGGTGGAGGTGCTGCGCCTGCTCGGCACCGGCATGACAGTGAAGGAGATCTCGCTGCTGCTGCACAAGAGCGTCAGCACCATCAGCCGGCAGAAGGGCGATGCGATGCTCAAGCTGGGGTTGAAGGGCGATGCCGAATTGTTCGACTACCTGCGTGACGGGAAAATCTGAGACGCGATTCACATAATCGCCCCGACAACAATGCGAGGTCGAAGGAATCGACCGGCGCATGTCCGGCCGCCAGCCGCGTCGCCGTGGACGCGGGCCGCCAGCGGGCAGGGCCTGGCGCTCGGCAGCGGTGCGGTGCAGGGCGCGCCTGACGTGCTGCAGCCGCAGCAGGAGACCCCGCGGGAGCCGGCGCGGCAGGCCCAGAGGCGATGGGCGTCTGACATGCCAACGCCTTGGCAGAGAAGGGAGGGGCCACCTCCGCGTGGCCTTTTCCCTTTCTGCCAGCTGAGCGGCCGAGGCCGCTTTCAGCCTTGCTTCATGCCACCTGCCGCTAGATGAATGCGCAAGCCGCACGGTGGCCCAGGCAATGTTCCGGCAATGTTGGAACGCCAGCGTGGACATCACGGCAGCCGGGGCGCCCCGCGCCCTCCCTGCCCAGCGTGGCATGCACCTCACAGGAGAACGAATCATGCTCAGTACTTCCACACTCAGCTTCCGTGGTCTGGCGATGGCGCTGGCACTGGTGGCCGGTGTCGCCGTGGTCAGCGATGCCAGCGCGATGTCGAGGAAGGACAAGCGCACCCTGGTCGGCGCCGTGGTCGGTGGCGTGGCCGGCAACCTGCTCTCCAACGGTGATCCTGCAGCCACCGTCGGTGGTGCCGTGGCCGGCGGCGCGATCGGCAATCTGACCACCTCCGACCGCCGCGACCGTCGTTATTACGACAATCGCTACTATGACAACCGCTACGACCGCCGCTACGATCGTGGCTACTACCGCAGCGGTTACTACGACCGCGGCGACGACCGCCGCTGGCAGCGCGAGCGCTACTACGACAACCGCTACTACCACGACCGCGGCCGCCATCGCGGCTGGTAAGCCGCGCGGCATCCTCCACGCGGCTGCACGGACGGGCGGGTCGGTGACCCGCCCGTTTGCGTTGGCCGCGCTCATGGCGTTGAATGCGCAGCCTTGGATGTGACTTTCCCCTCTCGGGCTGCGGCATGACGTCTCCCTCCCACCGCGTGCAGGGCCTCAACAACGACGAGGTGGCTGCCGACTGGCCACCGATCAGCGCGGCGGACATCGCGTGGCTGCGCCAGCGCTACCCACAGCTGGACAGCGGCAGCCAGCCGCGCTGGCACAGCCCGCGGCCGCTGTCGGCTGCCGCCATCGTCAGCGGCGCGAACGGGGCGGTGTTCGTCAAGCGCCATCACCACAGCGTGCGCAGCGCGACGTGCCTGGAAGAAGAGCACCATTTCATCGCCCATCTCGCTGCGGCGGGCGTACCGGTGGTGCAGGTGCTGCCAGCGGCCGATGGCCGCACCGCCGTCGAGCACGGCGAGTGGACCTTTGAACTGCATGCCGTCGGCGCGGGCGATGACCTGTACCGCGACGCGGTGTCGTGGTCGCTGCTGACCGATGTCGCCCAGGCCCGCGAAGCCGGGCGCGCACTCGCACAGCTGCACCGTGCCGCCGCCAGCTACCATGCGCCCCAGCGCAGCACCCATGTGCTGGTCGCGCGCGATGATCTGATCCGCGCCGACGATCCGATCGCGGCGATCAAGGCAGGACTGCATGAGCGTCCCGGGCTGGCCCGCTATCTCGCGCGCATTCCCTGGGAGGCGCAGCTGCAGCGCGACGTACTGCCGTGGCACGCCGGGCTGGCCGAGCGCCTGCGCGCCGAGCCACGGCTCTGGGCGCATAACGACTGGCATGTCTCCAACCTGCTGTGGCGCGACGGGCAGGTCAGCACCGTGCTGGATTTCGGCCTGGCTTCGCCCACCAGCGCACTGTTCGACCTCGCCACCGCGATCGAGCGCAACGCGGTGGCGTGGCTGGAACTGGAACGCGGCAGCGAGGCCGTGCGCCTGGACATCGCGCTGGCGCTGCTCGAGGGCTATCGCCAGGTGCTGCCGCTGTCGGCGGCACGCGCGCACCTGCTGGCCGACCTGCTGCCCATGGTCCATTTCGACTTCGCACTGTCCGAAGTGGAGTACTTCGAGGGCATCACCGGCTCGACCGCGAATGCCGACGTGGCCTGGCAGCCTTTCATGCTGGGCCATCCGGCGTGGTTCCATACCGCCCCGGGGCAGGCACTGCTGCAGGCCCTGCACGCCGCCGCGTGACCCGATTGGGACACCGTTGGGGTCAGATCCCTTTCCTGCGGAAAGGGATCTGACCCCGGGTGGCGCTCGCAAATCCGTACCATTTGTAGTGAAATGGTCACCTGAAGCGGGGGTGCCTGGATCTGCCAGGCTGAGAGAGTCCCTTGGAACCTGATCCGGTTTGCACCGGCGTAGGGAGCTTTGAGCCGCAGCCACACCCCCATCATGGGCCGGTGCACCTGCGCGCCGTCGCTTCGTCTCCCTTGTTGTCCGAAGACGAATCGAATGAACCGCTGCCTTCGCCCCACCCTGCTCTCCCTCGCCCTCTGCGCCGCGCTGCCGCTGCATGCCAGCGAGGCCGAGTCCACCACCGATGCGGCTGCCGCTGGTGCCGAACGCTCGCCGACCGAACTGGCGGCGGTGCGCGTGCAGGCGGGCAAAGCGAAGGCCGATACCTCGCGCGTGAATGCCTTCGGCGGCGGTTCGTGGAAGGACACGCCGGCGTCGGTGAACGTGCTCGAGCGCGATTACCTCGACCGCCGCCAGGTACGTTCGCTGTCCGAGCTGGCCAGCAACGATGCCTCGCTGGGTGATGCCTACGCGCCGGTGGGCTACTACCAGAACATCGCCATCCGCGGCTTCGCACTGGACGCGGCCACCGGCTACCGCTTCAACGGGCTGTCCATCGCCGGCGAACAACGTCTGGCGCTGGAGAACGTGCAGTCGGTGGAGATCCTCAAGGGTGAAGCCGGGCTGGCGGCAGGCGTGATGGCGCCGGGCGGGATCATCAACTACATCGGCAAGCGCCCGACCGAGGTGCGCACCGCCACGCTCGGCACCGATTCGGAAGGATCGCGCTACGCCGCTGTCGACGTCGGTCACTGGATCACCCCGCGCTTCGGCCTGCGCCTGAATGCCGCGTGGGATTCCAGCAATTCCTATGTCGAGCACGCCGATGGCCGCCGCAACTTCTACGCGCTGGCCGCCGACTGGCTGATCGGCGAACGCGGCAAGCTGGAGGTGGATGCGAACTACCAGACCAGCGCGCAGCGTTCGGTGTCCGGCTACCAGCTGCTGGGCGCGCGCGACCTGCCGCGCGGTGTCGACCGCGAACACCTGCTGGGTTACCAGCCGTGGCAGCGCCCGGTGGACATCGCCAGCACCAACATCACCGCCCTGCACACCTACGATTTCAATGACGCCTGGCAGTCGCGCGTCTCGGTCGGCCACAGCCGCTCGGTGATCGATGACAACGTCGCCTTCGCCTACGGCTGCTACTACGCCACGCAGTGCGCCGATGGCAGCGTGCCGGGCAATTACTTCGCGCCGAACGGCGACTATGACGTCTACGACTACCGCAGCCCGGACGACACCCGCCGCAACCAGCAGGCCCGTGCCGAGCTGCGCGGGCGCTTCCAGACCGGCAGCGTCGGCCACCAGCTGACCGTCGGTGCCGACTACTTCCGCCGCACCGTGGACAGGCGCCCGAGCGTCAACGAGTACGTCGGCACCACCAACATCCACGATGCGCCGGTGCCGGTATTCGAGCCGTCGCCGAAGATGCCGGGCCCGTCCGCGCGACGCCTGGACAGCCGCCAGACCGCGTTCTTCGCGCTGGACCGGATCAGCTTCGGTGATGACTGGCAGTGGTTGGCCGGTGGTCGCTTCGTGCGCCTGGACGAGCGTGCCTACGACAAGCGTGGTACGCCGCAGCGGCACAGCCGCCTGTCGCGTTTCCTGCCGCAGACCGCGGTGGTGTGGAAGGCCACCGACCAGCTCAATGCCTATGCCAGCTACGTGCGCGGCATTTCTCTGGGCCAGGAAGCGCCGTTCTGGACCAGCAATGCCGACACCTTCCTGCCGTCGGTGCAGTCGCGGCAGCTGGAAGTGGGCGTGAAGTACGTGCCGGTCGAGGCGCTGACGCTGGGCGCGGCCGTGTTCCGCATCTCGCAGCCGTACCAGTACGCCAAGCCGGACGGCAGCGACGTCGGCTACACCTTCGTCGAGGAAGGCACGCAGACCCACACTGGCCTGGAGCTGACCGCCAACGGGCAGCTGACCGATGCACTGCAGATCGTGGCCAGCGCCAGCGTGCTGCAGGCGCGCGCGCGCGACACCGGCACGCCGGCCTATGAAGGCCATCAGCTGGTGAACGTGCCGAAGCTGCGCGCCAGCGTGCACCTGGCCTACGCGCTGCCGTTCGTGCAGGGCCTGGATGTCACCGGCGGCTGGCGCTATGCCGGTGCCAACGTGGCGCGTGCCGACGGCGGCGTGCGTGCACCGGACTACTCGGTGTTCGATGCGGGCCTGCGCTTCCAGCATCGCCTGCACGAACGCGCAGTGACCTGGAACCTATCGGTGGACAACGTGTTCAACCGCTTCTACTGGCGTGATACCGGCAGCAGCGGCGGTGACTACTACGTGTTCCCTGGCGCACCGCGACAGGCCCGCCTGTCGGTGACGTTCGCGTTGTGAGCAGCGTGATGCTCGAGTGGAGCGCCGCGCTGTGCAGCATCCTCGGCGTCTGGCTGATGGCCCGCCGCCGGTTGTCGGCGTGGCCGGTGGGCCTGCTGTCGGTGGCGCTGTATGGCCTGGTGTTCGCCGAGGCCAAGCTGTACTCGGACACGCTGCTGCAGGTCGCCTTTGGTGGCTTCCTGGTCTACGGCTGGCTGAACTGGCGGCAGCACGCGACCGACGAGGGCAGCATCCGCATCGTACCGCTGGCGCGCGGAACGCTGCTGCGCGACCTGGCCATCGGCCTGTGTGGTGGCGTGGCGCTGGGCGCGGCCATGCACACCTTCACCGATGCCGCGCTGCCCTGGCTGGATGCGATGCTGACCGCGCTGAGCCTGGTCGGCCAGTGGTGGCAGGCACGCCGCCACGTCGCCTGCTGGTGGGTGTGGATCGCGGTGGACGTGGTTTACGTCGGCGCGTACCTGTTCAAGTCGCTGCACGTGACCGCCGCGCTGTACGTGTTCTTCCTCGGCCTGGCCGTGTTCGGCCTGCGCGCATGGAGCGCGGCCGCGCGCGAGCCACAGGTGGCAACGCAATAGAGCCGCGCCATGCGTGGCTGTTGCGGGCAATCGGCACGCCATCCACGCATGGCGTGGATCTATGGGGTCAGGGCCAAACCCAGCCGCAGCGGCTGGCGCATGTCGGCCGGCGGTCCCGCCTGCAGCGGGCCGGCCTGCAGCGTCGCGCGCAGGTCGGCATCGACCTGGGCATCACCCAGGCTGTCGAATTCCAGTTTCGAAATGCGGCCGTCCGCGGCGATCCACAGGCTTACCGGCAGTGGCATCGGCGTGTCCGGGTGTGCCCGCAGCCATTCCAGTACACGCTGCGCCTGCGGATCGTGCTCCTGCTGCAGGCGCTGCTGCAGCTGGCCTCCCACGGAGGCGGCGTAGGCCATCCAGTGCGCAGGGGCTTCTTGCGCGGACACCGCCGAACTGCCCAGTGCCAGCGCGGCGAACAATGCTGCCAGCCGCTTCCAGCCGCGGCGTGCGCCGCTCCTGTTTCCGGTCATGGTCATCGCCCGCCTCCTGCACTCCCATCCAGCACGACATGGTCGGCGCGGTAGATGACAGGCAGATGGCGGCACAGTAGAGCCACGCCATGCGTGGCTGCTACGGGCAACGTGTGCGCCATCCACGCATGGCGTGGATCTACTGGAACAGAGCGGCCAGTAGCATGCGCAAGGACGAGAGGCGCGATCACTCGCCCAGGTCGGCCAGCACCTTGCGCGAGGGCGCGAAGAAGGTCACGCCGGTGGTGGCGGTGGAGAAGTCGAGGATGCGGTCGTGCAGTGGCGCGGGATTGCCGATGAACATGCGCTCGAGCATCTTCTCGATCACCCACAGGCGGCGGGTGTAGCCGATGAAGTAGGTGCCGTACTCGCCGCGGCCCGGGTTGGCGAACGGCATGTTGTCGCGCAGGATCTCGTGCTCGCCGTCGGCATCCTCGATGGTGCACAGCGTCTTGTGCGACTTCTGCGCATCGGCCGGCGCGTCGTCCAGCTCGATGTTGTCGTGCTTGGTGCGGCCGATGATCGCTTCCTGCGCCTCGGTCTTCTGGGCGCGCCAGGCGTCAAGGTTGTGCAGGTACTTCTGCACCACCACGTAGCTGCCGCCTGCGTGGTCCGGATCCTCGTCACCTACGATCGTGGCTTCCGGCAGCGACAGCCCTTCCGGGTTGGCGGTGCCGTCGACGAAATCGAGCAGGTCGCGGCCATCGAAATAGCGGAACCCGGCCACGTCATCGACCGCTTCAACGGCATCGCCGAAGGCCATCAGCAGATTGCGCTCGAACGCCACGATCAGGTCCATGGTGCGCGCCCGGATGTGGTACAGCAGGTCACCGGGCGTGGACACGGCGGTGTGGGTGGCGCCCTTGATCTCGCGGAACGGCTTCAGCTCGCGCGGCGGCGTGGAGCCCACCAGCGGCTGCCACACGCGGTGGCCGATGGCCACGTTGCAGGTGAAGGTACGCTCGATCTCGCGGATGGCGGTGTTTTTGATCAGGTCATCGGTGCTCGCCAGCACCTCGCGTGCCCTGGCGATCGACGCCTCGTCATCCTTCACCTTCAACACCAGGAACGCCGCCGAATGGGTCAGTGGCGCGGTGATCTGCTGCGGCTCGTTGTCGAGCGTGTGGTTGAGGGCGGTGATCGGTGCGGGCTGGGAGTTCACGGCGGTTCCTGCGGGCTTGAGGCGGGCGCATCGCGCGTGGCGATGTGCGGGCGATCATAGCGGAACCGCCAGACCGGGGACGGAGCGGTTCTCAGTTCGCGGTCGATGCCGCTTGTGCTTGAGAGAGCGCCATGACGCTGCAGACTACGTAGCGTTGTGGATCGGTCCAGGCGATGCGCAGATACGGGCCTTCGAGCAAGCCATGGTCGCAGAGCCAGCCAAATACCTCGACCGGACTCCATTCGCGACCGGCCGCAAACGCTACACCAAGATCACGCAGGGCAGCGAACAAACGAGCTTTGCTGATGTCGTCGCCCACTTCAGCACGCAAGGTGGGGGCCTGTCCCTGGAAGCCGAGGGCATGCAGCGCCGCAAGCACGCCAGCGTCCAGAACCGCTACCTGCACGGTGCTGCCGTCGGCCTGCTGCACATATGCGGAAATGGGGATCTGCATGCGGGAACTCTGCCTGGCTCGGTCCCAGTATGCCCGCTCCACGACGGGCATAGGCAGGATCAATCCACGTCACTCCAGACCGCCAGCTCGTAGCCGTCCAGATCGCGGAAGTGGAAGCGACGGCCGCCGGGGAAGGCGAACACGGCCTGCACCACCTCACCACCGGCGGCAACCACGCGCCGCTCTGCATCGGCCAGGTCCGCGCAGTAGAGGATCACCAGCGGTCCCCCATGGGCACGCACCTGCGCGTCGGCCACGAAGCCACCTTTCAGGCGGCCGTCGTCGAACTCGGTATAGGCCGCGCCGTAGTCTGTGAACTGCCAGCCGAACACCTCGCCATAGAAGCGCTTGCTGCGGGCGATGTCGGCGACGTTGAATTCAATGTTGTCGATGCGGCGTTCGGCATCGTGGGTAGCAGCATGGCTCATGGCATGGCTCCGTTGAGGGAGCCCCAGCGTCGCTCAGTGCAGCCGGCGGGTCTTGAACAAAACGGCCATCATTGCCCCCACTCCAGGCGCAGTTCGCTGGCGGTCATGCCAGCCAGTTCGCGAGCGTCACGGCTGAGATGGGCCTGGTCGGCATAGCCGGCATCGGCGGCCAGCATCGCCAGCGAGTGCTGCGGCAGCGCGCGGCTGTGGCGAAGAAAACGTTGCAGGCGCAGGATCCGCTCCAGCGTCTTGGCACCGTAGCCGAACTGCGACTGGCTGAAGCGGCGCAGGCTGCGCGGGCTCAGGCTCAAGTGCGCCGCCAGCGTATCCAGCGTGGCGTCACCCGCGGCGAGCGCCCGGAACAGGACATGTGCACGCTGCGCCGAAATATCGAGCGCGGACGCACCCATATGCTGCTGCAGGCAGTGCGCCATCCGCTGCAGGCGCAGTGCAGGCGCGGTGTCGCCGATGGAGGCCGCAGCCTTGTTCACCCACGTGCCCTTCAGATCAGCCAGTGGCACGGCCTGGCCTATGATCCCGGCCAATGGCAGGCCCAGCGCGGCCAATGCCTGGCCGGGACGGAAGCGTGCGCCCAGCACCTGTGCACCGGGTGCCAGCGCCGGGTGCGCGGCCACGCGGTCCGGGCCGACCACGAACAACGCACCGTCGCGCCAGAGGATATCCACGCAGCCATCGGGCAATACGATGATGTGCCCATCGGCATCGGCAGGAAGCTGGCTCTGCCAAAGCTGGCCGAAGTGGCCACGCAGCGAGCCAGGTGGCAGATGCTCCTGATAGGCCGTGCCGGTACCTGCGAGAGAGGGGGAATCGCCCATGCGACATTGTGGCGCCCCGGAGCCCATAAAAGTGAAGCCCGGCGCGAGGCCGGGCTTCGGTTGGCGTGTGGGAGAGAGAGAGTCACACGCCAGCACAACACGCACTAACGACAGGCGTTTGTTACCAGGTGAAGCGCGGGCCCACGAACCACTCGCGGTCGCCGGCCTTGGCCAGCTTCACTTCGCCACTCAGGCCCCAGTTCTGGTTGAACTTGGCGGTGGCGCCGACGCGGCCGTAGAACTCGCCGTCCGGGTTGATGCCGTGCTTCTTGGTGTAGTCCTCGTAGCCGGCCATCACGTAGCCTTCCACGTACGGGTTGAACGCGGTGCGCACGCCGACTTCGGTCGAGTAGCCGTTGAAGTCCAGGCCGTGCTTCATGTCGAACTTCTGGTACGCGACGCGGGCGACCAGGTCGGTGTTCGGTGCGATGCCGTAGTTGTAGCCGGCACCGATGCGCCACTGGTCGACGTCATTCTTGAACGTGTCGGTCTCCTGCGCGCTGTAGTCGCCGAAGATGTGGAAGTTCGGGTGCACCGCCACCGAACCCTTCACCTTCCAGCCATCGGCGTCGCCGCCCTTGGCATCGGTGTTCACGTAGCCGCCTTCAACGTAGTTGTACGACAGGCCATCGGTTGCCGATGCAGCGAACGGCAGAGCAGCCAGAAGACCCAGGGCGAGCAGCGAATTCTTGTTCATCGGGACACACCTTTCATTATTTTGGTTTCGTCGGCCGCCTCCCGGGAGGGGGAGAGAGAAGAGGCGGTCGACAGGTGTGAATTATCCGTTAGGGGGGCCAATCGACCCTGAATATTGAACTGACTGGTGTATAAATAAGGCTGCCGTTCAGGGAACTCGCCATGCAGCGCGCATAGCCACGTGCCCATAGTTGGGCACTTGAACGCCAACTATGGGAACACATCGGCGTCCCAACTATGGGAACACTCTCGGGCACCGACTAGGGGTACGCCCCGAGTAGCCTGGGCGAGCGGCACTGAGACCAAGAAGATCTAGGCGTGAATAGCCCTGAGGCTCACTCAGACCTTCCGCTCAGATCGCCGGCAAGGCCGCCGACGCGCAGCGAGCCAGCAGGCCCACCCGACAAAGAAGACGGCAAAAGAAGCGATAAACAAGCCGACGATCAGGATATCTCGATCAATTGCGTTCATGTCCTCGCCACCGTTTGAGGTGATTTTCTTGACTATCTGATGATATCGAAATTGGTTTGGCTCTGCGAACGACCTCAAGCACATCGGCCCATTGCTTTTGAGAGATGGCGGCGATGCAGACGAATCCGTCAACCAAATCAATCAATGTGCTGCCCTCAACACTGCGCAGCATGCAAGGATCTCTCTTCGTCTGCCCGATAGAGCGCCGCCAACTAGAATCTGGCAATCGTGGTGGAACATTGGACACAATTCTAGCCAGCTACCCCTGCTGCGCAGTTGTCCTACTCCGTCAGACTGAAGGGAGCGCATCTTCTCTCCAGCTCCTAGGTCACTCCAATTCCATTCCGCCTCCTGCTACGGTAGCGGGTACGGAGAATTCGCCGAACGAAATCGGCTGAGCATTGACTTCGTCGCAAATGGAAATGAAAAATTTCTAGGGGGGATACATGCATATAAAGAAGATCACGCTACATCGCTTTAAGCAGTTTCGGGACACAGAGATAGAGATTGATCAAGGCCTTTCGCTTGTTGTTGGAGGAAACAACTCCGGCAAGTCCTCGATTCTGCAAGCTCTCGCTATCTGGCAGTTCTGCAAGACTATGCTAGAGATCGAGAAAGGGCGATCCAGCTGGCTGCAAACCAAGAACAAAACTGGCCTGGGCATGGGTATTGCGGATTTCACGCCGATGCAAATTCCATCGCTCAGCCATCTCTGGACCAATCTGAAGACTAGCAAGGACGACGAGCCCGACGGCTATACACTGAAGATTGGCGTCTATTGGGACCTGCCCGACAAACAGGAGCGGCACTTGGAGATAGGTCTGTCACAGGCCAATGATCGTCTCTTTGTGCGAACCACTTCAACGAATCTGGTAGCTGCTGAGATCGTCAACGCAAAGGGCGAGCCGATCGATGGCAACGTCCCGCGAGTGGGATATCTACCGCCATTCGCTGGCATCACTGATCGTGAAGGCAGACTGACTCCTGCCATGAGAGAACGTCTGATAGGCCAAGGCCTATCGGGTGGAGTCATTCGCAACGTCCTATTCGATCTGCACGAACACAACAGGAGGGAACGTGAACGCCTGCGTGGAAACAGCAGAAAGTTGAAGGATTCCTCGCTGAAATGGCTGCGCTCGAACGACCCTTGGGAGATCCTGCTACGCACGATGCAGTCCATCTTTGCCACTGATTTGAGGGTCGTTCCTTTCAACGAGAGATTTCACAGCTACCTTCGTGTAGAGAGCGCCAAGGGTGAACTGAAGGGTGACACATTCAAGCGACACCCCAAATACACTCCAAGAGACCTTATGGTGGAGGGAAGTGGCTTCCTCCAATGGCTGAGCGTGTACGCCCTCGCACTCTCACCCGATGTCGACGTCGTTCTTCTCGATGAGCCGGATGCACATCTGAACGCGACCCTGCAGAGGGAGCTGCTTATGTCCCTCGGGCACGTTGCAAGCCTCCGCAACAAGCAAGTACTGATGGCCACACACTCTCCTGAACTGATTCGCTTTTACGATCATGGGAAAATTCTGGCTGTCGCAGAAAGAAAGGCAAAGTACCTCCAAGAGGAAGTGGGCAAAGTCAAGGTTCTTGGCGGGATTGGGACGATCCAGACCCCTACCCTGCACTCCTTGATGGAGCACAGACGTATGCTGATCTTGGAAGCCGAGAGCGATTGGCGCTTCCTCCAGCTAATCGCTAAACAAGCAAACTTTGCGTGGCCCAAGAACGTTGTCCCTTGGTACTGGACGGGATCTGCCGGCGAGAGGCAGCAACTCTACCTCCAGCTGTTGGCGGAGATTCCTGGTCTTCGGGCAATCAGCATTCGGGATCGCGACGATGAGCCACATGCGACGGTCGGTAATGATCTTATCGACAAGTCTTTCACTTCCAAACAACCCCATTTCAAAGCCATGAAATGGCGGCGTAGGCACATTGAGAACCATCTCCTCTGCACGAGCGCCATAGCTCGCGCAGCTGGATCACCTCAAGGCGATGTCACCGCCTTCTTCGCCGAGCACGCTCTTGTTATCCCTGCTGATCCAACAGCTAGCGATATCGCACTACCAATCCGTGATGCGCATGGGAAAGAAATATTCATAAGCGGAAACTCCGTTCTTAAAAAATTCCGCGTAAGCAGAGAAGACGTCGCCAGGAATCTAACCTATGGAGAGGTACCCCAAGATATGCATACCTTCTTTGCCGAATTGAGTCAGCTTGCACAGCCCTGAATCCACGCGTCAGCTCAACGTATGCATATAGGTTAGAAGGGGAAGGATGGTCCGGCCCCTCACAATCCGGACCATCCTTTGCAGCCTACTACTTCTTCTTGGCTGCAGACTGCGCCTGAGCGTCGCACCTGTCCTTCAGCGCCTTGGTCTGAGGATCGGCAAGATCCACCTTGAACTTCGTCCGGTCAGCCAGCTGTTCACACGTAGCAGGCTTTGCCTTAGGCGCCTCCTTCACTTCCGACTCGGCATGAAGCGCCGGATCATGTGCGAAGGCCGATGCGGACGCTGCAATGGAAGCGAAAAGGACGCTGATGAGGGCAAAACGATTCTTCATGTTGCTTCTCCTAGGTTGATTTCGGCGTTATGCCGGGTGTCACGGCTGGTAGAGGTCGGCTTGGTAGCCGGTAATTTGCACCTCGATGATCACGGGGGTGCTGCCGCGGTTCTGCCAGTACCACCCATGGGTACCTTCAAAGGGAGCAATGAACGTTCCCTCAGCCTGACGCTGGGCGCCTTCAACGGCGTAGCTGGTCCAGGGGCCCTTCACGTCGGGACGCTCGCCGTGCATGTCCACGGCAACATCAGACGTGGCCTTCCAGCTGAAAACCATCCCAGCGCCCTGAGCCATATGGGCCTTCACCTCCTGGCCCTTACCAGGGGCAAGCTCGATCGTCAGTGAGTCCTGCCGTAAAGGAGTGCTGGCGAGAGAGACAGCGGCGGGTTCGAAGGTCTGCTTGCCATTGCTCCCGAAGGCAACCTTGGCCTTCTCGAACAGCGCCGAGACGGCTTCGGCGCTGCCAGCAGATGCCGGAACTGGGGGAGCTACGGCCTCTACCTGGTCAGTGGAGGCTAGGGCGTCCAGACCCAGAACCTTGCCTACGCCCGTAGGGTCGATTCCGTACTCCGCGGGAAGCACGGTGGTGAGCAGAATCACCCCTGCAACGGCAGCGGCCAGGGCGGTGGATTTCAGCAGCTTGCGAGTGCTGGGCAGCTGATTGGAAAGCGTGATGGACATGAGTACCTCTGTAGATTCAGGAAACGAAGTAGCCGGTGAGCTGCATGCCAACAAGCACGAAGCCGGCGCACATAAGGGCGGTGTTGATGCTGTACGCCTGTCGATGGAATGACGGCAAGCGGCGCCAGAAGCCCATCACGATCAAGATGCCTGCGAGCGCGAGCAGCTGTCCGATCTCGACCCCCACGTTGAAGGCGAGCATGTTTGGGACAAGCCCGTCAGGTGAGAGCGAGAAATCCTGCAGCTTTGTCGCTAGACCAAAGCCATGGAAGAAGCCAAAGATCAGCACGGCGGCTTTGGTGTTGGGCTGTACCCCAAACCAGCGCTTGAACGCGCCCATGTTGTCCAGCGCCTTGTAGACAACCGACAGGCCAATGATTGCGTCGACCAGGTACGCATTCACATGCAATCCGCCCAGGACACCTAGCAACAAGGTGGTGCTGTGGCCGATCGCGAACAACGTCACGTAGATGCTGACATCACGCATCCGGTACAAGAAGAAGATCACCCCGAACAGAAACAGGAGGTGGTCGTATCCAGTCACCATGTGCTTGGCGCCGAGGTACGTGAACGCGATGAGCTGCAGGCCGGTACTGTCTTCCAGGAAGGCCTGGTCGCCTTCACTGACGCCATGCGCCCAAGCAACGCAAGGCAGAAGGATGGCTGCAAGCAGGTAGAGCCACGCTTGGGTTCGTTTGGAAATGGTCAACTGCATGTTCCTGGGAGGGGTTGAGATGGACGGGTTCACGCTGCGTCCTCCTTCCGCTCATCCCCTTCGCGGTGGATGAGGCGATAGAGCGCCGGCAACACCAGCAAGGTCAGCAGCGTGGAGGAGATGATTCCGCCGATAACGACCGTCGCCAGCGGGCGCTGAACTTCCGCGCCAGCCCCAACGTTTAGGGCCATTGGCAGGAAGCCCAGGCTGGCAACCAGGGCCGTCATCAGCACGGGGCGCAGCCGGGTCAGTGCACCTTCGGTTACCGCTTGGTGCAGGGGAGTGCCCTGTTCCCTAAGGCTCTTGATGAAGCTGATCATGACCAGGCCGTTGAGCACGGCGACGCCCGACAGCGCGATGAACCCCACGCCTGCAGAAATGGACAGGGGTATGTCACGCATCCACAGAGCCACCACGCCACCGGTCAACGCAAGTGGAACGCCGCTGAACACGATGGCAGCATCCTTGCCCGAGCCGAACGCCATGAAGAGCAAGCCGAAGATCATCACCAGGACGACCGGCACGACCACGGACAGCCGCTTGCTGGCAGAGATGAGCTGCTCGAAGGTACCGCCATACTCAATCCAGTAGCCTTCCGGCAACTGCACCTCCTGACCAACCTTCTCTCGCAGCTCCTCTACGAACGAACCAAGGTCGCGACCACGTACATTGCTGGTGATGACGACGCGACGCTTGCCGTTCTCGCGACTGACCTGGTTTGGGCCTGGCGCAACTTCAACTTTAGCCAGCTGCCCCAGCGGAACGAACGCTCTCTGTTCGCCGGAACTGGCCCCGAGGGCGACGGCTACCGGTAGCGATGCGAGCGTCCGGGTGTCCTGACGCAGGTTCTCGGGCAGACGAACGACGATGTCGAAGCGACGATCACCCTCAAAGACCTGACCGACCGCCTCACCGCCCAGCGCAACAGAGATGGTCTTCTGGACCTCGTCGATCGAAACGCCATAGCGGGCCAAAGCATCCAGGTCAGGCGTGATGGTCATAAGAGGCAGACCACTGATCTGCTCTAACTTCACGTCTGCGGCGCCTGGGATGGAACCTGCGGCGTCCTCGATCTGGCTGCCGATCTGCGCCAGCTGATCCAGGTCGTCACCGTACAACTTCACCGCCACCTCGGCGCGTACACCGGCAATCAGCTCGTTCATGCGCATCTGCACGGGCTGGGTGAACTCGTAGTTGTTGCCGGGAATTGCTCGGACAGCCTTCTCCAGCTCAGCAATGAGCTGCGCCTTTGGCTTGCGGGGATCAGGCCATTGGTCGCGATCCTTGAGCATGATGAAGGTGTCTGCGACCGACGGTGGCATGGGGTCGGTCGCTACCTCTGCTGTGCCGATCTTTGCGACAACCTCATCGACCTCGGGGAACTTCTTGATGGTCGCTTCAAGCTGGCGCTGCATGCCGATGGCTTGCGTCAGACTAGTGCCGGGAATGCGCAGCGCGTGAAGCGCAATATCACCTTCGTCCAGATTCGGAATGAACTCAGTGCCCATGCGACTGGCCAGAAGACCCGCCAGTACGGTGAGAACGGCTGCACCACCCACAACCAGTTTGCGAGCACTGACTGCCCGTTCCAGCATCGGGCCATACAGCTTGGTCACGCCCCGCATAGCCTTGGTTTCCTTCTCCGAGACCTTGCCCGTGACAAACTGAGCAACCGCAGCGGGAACGAACGTGAGGGACAATGCCATCGCACCAGTCAGCGCGATAACGACGGTCAGGGCCATCGGGTGGAACATCTTTCCTTCCACGCCGGAGAGCGCAAAGATCGGGATGTAGACGGCGGCAATGATGAACAAGCCGAACAAGCTGGGCTTGATCACCTCGGCACTGGCGCTGGCGGCCAAAGCAAAGCGCTCATCCCGGGTCAACAGACGCCCCAGGGCGTGCTGACGCTCGCCGAAGCGGCGCAGACAGTTCTCAACAATGATGACCGCGCCGTCGACGATCAGACCGAAGTCCAGCGCACCCAAGCTCATCAGATTTGCTGAGACACGGTTCTGGACCATGCCGGAGATGGTCAGCAGCATGGTCAAAGGAATGACCGCGGCCGTGATCAGTGCGGCGCGAAGATTTCCGAGCAGAAGGAACAGCACCGCAATGACCAGCAGGGCACCTTCCAGCAGGTTCTTCTTGACGGTTTCAATGGTGCGGTCGACCAGCTCCGTACGGTCATAGACCGCATGCGCGCGGACACCTTCTGGAAGCGTCTCGTCGATCTCCTTCAGCTTGGCAGCGGTTCGCTGAGCGACTTCGCGGCTGTTCTCACCAATGAGCATGAATGCAGTACCAAGTACCACTTCCTTGCCATCTTTGGTCGCTGCCCCCGTTCGAAGTTCGGTGCCCTCGTGAACGTCTGCGAGGTCACCGACGCGAAGCGGCAGCCCCTCGCGATTGGCGACCACGATCTTGCGCAGGCCGTCCATGTCCGCCACTTGGCCAGGAACGCGTACAAGGTACTGTTCACCACTCTTTTCAATGTAGCCGGCACCCACGTTCGCATTGCTGCGCGCCACGGCCTCCATCACATCCTGCATGGTCAGCTCGTACGCCTGAAGCTTGCGCGGGTCAGGCGTGATGTGGAACTGCCGCACATAGCCACCGACGGTGTTGACCTCTGTCACACCTTTCAGATGTCGCATCTGGGGGCGTACCACCCAATCCTGGAGGGTACGAAGCGCCATCGGCGTCCAGGTCTCTTCAGCACCCTTCTCGGCTTCCACGGTGTACATGAAGATCTCACCGAGACCGGTGGCGACCGGGCCCAGCGTTGGCTTCAGCCCAGTTGGGAGCTGGGATGCGGCTTGCTGCAAGCGCTCGGCCACCTGCTGCCGCGCGAAGTAGATGTCGGTACCGTCTTCGAATACAACGGTGACCTGGGAGAGACCATAACGCGAGATGGACCGCGTGTACTCCAGCTTGGCCAAGCCGGCCAAGGCTGTCTCGACGGGGAACGTTACCCGCTGCTCTGCCTCCAGTGGAGAGTAGCCTGGTGCTTCGGTGTTGATCTGGACCTGGACATTGGTGATGTCAGGGACGGCGTCGATTGGCAGCTTGCTGTAGTTCCAGATGCCCAAGCCTGACAGCGCCAGGACCAGAAGCAGCACAAGCCATCTATGCGCGATGGACGCGCGAATGATTCGCTCTAGCATGATGGATCCTTAGTGGTCGTGGCTGGCGCCAGACTTCTCGATGTCTGCACGGATCAGATAGCTCTGCTCGGCGACGTACCGCGTTCCGGGCTTCAGTCCGCCAAGAACCTCTGCCCACTCGCCATCACGCTTTCCAAGCTCAAGCATGCGCACCTCATAGGTATCGCCCACCTGCGCAAATACGACGGTAAAGTCGCGAAATCGCTGGAGCCCTGACTCTTTGACGGCCAGTGGAACAGGTGTCTCGGCAATGATGACCTCGGCCGAGACAGCCATTCCTGGACGCCACTTGCCGTCACCATTGGGGATACTCACGCGCGCAACCACGCTTTGGCCGCTGCTTGCCAGCGGAAGCAGGCTTTGGAGCCTACCTTCAGTCTCCAAGGCACCCGTGGCGGAACGGATCCGCACTGCTTGACCTGGAGCGAGACGCTCGGCGTCAGTGCCCAGAGCTCGTAGATCGACCCAGACCTCTGACAGATCGGCAACGTCGAACAGTGTGTTGTCGCCGGCCACATCACCAACACTGGTGTTGCGCGCAAGAACGATGCCGCTGAAGGGAGCAATCACCGCGTAGGTGCGCATGCTGTCATTGCCTTCAACCGTCGCCAGCGTCTGCCCTGCCGAAACGCGTTGGCCCATCTCGACCGACACGCTGCGGACAATACCTGGGAATCGTGCTTTGACGGCGGCCTGGCGGCCAGTGTTGACCGCGATGTTTCCCATCAGCGTGACCGTATCGCGGATAGTGCCAGCGGTAGCCTCTTCCACCACCACACCCGCATCCTTGGCAGCGCTTGGCTCGATGGTGGTACGGCCTTCATAGGACTGATAGGACCAGGTGTGTGTCTTTCCTCCTACCACTGCGTCTGCCTTCACGTCGAAAGAATGAGGTTCCACGACCTCGCCGTTCCCTACGAGATAGTCGTTTTCGGCGGTGAAAGTGAAATCATTGACCTCACCGTCGAGGCGCTTCAACTGCATTGTTGCCTTCACCTCATTCGGTGAGATCGGCTTGTCATTTCGATAGGCGTAGAGGCGGAACTGAGGAGGCGTGTTGGTTTCATAGACGGTGACTTCAAGTGCGAAATCACCATCGCGGAGCATGCGACCGCGGTTGGGGCCGCGCTCGTAGTCGCCGGCCGCGGCGGCGGATTCTGCGGCTTCTTTCTCAACCGGCTTTTCACCGCCACAGGCGGCCAGTGCCAGCGGAAGCAACATAAGAAGGGCGTAACGATTCATGGGCGGATATCCTGGGCGGAGGCGGTGAGGCGATCTGCCTCGACCAGCAATCGGAGATAGAGTGCGGCGGACTCGACTTCGCGCTCACGAAGGTCGAACAGCGTCTTCTGCGCCTGGCTCAATGCGAGATAGGAGAATCGACCCTCCTCGAAGCCACGACGGCTCTGATTCATCGCCTGCTCCGCCTTGGGGAGCTGCCGCTCACGAACGGAGGTGACCTCCAACTGCGCTTGGCGCAGCTGTTGATAGACTCCGAACAGCTCCTGGTTGAGCTCCAACATTTGTGCTTCACGGCGTGACTTGAGCGCACTCAGTTCGTAGTCGACTTCGGATACCAAGTAGGCTGATCGACGCCGGGTTCCCAAGGGAACCGAGATCGACATGACCAAGCCACTGTCCTTCGTTGCTTCAAGACGGCGAAGTCCAAATCCAACACTCACGTCAGGCTTCGCGCTGGAAACGGCGACATCGCGGCGCGCGGCAAGAACTCTGGACTGGGCATCGAAGGCACGTTGCTGTGGCGCGTTCTGAAGGCGTTCGGACAGCGTCTGGTAGTCATCCAGCGGAGGGAGGATGTTTGTATCGCCGGCGACGGTGTCGAAGTCAGCGGTGAAAGAGCCCCAGGAAGACGCAAGCGCCATGCGCGAGGCCTCCAACCGCTGGACTGCTTGATCACGCTTGAGCTCTGCATCGGCCAGGGCAATTTCAGCGGCCCTCAGGTCTGAATCCGGGTTCCGTGCCGCAGAGACCCAGCGGGCCACCTCTCGCTGAAGCGCGCGGGCCATACGAATCCGCTCTTCCGCATGCTCGACATGCTCCTGCGCCGCAAGCACGTCGATGAATCGACCAGCGGTGCGTGTGGCGATGGCCACCCGGGTCACATCAGCCTCTCGCAGGGCTGCATCCACCTCGGCGCCGCCAAGCGCTTGGCGGGCCGCCCGCTTGCCACCCAGTTCCAGAATCTTGGATACCCGGAACGTTGCCTCGGCAGCGTCCATACCTCGCACGCTGCCACTACCGGCCACGTTCTCCAGTTCTCCGCCGAGCACCAACGGGGCTGCTAAGCCCTCTCGCGCCGCACGGTTCTTTGTCGCCTCTATTTGTGCGGCATCTGCCTGCACGCTTGGGTGAGTGCCCAGAGCGCGGGCGACCGCATCCTCCAGGCGCAGCACTTCGGCGGCGTAGCCAGGAACGGCCACACCGCAGGCGCCGGCAACAGCCAGCGCCCACACACTACGGAATTTCACGGAAGCCTCCGGAAAGAAAGTCAGAACGACGCGCCGCCTTCCGCTACACGGGAGGCGCGCTCAGGCTGCTAGAGCGCAGCTAGGGTCGTCAGACGATCGGAGGTCGGAAGGGTGACGCCGGGTGCCCTGCAGGCACCCTCAGAAGTCGCAGAGCATGGACTTCACCGGCCAGCGGTAGTGAAGCCAGGTAGACGTGGGGCGTGAACAGGCTTCCAGCGAAACTCGCATCTGCCTGATGCAGTACCGCATGAGCGCCAGTGGCGTGATCCGGGTCCAGATTGTCGCCCGCACCGCCGGCATGTGAATGGCCATGATCCACCGCTGCTGCGATGTCATGTTCCAATCCGTGCAGTTCGCTGAGCTGGATCACCATCGGCCGCGCAACGACACTCAACAGCATCAGCGCAAAGAAGCTGATCCTGAGGGCAAGGCCGTGGCGGGCGGAAAGACGCATATAGGTTAGCTTAAGCGGGGCTGGCTGGGGTTGTCGAGGGGGCCGAAACTGGGCGCAGCCCATCGGAAATACCGCACATAGGGCGGTGGCCGGGCCTTAAGCGCACCCGGCCACCGCTAACCGCTGCGGTTTACATCTTCTTGATCAACTCGTACTCCCCTCCGGTGCGGAGCAGAAGCGTTACGGGCTCCTCGCCCCTGTTGCGCCAGAACCATCCGTGGTTGCCGTCGAAGGCAGCCAGGAGCACCCCCTGCTTGGTGGCTTCCCCTCGACCCTTCTCATAGCTGATCGCTCGACCGCCGCCGTCTCCGTGGGCGTCGAAGTTCACGACGCCGCCTTCAACAGACCACTGGTAGCTGGCGCGCTCGCCCGCCTTCATGACGAGCTTGATCTCGGTGCCTTGGCCCGGCGCCAGGACAACCTGTTCTTCGTCCCGCCATTCAGCAGCGGTGGCCGCATTGCTCGCGGCAGGCTTCTGAGCAACTTCAACGGTCTTACGGTTCTGCGTGGACACCTGCGTCAGCAGGGCGGCTGCCTCGTCTTCGGCGGCCTTTGCGTCCATCGCAGCGTCAGCTGCCGCTTCCTCGGCAAGCTGTTCCTTGATCTCCCCCATTTCCTTCAAGCCCAGTACCCGACCAACACCAGTGGGATCGATTCCGTACTCAGATGGCATCACCACTCCAACCAGGAGGACAATGGCGATGCCGGCGGCAATTGCGGTGGTGCGTCCCAACTGGCGGCTGGTGGGGAGGTCGCCTTCGGCGGGCTTACTGTTGTACATGATGTAGTTCTCTTGAAAGTCAGGAAACGAAGTAGCCAGTGAGCTGCATGCCGATCAGAATGAATCCGGCGCAGAGCATGGCGGCATTGGCGGTGTAGGCGTGCTTGAAGAAGCTGGGCGTGCGGCGCCAGTAGCCCATTGCGATCAGAATCGCGCCAAGCGAGAGGATCTGGCCGATCTCCACGCCGACGTTGAACGCGAGCAGGTTGGGCAACAGACCATCGGGTGAGATGTCGTACTCGATGATCTTGGTTGACAGACCAAAGCCGTGGAACAGGCCGAAGATCAACGTCGCAACCTTTGTGTTTGGCTGGAAGCCGAACCAACGCTGGTAGGCGCCCAGATTGTCCAGGGCCTTGTAGACCACAGACAGACCAATGATCGCGTCGATCAGGTAGCTGTTGATGCCCACGTTGAACAGCACACCCAGCAGCATCGTTGTGGAGTGCCCGATCGCGAACAGCGTCACATACAGCGCGACATGCTTCATCCGGTACAGGAAGAACACCACGCCCAGGAGGAACAGGATGTGGTCATAGCCGGTGGCCATGTGTTTTGCGCCCAGATAGGCGAATGCGATCAGATTTACTCCAGATATTTCCTGGATGTAGCCCTTGTCGCCTTCGGCGATCGCGTGAGCCAACGCCCCGTCAGCTGTGAGTAGCAGCATGAACAGGGAAAGCAGTGCGAGTAGAGTTCGCGGCCAGTGCGACCGTAGTGGGGGTTGGAGAAGGACGCGCGAGAGCGCCCCGGATTCAGAACTGGGGATCATGATGAGGATCTACGAATGCGGTCAGCGGACCTCCGCCAAAGCTATCCGCTACGACACTGGGAACCGGCGCAACGTGCTACGAGTGCGCAGAGGGCGCGCACGGCACGTCACACGGATCACTGCGTGTAAGCGGGGTCCGGGCGGGGAACGAATGAATAATTTCTTGCAGCGACGAACGTCCAGTAAGGATTGACTGGACGGGCGCTGCCAAGCCTCTGCTCAGTGCGAGCACGAGGCCTGGGTCTCAGGCGATAGGAGGCCTGAACAGGGATGAGCGATGATGCTGAAGCTCTGCCGCTGGCTGGTGCCAGGGATGGATATCGCTCAGATCAACTCGAGCGGGTCCAGCAAGGCTGGCCAAGATGCCTACAGAAGCCGTCAGATCGGCCTGGTGCAACAGGCTGTGCAATCCAACCGCGTGTTCAAGATCACGGTCTGCGGCATCACTCACCCCAACATGGGGGTGACCATGTTCCACCGCAGCCTGCACGATGTGCTGCAAGCCGTGCAGCTCACCCAGATGATTCAGGACGGGTCGCACGAACAGACTCGCCACCAGCATCATGAAGATGCAGCTGCGCAACAGCACGCTGGTTGGTAGACGAAGGGATCGCACGGGCAAAGACTAGAGGCTTGTTCTGGCAAAGTCGATATGACAACGTCGGGCGCGAGCGGTGAAAGTGCCCTCTCGCGCCCCTTGTTCAAGTTTCCGTCATCCAGGCCAACGAGGGTGCACGTCGTCGATGACATACCGATGTGAGTGCTTGCCGTTGGAAGAAGCGTGTTCCGCCCAGTGGGGATGGTCCGCAGCCAGATCGTCGTGACCGTGGGAGATCTCGTCCGGGTCATGGGCGGGCCAGATTCTCCAGGCGAACACGAATCCGGCGATGCCGACTACTGCCAGTGCCATGATCGCCACTGGCATTCCAAACTTCGCACCCACGGCTCCCGCCAGAGGGTAGGCAATCAGCCAACACACGTGGGAGAGAGAGAACTGCGCTGCGAACAGGAATGGCAGATCGGTGGATTCCGCTGATCGCCGCAGCAGTCTGCCGCCAGGAGTCACCAGCCCCGCATAGCTCATCCCCAACAATGCCCAGCCGGCGAGCACGATGGGCCAACCTATGGAGGAGGGCGAGAGCAGCCAGGTAAGCCCGAGGGTCACAAGTACGATGCACATTGCAAGGGCTGAGGAGAGCATCACGCGCCTGTCAGCCACCCGATCGAGAACCTTGGGGAGGACAAGCGCCGTCAGCATCGAGCCGCCACCGAAAGCTGCCAGCGCCCATGCCACCTGTGACTCTGCTCCGCCGAGAACGTTGCGCACCACAACGACGGTGTTCACGAACACCATGGCGCCGCCGGCGGCCGCACACAGATTAAGGGCAAGCAACCCTTTCAGCCTGGGCGTCTTCAGGTAGATCCGCATTCCTCGAATCGCGCGGGCGTAGGGACCGTCCTTTCTTAGGGACGGAGCAACGAAGGGGAATGCAGTTGAGAACACCAAGATGGCGGATATCACGAAGCCTACGGACGTACCAGCGAACAGGCCGTGGAAGCTGATCAGCGTCAGCAGAGCAGCGGCCAACGCGGGACTCAGCAGGCTCTCCAGGTCATAGGCCAGGCGCGACAGGGACAGTGCTCGGGTGTAGTCGCGTTCCTCCTTCAGGATTTCCGGGATCGTCGACTGGAACAGAGGGGTGAAGCACGCCGAGGCCGACTGCAGCAAGGCAATGAGCAGGTACACCTGCCAGATCTGGTTGACGAACGGCAGACAAAGCGCCGCGCCCGCCCGCACCAGGTCGAGGGCAATAAGCACCGGTTTGCGTAGATTTGCCGGGACGATCGCTCCGGACAGAGGGGCCAACAGCACGTAGACAATCATCTTGATTGCCAGAGCCGTACCTAGCACAGCGCCCGCCTCAGCCCCCGCCAAGTCATAGGCCAAAAGAGAGAGCGCCACGGTAGCCAAGCCCGTGCCGATCAGCGCGATAACCTGCGCAGCGAACAGGTTCCTGAATGTTGGAAAGCGTAGGACCTCGATCATGGCTCACCTCTAGATGGAACAGTGGAAAGCGCCGCTGCCCTGCGGATCGTAATCCGATCCGCAGGGCAGGACGTGAAGCCGTGGAAGGGGCTTGCGCTCAATCGACTTCGGGTACCGGCAAGGGGTCTTCAATGCCCGCGGCCTTCCTGCGCGCAGTTCTTCGGAGTACCAGCCCGCACAGCGCAGGCAGCACGAACAGCGTCAGTACGGTTGCCGTGGCAAGACCCCCGATAACCACTGTAGCCAGTGGCTTCTGCACTTCGGCGCCCGTACCTGTTGCAATCGCCATCGGGACGAAGCCCAGGGAGGCAACCAGCGCGGTCATAAGAACCGGTCTAACGCGCTCCATTGCACCCAGTTCGACCGCCTCATCTGGCGGAAGCCCCTCGTGCAGGCGTTTCTTGATCGCGGAGATCAGAACCAGGCCGTTGAGCACCGCGACACCAGATACCGCGATGAAGCCCACAGCAGCTGAGATCGAGAAGGGGATTCCTCTCAACGCCAATGCGAAGAATCCACCGGCCAGAGCAAGTGGCACCGCAGTCAGTACCGTACCTGTCAGCAAACCGTTGCCAATCGCCATGTAGAGGACGGCTGCAATGAGAATGAAGCAGAGAGGCACAATAATCGCCAGTCGCTTCGTTGCTGCCTGCAGATTCTGGAACTGCCCGCCCCATTCGATCCAGGAACCCGTGGGCAACTGCACCTGCTGGGCAATAGCCGCCTTGGCGTCGTCAACGAAGCTACCCAGGTCACGCCCGACCACATTCGCTTCCACATAGATTCGACGTTTGCCATTGTCGCGGCTCACTTCGTTCAGACCCTGTGTGAAGCGGAAACTGACCAATTCACGAAGCGGAACAGACTGACGGCCTTCCTGACTGCCTGGCGGCAGCATAACCGGAACGGCTCCTAGTACATCGAGATCGCTGCGGTCCACACGGGGCAGACGAACCACCACGTCGAAGCGCCGATCACCTTCGAAGATCTGGCCCGCCATGCGACCTGCCAGAGCAGCAGACACTGTGTCGGCCACTTCCTTGACGGTGAGTCCGTAACGGGCGATCGCGGCCCGGTCGAACGCCATGTCAAAGGTCGGGAAGCCTCCCGTCTGCGCCACACGGACATCCGATGCGCCCGGAATCTTCTTGAGGACGGCCGCAATCTTGTCAGCGCTGCCGGCAAGCGCCGTCAGGTCTTCGCCATAGATCTTGACTGCAACGTCGCTACGAACGCCGCCGATCAGCTCATTGAAGCGCATCTCGATGGGCTGGGTGGCGTCATAGTTGTTACCAACAAGAAAGGCTGTCTTTTCTCGAATCCTCTCGATCACCTGCTCTTTGGTCTTCACTCCATCCGGCCATTGGTCCTTGGGCTTGAGGATCACGTAGTTGTCGGACGCATTGGGCGGCATGGGATCTGCGGCCAGGCTTGCGGTACCGGCCTTGGAGTACACCGTCTGTACCTCCGGCAACGTCATCAGTGCCTTCTCAAGAGGAAGGTCGATGGCGACGGACTGCTCGATCGATGTGGACGGGATGCGAACGGAGGACAGGTTGAGATTCTGCTCATCCAATGTGGGCATGAACTCCCGACCCACAAAGCCAAAGGCCACAACGCCGGCCACCAGGACGCCAAGACCACCGGCCAGGTAGGGCATGGGTTGGCGGATTGCGCTGCGAAGCATCGGCTGATAGCGGCTCTTGGTAGCAGCTACTACCCGTACTTCCTTCTCGGAAATGTGGCCCTTGAGCATGACCGCCACCATCGCCGGAACGAAAGTGAGGGAGAGCACGAATGCAGAGGCCAGCGCCAGCATCAGGGTAATGACCATCGGAGAGAACATCTTCCCCTCGACGCCCTGGAAGGTCAGGCAGGGCACGAAGACCAGGAAGATGACCGCCTGCCCATATACGGTCGGGCGGACCATCTCCTTGGACGAGGCGATCGTTTCATGCAGGCGCTCCGATAGATTGAGCGGGCGCCCAAGTGCATGCTGTCGCTCTGCCAGGCGGCGCAGTGCGTTCTCGACGATGATGACCGCGCCGTCGATGATCAGACCAAAGTCGAGCGCACCCAGGCTCATCAGGTTGCCAGAGATCCCGAGCTTGTTCATGCCGATCGCGGTGATCAGCAGGGACAACGGAATCACCAATGCAGCAATGACAGCAGCTCGCCAGTTTCCGAGCAATGCACACAGGATGACCACGACTAGAAGAGCGCCTTCGGCCAGGTTCTTGGCGACGGTCTTGATCGTTGCGACAACCAGCTGGGATCGGTCCAAGGTGGGAACAATCGTCACGCCCGGCGGCATGGTCTTGCCGATCTCCTGCAGCTTGTCACCCACCGCCGCCGCCACAGTTCGGCTGTTGGCGCCAACCAGCATGAGTGCACTGCCGACGACAGTCTCGTATCCATTGCGGCTGGCAGCACCGCGGCGGAGCTCACCGTCAACGACCACACGTGCGACGTCACCCACCGTTACGGGAACTCCGTTGCGATTGCCCACAACGGCACGGGCAATCTCGTCCACGGAGCGGATGCGGGCGTCTGCGCGCACCAGATAGGACTCGCCCGACCTCTGGATGTAGTCTGCTCCGACCGACAGATTGGCATCCTGCAACGCGTCGGCCAGGTCGGTATAGGAGAACCCGTACTCCGCGAGCTTGCTCGCATTGGGCTCAACGACATACTCCTTGACGTAGCCGCCGAGGCTGTCGACGTCTGCTACGCCTGGCGTCGTGCGCAGCTGAGGCCGCACAATCCAGTCCTGGACTGTGCGCAAGTAGGCCAGACGTGCCATGTTGTCCGTCAGCCGTTCCCCTTGATCAGTCAGGAACGAACCGTCGCTTTGCCAGCCAGGCTTACCATCATTTCGCGGGGCATCTTTGCCATCTGGGTGGGTGAATTCAACGCTGTAGTGGAATACTTCGCCCAACCCGGTCGAAACCGGGCCCATCAGTGGTTCGGCACCCTCCGGCAACTGGGGCCGAGCCTGAGTCAGACGCTCGGTGACCTGTTGGCGCATGAAGTAGAGGTCTGCGCTCTCATCGAAGATCACCGTGACCTGGCTGAAGCCGTTGCGCGAGAACGACCGGGTGTTCGCGACGCCCCGAAGTCCTGCCATCGCGGTCTCGATCGGGTAGGTAACGCGCTTCTCGACCTCCACTGGACTCAGCGTCGGGATGACGGTGTTGATCTGGACCTGCTTGTTCGTGATATCCGGAGTCACGTCGATCGGTAGCAGGTTCAGTTGCCACCCGCCGATCACCGCAATCACCAGTGTGATCAACAGAACCAGCCAGCGGTGCCGTACGGCACCCGTGAGTACTTGCTCGATCATTACTCGTCTCCGCCCGACTTTTTCATCTCGGCTTTCACCAGAAACGCATTACGGGTAGCAACCGGGGTTCCCGCAGTGACGCCAGAAAGGATCTGCGCCATACCACCGCTACGGAGGCCAATGAAGACCGGCTGTGCAGTGAACCCCTTACTGGTTCTGACGAAGAGGACGTCTTTTCCGTCGATGTTCTGGACCGCCTCTTCCGAGACAGACAGCCCCTCACCCGATCCGGAAGCGGTGACCAGCCGGACCTGCACACCGTCACCCACAACCAATCCGTTCGCCTCTGCGCTCGGGGTGATTACGACTGTGGCAGCCCTTGTCAGCCCACCTACGGCGGCAGCAACTGAACGGACCTTTCCTGAGGTGACGCTTCCGTCGGAGCGGGTAATGGACACGCTGTCGCCGGCCTTGATCCGACCGGTGTCACCCGCACGAACGGAGGCCTGAATCTCCACGCCATTGGAACCTGTGACCCTATAAAGGGAGGCCTGCGGCTCGACGAAAGCGCCCAGAGTCACTTGCGAGCTGCTGATGGTTCCATCGATAGGGCTGATGACGTTGACGCTACCTCCTCCATCCACATTGGCGGTGCGTGCCACCAGGGCAGCGCGTTGTGCTTCTGCTTGCGCTGTGAGATAGGCGGCGCGACTCGCCTCAGCCTCTTGTCGTGCCAGCACGCCCTGTGCGAGCAACGACTCATCGCGCTTGACGTTCTTTTCGGCGAGGGAGAGGCTGGCGCTGGCCACACGAAGGTCAGCCGCAATACGGGCCCCATCAGGGCTGGCTACGCGTGCCAGCACTTCGCCCTTCTTCACCTTGTCGCCCACCTGCCGGATGACATCGGTGACGTTACCGGCCGCACGTGCCACCACGACGGCCTCACCACCGGGGATTGCCACGACCGAACCCGATGCGGTGATATTCGCCGCTACCTGAGCGGAAGTGACGGGCTCCACCGAGATCCCGGCAGCGGCAAGATACTCCTTGGGAATCGCGACTTCCTGAGCTGCCTCCGCCTCCGCCGGCGCACTGGCGCTGGCTTCGTCTTTCGCGGGGTCGACCACCGTCTCTGAAGGGGCGGATAAGCGTGCAATGCCAAATCCCGCGCCAAGCGCCAAGGTAGCCACGCCGATCATCGTCAGGGTGTTAACAGCCGGAATACTTCTCTTCATCTACATGTCTCCAAAGGCAATCTGACCGCTGGCCACGGCGAGCGATGCGTAGGCGGCAACGCGTGCGAGTCGTGCATCCACCACGCTCAGCCTCGCGTCCGTCAGCGTGCGACGGCTAAGCAGCAGCTCAACCAGTGGGGTTCTACCGGCCTCGTATCCCAAGCGCGCCATTCGGTAGGCTTCCGTGGCTGCTTCCTCTCCCTTGGAGGCAGCGATCAGTCCTCGCTTGGCGGCGTCAACACGCGCAAGCGCAGTCGCACGGTCCGCCTGGCTCTGGAGGCGTGCTGCATCCAATCGAGCACGGGCGGCGTCGCTCCGTGCTCGAGCCGCGCTGATCCCGCCGCTGTTCCGGTCAAACAATGGGATGCTCAGAGACACGCCGACGACCAATGCGTCCCCACCGGCGGCGAAGTTGCGACGGCCTGCGGTGAGGTTAAGGTCCGGTGCCCGCTTGAAGCGTTCAGTGCGCAGAACCGCATCGCTCGCATCGACGTCTGCCTTCGCAGACAGGACAGATGCCGAATCGACGTTCGCAATTGCGGGCGCAACCCACTCGCGCACCAGGAGTGACTCGGACGTGCCTGAGTAGGGTTCAGCTCTTCCCGCCAGTACTGACAGTTGCTCGAGAGCTGCAGCCGCCTCTGCCTCTCTTGAGGCGGCAATCGCTTCTGCTGAGCTCAAGCCGGCCTGGGCTTGTGCTACGCGCAGGCTGGCCTCCTTTCCTGCGTCAACCAGCGCCTGAGCTGCCTTCAGGTCGCCTCTGGCGCGATCAACATCTTCGGCAGCAATGTTTCGCCGTATCAGCCCAGCCTCGGAAGACGCGTAGGCAACAGCCAAGGCTGCGGCGAATTCGACTTGTGCCTGGTGCTGGCGAGCTTCGGCCGCCTGCAGCCCTTTCTCTCCCGCCTGGATTCGAGCCCCACGTTGGCCAAAGATCTCGAGTGGCTGGCTGATGGTGTAGGTCGTCTGCCGCTGGCTCGCGCCATTGCTGGGGGGAGCGTTGAGATTCTCTGCGAGGGCATCAATGGTGGGGTTACGTAGCGCTCGCGCTTGGCGGGCTTCGCCCGCAGCGGCAGCTGTGTCGAACCCCTTTTCCTGAAGGAAGGGGGATTGGGCCCTGCTCTGCTCGAGCAACGCGCTGAAGTTCGGGGCGTCCGAGGCATAGGCCGCAGAGATACTGGTCAGGGCCAGCATCACCGTCAGGGCAAGCAATGATGGTTTCATGAGGATCCGGTGCAGTGGGGCCGCAATCTCGGCCGTCTTTCTGCACTACGCGGCCTGCGCGGCCTTCCCCTCGAATCCGGCGAAAATTTATTTCCCGCGGCTCAGTGCATCTGTCAGCTTGGCCCGTGCTCTCAGTACGCGACCCTCTATTGTTTTGAGACTGATACCCAGGGCGGAAGCTGCTTCAACCTGGGAAAGGCCGACGAAGGCAGTCAGAACCAGGGCTTCACGCAGGCTCGGGTCGATCGTGTTGAGAACCCTTCTTACTTCTGCGAGCTCAAGCTGAGAGCCGGCAACCTGCTCTGGCCCGGCCTGCTCGGAATGCAGGGCGCGTCCTTCCTCGTCATCCAAAGGCTTGGCCCGGAACAGGAAATGGCGGACGCGTCGAAACCGTTGCGTATCACGAACCTTGTTGATTCCAATACGCATCAGCCAGGGAAGTACCGAGCGCGTCGGATCGTACTCTGACAGGCCTCGCCAAGCGGCAACGAATGTCTCCTGCACGACATCATCGACGTCGGTTTCGGGCAGGCCCATGCCTCGAACCATCTGCTTGATTGCTGGCGAGTGACGGCGGACCAGGCGAGCGAAGGCCTCAGCATTACCTGCCGCAGCTTCAACTGCCCAGTTGTTGTCGTCCTCGATGGTCACAACGTTTGTGTGGCTCAGGGAGAGTCGGTGCGAAGTGCTTCAAGGAGTGCCTTGTCGTAGGCCGGCCGGTGCTCGGGTTTCAAGCCCTCGCGCATCTCGAACACATGCTCGAGCGTGATGCGCTGGAGATCGCCCGCAGCCCGCTCCACCTCACGACTTGCACGTTCCACCTGGGGGTTCCATTTGGGGTCAGCCGCGATGGCGTCCGCCAGCTGGCGGTTGGCAATCCGCAGGCGCGCTTCGATCTCACCTCGCCTTGTTGCGAACAGCTGTTCCTTGGCCTGGAGGATCTGCTTCTCCGAGTCGTCCAGAGGCACCACGGCGTGAAGGCGTTCATGGAGATCGCTGTGCCCAGGATTGAGCGAGTGCCAGGTCCAGCCGATAGCCAGCGCGCACACGACGCCAATGATGGCGCCAGCGATTGTTGCCAGCGGCAGCCTCATGAGGGGTCCGATTGCCATCAGCGTTCCACCAGTAGAGCGTATGGGGACATGGAAGCTGGGGCCGCGACCCATGTCGGGCGCGAGGGTGCCTGGGTGACAAAGAAGGCGGAGCCTACTCCTCCGCAGGTAAGCACCGCCGCGAGCGCGGCGCATGCGAGTGCCCGGCGGAACTCTCGCTTACCGGCCCATTGCGAAGGGGAAGCTTCTTGGGACAAGCGCTGAACTAGCACATCAGTGGCCTGCTCATTGCCGCAGGGCCGAGTGGCAGCCGAGGCCCTTGTCAGCCATTCATCTACGTCACTCATTTGAAGTTCTCCTCATCTGCCCTTCTTTATACGCACGCCAATCCCCCTTCCCCTCAAAGCTGCACATCAGTTCCCTCCAGCATTCGTGCTTGAGTTCCCCAAGTCCCGCCCTGAACCGTCCAGAAAGCCCTGCTCTGGGCTGGGAGGCAATGCCACCTCAGATCGAGGTCCTGTTCCCCTAATCACCGACCTTGCCGCCCCGCGCCTCAATTTGCTGAGTCAACACCGAGAGCAGCTGCTGGAAGGCCGCGTTGAAAATCCACCCGCCCTCCGGCCCGTGAGCCTCAGTGATCCCAGGAAGAATCGAGGCCCAGGCTCTCGATAACAAGTCTGGATACGGATGCGTGATGATTAGCGTCCGCACCCCGTACTCCAGGGCCTTCAAGTAGCCACGGTGCGCCGCAAGATCTGTCTCGCACGCCTCTAAGCGAGCCTTTAAGTCAGAAATCTCAAAATTCATTCCAATGTGCTTCTAGATGGACAATCGTCACAATCCGCATGATATTGCCGCAAGCCAGTGGAGCGCGCGCACTTGAGTATCCTGAACGTCCTGCTTAGCCCTGAACGGATGCTGGTTGCAGTTGACACTCTCGCCGAGGATGCACTCACCGGCGCCAAATCGTCCGGCGCGAAGTTCTTATTGATTCCACAACACAACGTGGTGCTTGCCTGCCGCGGTAGCACTCAATTCTTCCTTCGGATCTACGCACTTATGCTGCAGGCCAGCTTTCGGGCGGACTTCACAATGGAGCAGCTAGCCAAGGAACTGACATTGGTGATCGACCAGCTTTGGCCTGAGTACGAGAAGGCAGCCCTTGAAGCAGGCCTGTCGAGGCAAACCCTAGGCACCGAACTGGTACTTGGAGGGTGGTGCCCACGCGCCGGACGAATGATAGCCACCGCCTACGCCAAGTCCAACAGCACCGCAGCAACGGTGGTGCAACCCTTGGTCGGAGGTCTGGCGTCACCCGGCGAGCCCTTGCGGGCCATGCCTGACAGCTTTGCGGCGGATGCGGTAATTGAGGCGGGCAGGATTCAAGCGGCATGGTTAAACAGCGCCGCTGGCCGGCAGGTCGCAGGTGGTCGCCTGCTGGCAATCGACCTGCGCCAAGGGCGATCGGTCGTCCAAGATCTTGGACAGCTCTGATGCTCTGCGCATCCGTCGACGTAGCAAACAGCACTTATGCCACCCTTCGGCACTATTGCTGACACCTCGCAACCGTGGAATGCACTCGTGTTCGTCAGGCAGACGGGGCATCTAAGACCAAGAGACTTCTAAGACCACCAGGAAGGCTTCAGCTCATAGATTGGGTATACGAGCTACGCCCTTCATCCCTCCCACTGGGAGAAGAAGGCTACAGGCAAGTTCCGCGGATCGCACGATGTTCGATGCGACATCCATCTCGATGTGGATTCGTTTTGCCACGGCTTCGGATATCAGCAGCTGTCCTTGTAGCGAAAGTTTCAACTGACATGCAAGACGAAATGCTCTGTTTATCGTTCTTCGCGAAACACCGCGAATCATCATCTGTTGCCGCCTTAGCCGGACCGCATAGTGAGCGTGGTGGTGCGGTAGGCCAGACTTGAACGACCCTCGTCTTCCGCTCAGCTGCGCAAGCACCTGGAAGGATGGAAGGACGCACTGGTCATCACCAAGCAGAGCGTCAATCAATCGAGCAAACTCTCTTCGCTCATCTGCCACTCGACCGCGTCCTAGTGGGAGCTCCGGATTCGATCCAATTCCAGGCAGAAGTTCGGACGCAGATTCGATAGGCTGGAGAAGAATGTCCAAGACAGAAACGCACTGATTTGCCGATAGATTGAGTAGCTCATTGAACTCTAATCGACTCGGATCATTCCTTCTAAAGAGTCTGAAGCAATTCACTCTAGTCCAGCTCTTGTAGTCAGAATAGCTTGCAGGCAAGCGTGCAGGAGGTCGGTAATCCAACTTTCGCCCCTCGCCTCTAGCCACGACTGCCTCTATAAACACCTCCAAGTTCGAGAGTTCAAGCCTCTGATTTGGATGATTTGAGCACCAAGAGATCAGTTCCTCTATGCACTGATTGATCCAGCGCTGAGTCGGGTTCGCCGAGTCAAAGCGTGTGCGCCTGTCTAGGCGATCTCCGCAGGATGGGCACTTTCTCAATGCAATGCTCTTCAACTTCCCGAGTCCACAATTGGAACAGCTGTTCTCAATCCTGGCGTCGTGCAGCGAGCAGTGAGAATAAGCATCGAAGCTCCAAATCAGCCTCTCTGTGGCGCTCTCGTCCATATCGCTAGCTCCGATGCAAATCGGACACCAAGCGGCGTGTCGACTCCAGCTCGCTGCCCTTGAGGAGACGATCTCTGAGAGTCCATACAAAGTAGCACCGACAAGTGACTGCCCAGTCAGCTTCTCTAGTGAACGCGCACGCCGTACTGACACAGGCCCGAGCCCATCGAGTCTGCGCTGATCAATGTATCTAGACGGCACCTCCGACGAGTGGGTGTCGATAAGCTGAAGCATCTTGCACCACGAAATTCCGCTGAGCTTAGCCAAGCGATTTGCGTATCCATTGAGCGACTCTGTCCAGGGAGTACCTGCATCACGAAGCTCAAGAGGTGGAAGTACCGTCCATCTTGGTGGTTCCATCCTCACAGATCGCCTTCGCTAGGCAATGAGCCCTTGATGGTCAAGAAGTCCGCTAGGCGTAGAGAACGCTTGCCATCGGCAAGTCTATTGAACGCGTCTATCTCTCCCCAGAGCAGCCTGTGATTCCTTTCGGTTCCAGACGCTGCTCGCAGATGCCCGAGCTCGATGGTATTGGAACCATTGCGACAACGCTCTTCATTCGCCCGCATCAAGTACCGCAGAGTTGGGCCAAAAATTCCTCCTCCATTGAGAGCAATGAGCTCTAGGTTTTCCTGGAGAAGGCTACCTTTTGAAAGTGGAAATCCCTTGCCGATCGCCTTGATCAGAGAGGCGTAGGATCGCAGGTCGTCATTGTCATTCAGACCGTACGGACGCATATAGAGAACGTCAGATCTATTGAACACCTCTTGGGAATCCTCATAGAGCGTGGACGCTTCATGGGTTCCTATCATGATCGCCACACAACCAATTTCTTCAACAAGCGCCATGATGCCAAGCATGTAGTTGCGTGAACTCTGACTCTTCGGAACCCTGCAGATGTTCGCAGCCTCCTCTATGACGATGTACCTCAATCCGCGAATTCTAGACATGCGCTCAAACGAAAGACGAAGGTCTCTCTCCGCTGTTCTCGCGCGCACTTCACGCCAGAACACTGAAGAGGCTCGCCGCTCTGCGGCCACGTGCGTTTGGTCAGGATCGCCACCGGTTTCCATAGCATTAGTCCAGCTAGTGTCGGGCTCAGTTATTTCCTGATGTAGGCGCAAAGCGAAGTCTTTCGGATTGAACTTGTCGCCCTGATTCAGGATTGCCCTTACGGAGATCAGCGGCAAGTGGCCTGTTGGCCAAAGTTGGGGATTTCCTCCGAGCTCAGGCAACAGCTGCCGACGCAACTCGCTCTTTCCTGACCAGGAGGGCGCTATCAACCAAACAAAGTCTCCTGGCCGAGCTCTCGAAACTGATTTCAGTAGGCTGTGCTGGGTAGTTAGAAAGCGCTGATGTGGTATGAAAGGGAAGCTCATCTCATCAGCTGGAAAATGGGGCAGGATGCTAGCGTCCATGCGAATCCCCTTCCACAATGAGATCGGGGAGCTCATCAAAGTTGACGACCAATCTCGCTTGAACCTTCGATCGACTCGCATTTGGCGGGGCTTGCGTTTCCTTTCCACTTGCTAGCCCCATATCATTGGCTCGCTGCCTGGCGTTGGCCATGCTCGTCCTCTCATAGTTCTTACGCTGCAGCTCCTCCTTCTTGCTCTCAACATCCGGCGTGATGAACTGCTCCCACATTGCCTCGAAGTGACGATCCTGCTCGGAGTAGTGACCAATCTCCGAGACCTTCGAGCACCATGCCTTGTAGCGTCTCTTCGTGGTCTGAATCCAAACGAATGAAATATCCTCAGGATCACGCCGAGCACTGAGGATCTTCTCTTCATGCGCGCGCGACGCGAGATCCGCGTTCGTGTAGCTTCTCCTCCAGTGTCTGATCCCCCTTGTTCTTTCATAAGAGCATGATTTCAATTTCACTGAAGTTTGAAATAGGAAGTCATCGTCTACAACCGTTGGTATTCCAGAGTTTGGAGCAGTCAACTGACTGTTCTCAAATCGCTCTCGCGCACCTGCGAAGCCATCCACGGGCATCTCGGGCATCAGGCTGTACAGAAGGTGGTGAATTTCGGATTCTACGGTCGAGAAATCTAGGCGCGCGGTCGATCTGCTTTTGAATTTTCCATCGACACTTCTACCGGCTTTATCTGGCTTTGTGCTCCCAATCAATTTGTGGCTGACCATGGAATTGATAAGCCCTTGAACCGTCTCACACTGTGAGTTGAAGCGACTCGCGCCTGTCGGCACTGTGAGTATGGAGATGCCATAGGTTCGACAGAGATCACCTAAGGCTGACTTCAGATCAGTGCCTCGATCGATCACGATTGCGTGTGGAAGCTTCGCGTGCTCGCGCACATAGTTCCTCAGCAAAATTAGTGGCCCTTCGCGCCGAGCGGGACCGAAGACAAAGGCATGGGCCATAACCTTAGACGACGCTTCGTCACGGCCGCAGTACAGTACCGGGCAGTGGTCTTGCTGCCCTTCGTCTTCTTGTGTAAAGACTCGGTTGTCAACCTTGGTTGCATCGATGTGCAGGACAGAGTGCACAGCAAGCGCTTGGCCTGATCTAACCCGAGCGTCGGAACGCGGCCTATTTGCTTGATAGTTTCGCTTACCGCCGACAGCAAGATCACGTTGCCCCCTTGAAACGGATCGAACTCTTCTGACGAGCGCCTTCCGGCCAGGCACAGGAACGCCAGCGCACTCGCACTGCAGGGCTAGCTCACGATACAGATCGGCTAGCGTCGCAACCTTACCCTTTAGCCAATGTGAGCCAATGACTCCGCGTACAAGTTCTGATTGCGCGTGAGTGAGACGACTGGATCGGTTCCCGCACTTTGCGTAGTTGGTGATGAGATCATCTAGAGGATTGCGACCCTCTGCGCGCGCTAGTCTCACCCGCTCCTCCAACTTCCTCATCTTGGGTGTCGCTCGCTTTCCTTCACGAGCAAGGCATTCAAGCTTCTTCAGCCTTGCAACTGCCTTTGCCACATCAACTGAACTTGCGAGCGCAACTGGGCCGCTAGCTTCGGCATACAGGTTGTTGATGTTCTTACAGCACTCGGCCGCAATCGCCTCCGCCTGCTCTTGACTTAGGCTTAAGAGAAAGTTGCGCGTATCGGTAATCGGTATGTGCCCTATGGGCCCGTGGACTAGCCTATCCGCCAAGAGTCCTGCTGCGACCCCAGCGTTGAACCAAGGGATCTCTTCCATAAGAAACGCGATGCTTTTTGGCCCCATGTAAAGCTGCTTTTCCACCGCAGCAAAGCCCTCTCGGCGCACCATTGAGAGATCTTCATCCCAGTTTTGGTAGATGAACTGCAAGTTCCTATGGTATCGGCTGATGTTGCTGGGTGAGGCCCAGATCTTGTACTCGATCCCATGGGATGCTGCCCATCGCTCATACACCAGATTGCGATATTTCCCACCGTCCAGCACCCACTCTTCGGGCTTTCTCTCCACAAGAGTGCTGAGCTTGGAGATGGGCTTACATTCCACGATTTCCACGGAGGACCGTCGAACCACAAAGAAGTCTGCATGGGCGGTGCACACATGATTGCCGCGCCTTATGCCACGACAAGTGACCTGGCAAACATATGAGATGACGTCAGGATCAATTTCTAGCTCATATGCAAATGTTTGCTCGACTGTATGGCTTTCCAGCCTGCGAACATCGCGACACTTTCTTGAATAGAAGTCGACGACCACATTGTCCAGTGCATAGGCGCCAACGCTGCGCCCTGGTTCCTGGCCAAAGAGCTCGAGTGCGAAGGACCTATCTTCTACTGATAGATCTAGCGTTCTTAGATGATCCCTCAGCTGATCTGGGGTCATTGCCATCTCCCTCATGGTGGGAGATGGCTGCACGGCCCCCTCCCGCTTTGACGAGCACTTGAAAGAAGCACGGGTCGGGAGTAGATTCAGCTACGCGGAACTAAGCGCTAGCTGCGAACAAGCCCTGGCCTGCCAGCCAGGGTTTGTTGTTTCTTCTCCCCAGAGATCTTTCTTACTTAGCTCATTGCACGGGCTCCTTGATAGGTGCCTGCCGAAGGGACAAACGTCCACGGCGACCTGGAAAGTTCACCGCTTCGATGCCTAAGCGCCCCTGCACTGCAGCTCGTCTACCTGCATCTAGGCTACGGAATCCAAGTAGCTGCCTGGCATCCCCCACGCGAACACAGATCCCAGACTCATCAACGATCCTGTCTGCCAGTTCCTCTTCTGAGGACGCTTCAAGTGCCGCTCTTTGCAGGGAAAGTGCGTTCATTCCTCCAACATACGCAAACCAATGCTCGTTGCAAGCTCGTTGAGTCCCTCTGCATTTCGCAAGCCATAAATGGTTATACCTCCTTTAAAATCAATCCATTACAATCCTTGAAGCCTTAGTACGTCGAGCGTTCTCCGGACGAGTCGAATGCTAGATTGGAGCCCATTGCGCGAGTGGAACTAACAGTGGCTTTTCATTTGTGGGTCCATGCCACATTGATTAGCGACTTCTTGCATTGCGCGTTGCGTCCATCCGAGATCCGTGCTGCCTCACTAGGTTCAGCCACGTCTTCACAACCTTGCATCGGAATCCAGGTAGGTGGCAGACGCCAGCAGACTGCACGGTCTGGAGAGCGGATATTCATTCGCGTACCCATAGTTGGTTCAGCTATGAAAGAAGTCTCCAACTATGCAATCATTTCCTTCGATATCAATTAGCTACGCTACGAGCGCCCCGACTATGGGGCCAAAGTGCTAATAGTCGGTGAATGTAGAGCCTCGGCTGCACCCAACTATGAGGCCAAAACGCGCTCTAACTATGGGCACGTGGCTAGGCATCCATCGCGTCACTGCTGTTTCCGCCCGACGTCCGCTGCAGGGCGCTCGTGCTGCTGCTCGTCATCGTGCCGCTGCAGGCAGCCAGCGCGGCCGGGCGCGTTGTGGTCCGGACAGACGATGTCACGCGCTTCTTCAGCGTGTTGGATGCCAGCGGGGGATTGCCAAGTGCCGAAGACCTGCGACGCGGCTATCTGGGCGTCGGCACCGATGCATTGCGCAGCTTCACCGACAGCCGTATCGGTTCGATGGAGCGTCTTGCAGGCGCGATCCAGGACAAGCCTGCGCTGTTTGCGAAGGCACGCACGTGTGAGGCGGCGTTGCCGGGAGTGCGCGCGCGGGTAGCCGAGGCACTCGGCCGGTTGGGCACTCTGCTTCCCTCCGCTCGCTTTCCTCCAGTCACCGTGCTGGTCGGCCGCGGCAACAGCGGCGGCGTCACCACCGAAGCAGGTGTGGTGATCGGCCTGGAAGCGCTGTGCAACGCCGACTGGATGCAGCCCGATGTGGGCGACCGCTTCGTGCACCTGATCGCCCATGAGTACGTGCACGTGCAACAGCCCGGCGCACGCTCGGAGGTCGAGCAGCCCACGCTGCTCTATCAGACGTTGCTTGAAGGCGGCGCAGAGTACGTAGGCGAGCTGATCTCCGGGCAAACGGCCAACGCGCATCTGCATCGCTGGGCGCAGGGCCGCGAATGCGCGCTGGAGCGCGCCTTCGTGCAGGACAGCAGGGGCACCGATCTATCGCAGTGGCTGTACAACGGTCCTGGCGATGACGCTCGGCGCGGGGATCTCGGCTACTGGATCGGCTACCGCATCGCCCGCGACTATGTCTCCCGCGCGCCCGACAGGTCGAAGGCGATTGCGGAGCTGCTGGATGTACGGCCCGCGACGGCCAATGCGCTGCTTGAGGCAAGTGGATGGCGGCCTGCGTGCACGGCCGCAACAAGCACGGACACCCAGCGCCCGTGAGTTCGGCTTCATACTGATGAATTGGCGATCTTGAATAGGCGCAAGGCGCTCGGCCGACGCAGACCAGCTCGCCTGATCCCGCTTGTTAATGTTGGGTCACAGGCGGACTTCACAGCCCTTCCACGTAGTCAAATTCCAGCTGAAAGCGCTTGGTAGCGCCGGGAACAAACGCCGCTATATTCCAGCTTCCCCAGACGAAGGAGGGAGTGCAATGAACCTGAACCCGCAACACATGAAGACGGCCCGCGCGCTTGCTGTAGCGCTCATCGCCACCGTGAGCCTTGGCGCTTGCGCCTCTTACAAGAACGAGTTTGCAACGATCAACTCGCGCCTCGACCAGCTCGACGTCAAGGTGCAGGGCGCCGCACAGAGCGCTGAATCCGCCAACCAGTCCGCACAGCAGGCCAACCAGCGCCTGGACCAGATCGAAGGCCGCGTGCAGCAGCTTGAAAGGGCACCTGCCGGCCGCAAGCCGCGCGGGTAACCGCTCCCTCACCGTTTGAATTGATCCACATCTGCACCGGGAACCAGTGGCCTTCGCCGGCCACTGGCGTCCTTCCACCACAGATCTGCATTGCAAGGAGCCGTCCCATTCGTACTTCCTCCTCCCCTGCACGCCGCGCCCTGCACGCCACTCTGGCCATGGCGCTGGCGGTTGCGTGCAGTGGCGTAGCCAACGCAAAGGACGCGAAGGACGACGTACCGGCCCAACGCGTCGCCGCCATCGATGAACTGCCGCCCGACCAGAACGTGTCTGAAACCGTGATCGAACTGGCCGGCTGGGTCGTTGCCAGCAAGGACAACCAGGGCTATCCGTTTGCGGTCATGGACAAGGCGGCGGCGCAGGTGCTGATCTTCAGCGGCGAGGGCAAACTGCGTGGCGCCGCGCCGGCACTGTTCGGTTCGGCCATTGGCGACCACTCCGCACCCGGCGTCGCAAAGCTCGCACTGAGCGCGATTCCCGGCCACGACCGCACCACGCCTGCCGGCCGCTTCATTGGCGGCTACGGCCCCTCCGACGATGCCGGGCGCGTGCTGTGGGTGGACTATGATTCCGCCGTTTCGCTGCACCCGCTGCCGCCGGGCAGCCCGAAAGAAAAGCGCGCCGAGCGGTTGGCATCGCCCACGCCGGACGACAACCGCGTCACCCACGGCTGCATCAACGTCTCGCCGACGTTCTACGAGCAGATCGTGCAGTCCACGTTCGAAAAGGGCGGTGTGTTCTACATCCTGCCGGACAAGGATTCGATCGCGAAGACGTTCCCGGAGTTCGCGCAGAGCCGTGGCGATGCGAAGGACGCCGACGAGAAGGGCGCGCGGCGCGCGAGCAAGTAGCGCGCGCTCGCTGTACCGGTCCACCAGGCCGTCCGCCCGGCCTCGCCTCAGCAGCGTGAGCCTGGCCTGCACCGCCATCCCCTCCACCGCCGGCGGGTGAAAGGCGAAGCCTGCAATCGCTCGTCGCCATCGAATTCCTGTCGAACCGCCGCTCACCTGCATCGCTGCCAGAGTGCCGCTTGGTGTGCCGTCCGCTGCATGCCTCCCACGGCAGCCAGCGGATCTGTTTCCTGGACACGCAAGTGACGGCGCCGTGCTGCGGCAGGTAGGTACTTGCGGCCGGCTCATTTGTTCGATTATTCTAGAAATATGGAAACATCGAACGCAATCAGCGCGCTGACCGCTCTGGGCCACGCGACCCGACTCGCCGCCTTCCGCCTGCTGGTGGAGGCTGGCCCCGCCGGACGCATGGCTGGCGATATCGGCACCGCCCTGCAGGTGCCGCCGGCCACGCTCAGCTTCCATCTGAAGGAGCTGGTGCAGGCCGGCCTGGTAGAGAGCGAAAGCCAGGGACGCCATGTCTGCTATCGCGCCAACTTCAATGCGATGAACGGCTTGATCGAGTACCTGACGCACAACTGCTGCGCGGGCTCGCCGACAGGGCAATGCACGCCCGGCGCCCCCGCGTGCGGGTGCTGAACCCACGCAACGCCCTCCCTCAAGGCAATTGCTCCATGACCCGCAATGTCCTGTTCCTCTGCACCGGCAACAGCGCCCGCAGCGTGCTTGCCGAAGCCACCCTGCGCGCCTGGGGCGGCGATCGCTTCACCGCGTTCAGCGCCGGCAGCCAGCCTGCCGGCCAGGTCAATCCATTCGCGCTGGCCCAGCTGCAGGGCGAAGGAATGCCCATTGACGGGCTGCGCAGCAAATCATGGGACGAATTCGTGGATGCAGCCCCGATGGACCTGGTGATCACCGTGTGTGACGCGGCCGCTGCCGAAGCCTGCCCGGTGGTGTTCGGTGACTTCATCCGCAGCCACTGGGGCCTGCCCGATCCGGCTGCTGTGACGGGCAGCGACGCCGACAAGGCCGCAGCCTTTGCGCTGGCCCACGCCATCGTGAAAACGCGCCTGCGTGCGCTGCTCGCACTGCCCGAATCGGTGTGGTCCGAACGCGAAGCGCTGCAGGACGCGCTGGATCGGATCGGCCAACTGCTGCCGACCGACGGCGCGCAGTAACGGTGCCACTGCCATGAGCCTGTTCGAGCGACACCTGACCCTGTGGGTTGTGCTGTGCATTGCGATGGGCACGCTGCTGGGCCACGTCCTGCCCGATGCTTTCACGGTGCTGGCGTCCGCCGAAGTCGCCAAGGTCAACCTGCCGGTTGCCGCGCTGATCTGGCTGATGATCATCCCGATGCTGCTGAAGGTCGACTTCCGCGCGATGCGCCAGTTGCAGCAGCACTGGAAGGGCATCGGGGTAACACTGTTCATCAACTGGGCGGTCAAGCCGTTCTCGATGGCGCTGCTGGGTTGGCTGTTCCTGCGCCATGCCTTCGCGGACTGGCTGCCCGCAGCACAGATCGACAGCTACATCGCCGGGCTGATTCTGCTGGCGGCCGCGCCCTGCACCGCCATGGTGTTCGTGTGGAGCAACCTGTGCGGCGGTGATGCCAACTTCACCCTGAGCCAGGTGGCGTTGAACGACGCGATCATGGTGGTCGCATACGCACCGGTGGTTGCACTGTTGCTGGGCCTGTCGGCGATCACTGTGCCGTGGGACACGCTGCTGTTGTCGGTGGGCCTCTACATCGTGGCGCCGGTGCTGATGGCTGCGCTGCTGCGGCACTGGATCCTTTCGCGCCGCGGCGAGGCGGGCCTTCAGGGTGCGCTTCGAAGGTTGGGGCCGCTGTCCCTGTCCGCGCTGCTGCTGACGCTGGTGGTGCTGTTCGGGTTCCAGGGCCAGCAGATCGTGAAGCAACCGCTGGTGATCGCACTGATTGCAGTGCCGATCCTGATCCAGGTCTACTTCACTTCAGGCCTGGCCTACCTGCTCAACCGCCGCTTGGGCGTGGCGCACTGCGTGGCCGGCCCGTCAGCGCTGATCGGGGCCAGCAACTTCTTCGAGCTGGCGGTTGCCACGGCAGTAGGACTGTTCGGCGTGCATTCGGGGGCGGCGCTGGCGACGGTGGTTGGCGTACTGATCGAGGTGCCGGTCATGCTGTCCGTGGTCCGGATCGTGAACCGTACTCAAGCCTGGTATGAGAAGCGCAGCCCGCAGTGATGGAACGGACGCGCTGGGCCAGGCCGCGCGGAGATACTGGCGTCGCGTCAGCCCCGTATCTGGCTGGGCGTAACGTCCATCCGCCTGCGCAGCAGCCTGCGCAATGCCGCCGCGTCGCCCAGTCCAACCTGGGCGGCGACCTCGTCCACCGGCAACGTGCCTTGCGCCAGCAGGACTCGCGCGCGGTTGAGCCGTATTGACTGGATCAATGCCTGCGGCCCGTGGCCGAGCAGGCGCGTGACCTGCCGGTTGAGCGTGCGGATCGACGTGTTGGCGTAGCTGGCCAGATCCGCAACGGTGATCGTTCCAGGCATTGACCGCTCGATATGTGAGGAAAGCCGAGCGATCAGCTCGCTTTGCGGTGCCATCAGCGCCGGCGTCGCGTAGCGTGACTGAAGATGCCGGCGGTCCACCAGCAGCGCCTGTCCCACCGCAGACGCCAGCGCATCGCCGAAGCGCTGCCGCAGCACGTGCAGCATCAGATCCAGATGCGCGAATGCGGCGCCGGCGGTCATCAACGCGCCCGACTCGATCACCATGCGGTCGGCTTCAACCGACGCCGCCGGTGCAACGCGGCGCAACGCTGGCGACAGCCACCATGTGGTGGTAACGCTGCGACCGGAAAGCAGTCCTGCCGCATTCAGCAGGAACACCGAGGAGCAGGAGGCAGCAATGCGCCCGCCGGACTGCACATGGCGGCGCAGCGCGGCCGCCAGCACTGGCACGTCATCCTGCGCCAGGCGCGCCGCCAACTGATCCGCGTCGTCCACATCCAGCCCTGGCAGGATCCAGCATTCGCGTCGGGTGGCCCGGTCCGGCAGCTGCGCCACGTCGACCTGCAATCCGCCCGCCAGACGCAGGGCACCGGCGTCAACGCCACAGACCCGCCATCGGGGAGGCATCACCCCGGCTCGCGGTGCAAGCTTCGCTGCGGTAGCGAGCACATCGAGGGTGAGCGCAACGCTGGAGCCGAAAGCGCCCGCAGGAACGACGAGTGTGAAATCGTGCATTGGCCGATTGTGCGTCAAAGATGGCGGATCGGCCACTTCAGTCGGTACTCGCGGGGGCGTCCAATGACGCTTCCTTTCCCCCACGGAGCACCACTGATGCCGACTCTCCAGATCAAGACGCCTGCCGGCGCATTCACCACGTCGCAATGCCGCGCGATGCTGTCCGCTGTCGAGCAGGCGGCCGTCGCGTGCAGCGGACTGGGACCGCTGCCCCACCAGCGCCGGCTCTGCTGGGTGCTCCATGAGCCGGTCGCTCACTGGCGCTGTGGCGACGAGGACACCTTCGAGACGTTTGTCCCGGTGCTGGTACAGGTGCTGGCACCCGCAGGCGTGCTTGATGCTGAGCGACGCACGCGCTACGCACGGGCGGTGCACGATGCGATCGTCGGTGCACTGGCGCATCCGGAGTCGCGCCGCCTTGCCGTATCGATCACCGTCAGCGACGTCGCCGATGGGACCTGGGGCGCAAACGGCGAGCTGTGGAACCTGGCCAGGTTCGCGGCCGTGGCTGGTTACGCGCACATGCAGGCGTAATCGTCGCAGGCCGCTGCCGACGCTCGATCACGCTCAGCTTGCGCCCTGTCGCCATCGGCTTGGTGCGGCGATGGTGGGCAACGTCGTCAACTTCGACCCGTGTCGCATATTCCTCAAGCCGCTGTGGCCGTTGCGGCGCCTGCGTCTGCGACGGCTTAACCGCATGCAAGAATGCCGAAAGCGTCTTTGTTTCAGCGTGGAATGCAACAGTTCTGATTGGCACTGCGCCGCGACACGCGTACAGATGGCGGGCCACCGGAAAATCGGTGGCCGGGCCTCGAAAACCCGTTAGATCACGAACGTTGTTTGCGCTTGCCAGCCGGCGTCACCCCGCGTGGCGCCGGCTGGCATTCCGTCTGTCGGCTATGGCGGGCGGAGCGTGGAGGCCTTGCGCCTGCCGGTCTTGTTCGTGATCTCCCGGTTTTCGAGCCACGTCTCCGCCCGCCACCTTTGTGTGGCGGCTACCGTCCGTCCTGCACGGAGCACTGCCATGACCACACCGGACTTCCCGCGCCTGCATCCGCATCGCTCATCCGCCACTGGCGGTGAGCCGTCAGACCACGCGGCTGCGGCCGATCCGAACGCCTTCATCGCCACGCTTCACCGCATCGGCAAAGGCGCGGCCGCCGACGGCCAGCCTTGGCCAGAGCGTCACCAGATGCCGGGCCGTTGCATGGCGCTGGCCGATGCGGACTGTGCACTGGCCG